>CANQZJ010000010.1 GCA_947628315.1 uncultured Oscillospiraceae bacterium
TCGTCGTCCACCGGGTATTGATAGGGGTTGTCCTCCAAAGCGTCCAGCACCGACTCAAATTCCGATACCATCCGCTCCGCTGCCGGCACACTGACCCTCGCCAAAAACCTGGCGTGCTGGACCAGCATCTCATCCGCCCGCCGGGACACGATCACCGCATACTTACTCACTGGTTTCTACCTCTGCGATAGCGCGCTTCATGTCGGAAAGAACGTCTCTGCCGCTACGCCCCTGATAGCCGTTCATCCGTTCCGTCTGCGCCTCCAGAAGATCGGCATACACCGCGTTGCTGGAATTCAGCGACAGAGAGAGCGGCACCGACTGCTCCCGGACGATCTGCTTCAAAAACATCGTAAACGCGCCGGACAGGGTCAGCCCCACGTCAGACAGCACTTCCTCCGCCTGGGTTTTCAATGCAGAATCCACACGTACACTCAAATTATAATCGCCGGGCATTTCAATCACACTCCTTCATCGGTATTGTACTACAACGCACATTCATTGTCAATGCGCTTTGTTTGCTCCTCCAGCGCCTCCAGGAGGAAACTGACCGGCCGGAAGCCGTCGTTGCAGGACAGCTTACCTACTCATCCACATAATGTAGGTCTTTATCAAGCACAAATTTATTAGTAATGCGCATTCATTTCACGCTATTTGCTCAAAAAACAAAATTTTTGCTCAAAAAGTCAAAAATATGCTCATTATGTATTGCAAAGCGCTCGCCATGATGATATAATAATCATGAACTAGAATCCTCAAAAGGAGATGGTCACTTGTATTATTCCGAGATTAGCAAGATATTAGAAGCAGGACTAGAGCGTGATAAAGAAAAAGTGCGAAGTTTCGCTTTGCTTCTTGCGAAAAAGATGGAAGATGATGGTGAAACGCGAGGGAGTGCACGTATAAGAAATATATTGGAGAAAAAAAATTCTGGGAAAGCGACAACTGATTCACTGGTTCCGATTCCTGTTGACCAAGAAAGCCGAATGAATATAGTAGATATTGATTATAATCCAGTAACCGATGATTTGATCCTTTCGGCAATAGTCCAATCAAAACTACAGGATTTTATTGATACGATCCAACATAAAAAAATTATGGATGATATGGGACTTGAGTTTTCTCAGTCGATCCTGTTATATGGATACCCAGGATGTGGTAAAACAACAGTCGCCGCATATATTGCCTCTAAATTGCAGTTGCCGCTTGTTACTGCTAGGTTAGATAGTTTAATTTCATCGTTGCTTGGAGCAACTGCTAAAAATATTCATAAAATATTTGAATATGCGAAGCGACAACCTTGCGTTTTGTTCCTGGACGAGTTCGATGCAATAGCGAAAGCGAGAGATGACCAACACGAACTGGGGGAACTAAAAAGAGTTGTAAACAGTTTGTTACAGAATATTGATGACTACTGCAATGATGGCATTTTGGTTGCTGCAACAAATCATCAAGAGCTATTGGACAATGCTATATGGAGGAGATTTCAGTCCGTCATTGAAATGCCACGTCCAGGAATTCCTGAGATTAAGCAAATGATGGGGCTACTTCCTGACTTTTTGCATACAGACCAAATAAAAAAAAGTCAATGGGAAAAGATTTATCACTCTATGGAAGGGCTTTCATACTCGGATATAAAAAAAATTAAGAATAATCTATCAAAAAAAGCCATACTGAAAGAAAATGTTGAATTGAATATGGAAAGTATTATTGGCGAAGTATATTTCTTCAAAAATCATGGAAATTTCTCAAAAGATGATATGGCCATCTTTATGCTAAAATGTGGAGTTCCGAAAAATAGAATAGCAGCGTATGCGGACATTTCCAGACGCAAGATAGATCATTTTGCAGAAAGGGTTAACAAAAATGAGTGATAAATATCTACCAATAAAGATCTTTGAGAAAAGAAAAGATTATGATGATAGAAGCACCGAGGGAGGCGGCCGCAATCAAGAGCCAGGATTTACCCTTCATGGCGAAGAACTTCAAAGACATGCTCAGTTCTTATCCTCAAACTTACACGAAGTTCGCTCCCAGTTTATTAAAGAAGCAAATAAACAAAGAACATTACCAGTAATTATGGCTACCAGTTTGAATGATAATGCCATTGCCAAAACCCATAGAGGGCGTGTAGTTGATATACTCGAAAGCGATGGAAACGACAACGTAATAGGTATCTATGGCGATAGGCAGATTCTATCGGTTTTATGCAGCGAAACTGTTTTGGACAATTTAGAGGGCATCATCCATAAAGAAGAAGCAGCAACTCTCACATCCTCTTTGGCTGACATTGAGATTTTTCGTCCATTTATTGATCCATATGAAAGCGGCCATACCGAGTACAGGACAAGGTTATTTGATTATAACGATTTTGACAGAAACAACCTTACGCGCATTCTTTTTGAGTCTTTTTGCAACGATGTTGACATACAAATTCAAAGAAAAATTCGTTTTACTGCAGATATGTTCGTTTATCGTGTGACCGTGGATTCATTAGCTAAATTTCAGCAACTAGAAAAGTTTGAAGGGCTATATAGCGTCGAAAAGACATCTCCGATTGACATATTAACAGAGGCGCTTTCTGATAAAGAGATCATTCCACCAAAATTCCCAGAAGTGGGCGAAGATTACCCAACGGTTGGGGTTTTAGATACGGGAATTGCCGCTATCGGCCATTTGTCACCTTGGCTTCTTGAAAACGAGCATACAAATTATTTGGAAGAATATGCTGATAGAAGCCATGGAACATCAGTTGCAAGCATCATTGAGTACTCTGATGATTTAAATAAAACGGATATTTCTAGCACAAAGGGAGTAAATCTTTTTAGTGCCTTGGTTTATCCAAAACAAGAGATTTATCCAGAGGATCTTATTGATAATGTTCGAGAGGCTGTAGAACGCAATCCTGAAATTAAAATCTGGAACATGTCGCTTGGCGAAAGCACCCAAAGTGATTTGGACAACTTCTCCGAATTCGGAATGGCCCTAGATAATATTCAGGATGAGAATAATGTTTTAATCATCAAGTCTGCTGGAAACTGTCATAATTTTGAGATAGGTTTACCAAAACAAAGGATTAGCAAATCAGCAGATTCTGTCAGAGCTCTTACGATTGGTTCAATCGCTGAAAAGCAAGAAGAATATGACTACGCAGAGGCAAATACTCCCTCACCTTTTACGCGTGTTGGCCCCGGACCAGCGAGTATTATAAAACCAGAACTCGTTTTCTATGGTGGTAATGCAGGAATGCATGCTGGGAGAAGAATAGAGCATGGCGTCCGTACGTTTAATCTTAATGATGAAGAAGTAAGATATGCTGGAACAAGTTTTTCTACACCAGCGGTGACCAGAATCGTTGCAGATCTTGCCTATTTAATGCAAGAAGAGTTTGATCCTCTTTTGCTGAAGGCATTAACAATTCATTATGCTAAGTATCCTGCAGGTATTCAAATGAAAATGACAGAAAAGATAAATCAGATGGGCTTCGGTGTTCCAATAAAAGCACACGATATTCTTTATAACTCGCCGGATGAAATCACCTTGATCTTAAGAGATACCCTAGATAAAGGTAGTTTTATTGAAATGTTCAACTTTCCTTATCCAATCAGTATGGTTGATGAGAATGGTTTCTTTCGTGGACAGATTATACTGACACTGGTTAATAAAACTCTTGTCGACGATAAGCAGGCAGGTGAGTATTGTCAATCCAACATAGATGTATTCTTCGGAACATATGAGAAAGAAAAGGAACGAGATATTGATAGACCTACTATTAAAAATAGGCTTGGACTTGATGTAAATCAGAATATATTGAACGATGGTTTGTATAGCGCAAGATCAAAGGGTATCCATCCTCTCACTGGGTTTGAGCGAGAATGTACGCTCGTCAAGTACGGAAAAAAATTCCATCCAGTAAAAAAGTATGCCGTGGACTTGGCGGAGATGAAACCTGCCGAAAAGGAAAAATGGTTACCATCAAATCGAAAGTGGTATCTGAAAATCGAAGGTCTTTTCAGAGATTTCATAGAAAGAGATGCTATTAAACGAGACTATCAGTTAAGTCAAGAATTCTGCATGGTCTTAACAATTAAAGATCCTCTAGGGACTGCACCAGTGTATGACGAAGTTACCCAACAGCTTAACAGTGAAAACTTCATTCATCACGATGTTAGGGTTCGCAATGTTATACAGAATTGATGATCCAACGCAGTAATCTCTGGGTGTAGGTTACCTCAAGTGATAGGGGCTTGGGATCGGATGATCCCAGGCCCCTTTTGTTTGCTCCCTATTTTCCTGCTTCCTCGTCCAGCGCCTCCAGCAGGAACCTGACCGGGTGGACTTGAGCGAACACTACCATACCGTCAAGCAAGTTCCCGCTTGAGCAGTTCATATACATATGCTGAGCCCTGCAAATAGAGGCCGGTCATCGGATCAGACAGTTTTGAAAAAACATTTGAGGAGTATACCCGATCCATAGCTGTCTCCATGGGTAGGTTTAGGTCTTCCATCAAAAAGGCAATAAGATCCTGCGTGGTATATTCCAGCATTTCTTGCTGCTGCTCACTCATGCATGACCCTAACTTTTCTGAGGTAATGCAAAGGCCTCCCTTTGTGAAAAGTATATTGGTCAAGTCGTCAACCGCCTCATCAAACGAAAGTGTATGTTCGACATCGTAGAATTCTCGCAAGAACTGTATTCCCTTGTATTTGCTTAAATATAGGTACGCTTTGTTTTGAGCAAGCCCGTGTCGCTTGGCAAACTCACTTACACAGATCACAATATACTCAAGAATATTCCTCGTCACTGTAGACACGTACTCACCCTCTTCCCAATTATCAGTGTACCATAGGTATGATTCGTTATCCGCAGAAAAAATCAGACAGCCCTTCGCGTGGAGCACATTATCAATTATGTCCTTCCTCCTCTATCGTCTCCACCAGAAAGCTGACCGGCCGGAAGCCGTCGTTGCAGGACAGCATAGCGGACTTCTTGTTTTTCATCCACCCGTCGTAGATGTCCTCACCGCCGCAGGCCAGCGTCATCACAAAGGGGGACAGAGTGTCCCAGGCGCTGTCGCAAAAACCCTCCGGCTTTTGCCAGCCGTCGGCAAGGAACACCTGGCCCTCCCGCATATCGCAGGGGTGCCCGATGGGGTTTTCATACCGCTGGATCAAGTCGTCGTAGCGGGCCATCCGCATGACGGTGATTCGTACCTTCTTCATACCGCTCACCTCAAATTCGCGCCGCTCCCGACGCAGCTTATAGATATAGAATACCGCCTGGTGAAAAAATTGCAAGAGCAACCGAAAAAAATCGCAAAGCGAAGCCCAAATTTTCTGTGCGCGGCGCCGGCTCAATATCCAAAAATTAGGCGATTGAATTTATTACGAAATTATTACATCCATATATATCCTGAATTTACTATAAAATAGGCGGGGAAATTCCGGCATTTTTCTTCCGAAATTTCCCCGCTTTGTGGGCTAATTCACCGTTTATGTATCGTTTGGATTTTTTCACCATTTTCTTTAAGCTGGTATGGGTACACGCAGGTCGTTGGCGGCCTCCATCTTGAACTTATCCATGGCGTCGCGGGCGCCGGGAACCACCAGGCGGTTAGAAGTGTTCTTGTTAGACATATCCTTCGTCTCCTTTTGTGTTTCGTTTCGGTTTGTCTTTCGTTGGATCGTGGAATCCGAGCATAGTTTGAGCGAAGGTTGTTTTTCTATGCGAAATGGGCCGCTGGTAATTTTCGTATATGGTGCCACAAAGCAGCGCCAAGAGACGGCAGGTTCCGGAGCAGCGGTTTTGCTTCATTTAGAACAAATACAGCGCGGCATTTGGAAAATCAAGAAGGGACAACTGCGGCGAAAGAATTTGATAGCCGATCACGCCGTCTACATCAACACGGTCACGGATGTGGGAAAGGTCAGTGAAAACGGCATTTACATTTTGGTATTGATGCGTTCCGGCCTTTACGCTCGAAATGACATAGACTCCAGGAGAATCCGGCAACGGCGTCGCAGTTATTGTTCCCGAGAGTTCACTTGACAGCAGGCATGTATTCGCACCGGTATCAAGGACAAATCTATGGGACTCGCCGGCAAGTTCCAATGTAATGACCGGCAGCGCTTCCATGGAGAGCGGGAACTTTTCCGCACCGTCGGTATCAATGTCTGGGGCAGCGGTGATTTTAGAGTGCTCATAGTCCAGCAGGATCGGCACATTCCCAAAAGCCTCCATGCCGATAGAGCCAAGAAAGCGGATATCCGGCTCAACCGTTCTGAGGCTGGTTTCCACATACGTCATGTCCATAAGGATCACCGGCAGATCATTTACTGCGATATTGCCGAAAACAAGCTCTTGAAGATTCGTTTCCGCAGCGCCGGACAGGGCAACATTTTCATCAAATATGGCGACCTGCTTCGTCTCGCCCACAAGCTCCGGAAAATAGCTCCTGTTCAGTGACGTCTGCATCGCCCCGGTGTCAAAGGCAAACCAGCCCTCGACCCCGTTTGCCCGGGCAGGTATGAGCATGATTCCGGCAAGATTTTTGAACTCTATGTTCTCCATGATTTTTTCCTCCTGATGAACCGGCCCACTGATATGATTATACCGCCACGGCTTTCGTATCACAGTGATCCACCAACTGCCGATACCGAAAACAGCTCTTGAGGTGATCGTTGACCAAACCGGCGGCCTGCAGATGGGCGTAGACGGTGACGCTGCCGATGAACTTCAGCCCCCGCCGCTTCAAATCTTTGGCGATGCGGTCAGACAGTGGCGTGGAGGTCGGAATCAGGCCCTGATCGTGCCCCCGATAGAGGAGCGTTTTGCCCCCGGTTCAGCTCCACAGATAGTCCGAAAAGGAGCCGAACTCCGTCACATGGGCGGCAGCCGCCACGCTGACGGTAAACGTCTTGTGGGTCAGGGTGAACACCTGTTGAGGATAGCAGATGGGCTTGGCTCCGAAGTTTTTACACGCATGATGGTTACCTCCGATTTGTAAATAAATTGGTTTCAGACATTATACCTCAAATCGAGCGGATGTGCAATCGTTCTCCGGCATATGCGAAAGAGAATTGAGTCTTTGCGTTGCAAATCCGCTCCGATTTGGTATAATGATTCCAGAAAGCAAGGAGACAATAGAGGATTTGAAAGAAATCCATAACCAGAAAAGCAATTGATTTTGGAGGGGCAATATGAGCACATTAAACATTAAAAGGGACAACGGAAAAATCTTTTGTCCGTTAACTGATTCTTGGCATATCGAAACGCCCGAGGAGAAGGTGCGTCAAGAATACATAAAGATTCTCGTTGAGGATTATGGCTATTCTCTTGACCAAATGGCTCAGGAAATTAAGGTCAATAACTCTCAACGTGGTCAAGGCAAAGCGCGTGCAGATATTGTAATTTGGAAATCCAAACAGGATAAAATCGAAAGCAAAGCCGCTTTTATTGTTGTTGAATGTAAAGCAGAAAATGTTCGCATTCGTGAAGAAGATTATTATCAGGGGTATAATTATGCTTCTTGGGCCGGTGCAAGCTTCTTTGTAACCACGAATGAAAAAGAAACAAAATACTTTAATGTCGACAAAGATTATCTTCCTAAAGAGTTAGTAGAAGTTGTGGCAATTCCTACGGCCGAAGAAGCTCTGAATGACAAAAAGGTAAAGGATATTCTTTCAAAAACCAAAACATTCACAAGAGACGATTTCACCAGGATCCTTCGCACTTGCCACAACATCATTCGTAACAATGACAAGCTTTCGCCCGAGGGTGCGTTTGATGAGATCAGTAAGATTCTATTTATGAAAATTAAGTACGAGCGTGAACAACGTGGTGCAAAAGTATTTACCAAGGATGAATTTGTAGAAAAAGAAAAGTGGTTCGAAAAAGAAATTCGTCCCAATCTGAAAGGAACTCCCAAAGATCTTCCTTATATGCAATTCTTGTTTTACAATACCAAGGAAGAATTTAAGGATGACCAGCTGTTTGAAGAAAACGAAATCATCAAAATCAGGCAAAACAGTTTTGAACAAATTCTTGAAAAACTTGAAACCTATAATCTTTCCGATACGCAAGATGACGTTAAAGGTATCGCCTTTGAACAATTCCTGGGTACTACATTCCGCGGCGAATTGGGACAGTACTTCACACCTCGTACTATCGTTGATTTTATGACGCATATTCTTGACCCCAACGAGATGGAAACGGTGTGTGATCCTACTTGTGGCAGCGGCGGCTTTTTGATTAAAGCATTTGAATATATGCGTGAAAAAATCGAAGAAGATGTAAAGAAAGCAAAAGCAGAATTGCGTTCGGTTATTGAAGGTGATAACTATGATTCTTTGTCCGAAGAAGAACAGGTGGTTATCAACGAACGCATTGAAGCTATGCAATCCACACTCAACAAGGAACTTGACACCCAAGTAGAAGGCAGCCGTATGTATAATCTGTCCCATAATTGCATTTACGGAACAGATGCTAACCCCCGTATGGCAAGAACATCAAAAATGAATATGATCATGCACGGCGACGGACACGGCGGCGTTTATCATCACGATGGCTTGCTGAATGTTAACGATATTTTTGAAGAGCGTTTCGACGTTATCTTAACGAATCCTCCTTTTGGCGCGAGAATTGATAAATCCCAAAAAATTACCGAAGCAGATAAATTTACCGATGAAGCTCTGATTGCAAAATACATGGCCAAATACGGCGAAGCCTATGAAAAAGCACTTGAGCAGGTAAATGACAACATTGGTAAGTCCTTGCTTTCTTTGTATGATGTAGGTTCTATGTCCGGGCTTACCGAAGTTCTCTTTATGGAACGTTGCCTCAGACTGCTCAAAAAGGGCGGCCGCATGGGCATGGTTTTGCCGGAAGGTGTTCTTAACACATCCAATCTTCAGAAAATCCGTGAATATTTTGAAGGCAAGGCTAAAATCATTTTGATTTGTTCAATCCCTCAAGATGTCTTTATCGCCGCCGGCGCAACAGTAAAGCCCAGCCTTGTTTTCTTCAAGCGTTTTACCGAAGAGGAAGAACTTCAATATTTAGGTGCAAAAACAAAAGCCGAAAAAGAGATCAGGCAGAAGTACATCGGTCAAATAAAAGCATTACAAGAAAAGATTGCAGCTGAAAAAGCAAAAAAACTTAAAATCAAAGCACTCAGCGGTGCAGCAGAAAAAGAACTCAGAGATCTTGAGGCGGCTATTATCGAAGAGGCCAAACCGCTTACAAAAGAATACTTCGATTACGAAATCCCTATCGCTATGGTTGAGGATGCGGGCATTACTTCTACAGGTGCTGTTTCCGCGGGCAATCAGCTTCCTACCCTTCAAGATGAATACAAAGAATATAGGATCTCAAACAAGCTATGGGAAGAATCCAATCGCTCTGTTTCCTATACCATAAATTCGGAAGGAAGGATTTCCCGTATCAGTGATGGCCAGGAGGTTAGCTTAATATGGTGATGAGAAACGGACTTTTAACTCATATCCCATTTAGCAGGCTATTGGTCTGGGATGTTAAGCGTCTATCAAGCAACAGACACTATGATTCTAAATTTAAGCTGGTTCCGTTCAGTGACGTCCTCAATGACGGCAATATAGAATGGGTCGATATCAAGGATGATGATTTATACCCCATACTTGGCGTTCACGCTTATGGAGAAGGCGTTTACATCAGTCGGATCGCACAGGGAAATACTTTAACGATGAAGCGTTACCAAAAGAGTAAGGCTAACACTTTGTTTTGGTGTAAGGTTCGAACGGTAAGAGGACAATTTGGGATCGTAACTGATGAATATGCCAATTCATACGGATCGAGCAATATGAAATACATGAGCATCAACACCAGGTTAATAATGCCGGAATACTTGCAGTTATTGTTTCAAAAAAATCCTTTAACTGATTATATGGATACATTGGCGGTTGGAGCGGATGGCAGACACTTTAACCCTTCCGTTTTCCTGAGTGTAAAATTCCCTTTACCACCAATGGAGGTTCAAACCGAGTTAATAAAAAAATACAACGAGTCTGTTCAAAAAGCGAATGTTATCGAAGATGAAGCAGATTCACTGGTAGAAAAAATTGAAAATTATATATTTGATACATTAAAAATAGAAAAAAGAATTATAGAAAAAGATGATTCGAAATCAAAACGATTAAAAACTACGAGTTTTTCCAAACTGGTTGGCTGGGGTGCAAAATTGAACAGCAACCCAATTAAGCCGCAGGAACTATTTAAGTCAACGGAATATGAAAATATGCCATTAGAGTATTATTGTGAAATTAACCCTAAAACAATATTCCCAGACGATTTGGAAGATGTTTCGTTTATACCTATGGAATGCGTGTCTGACATATATGGGGAAATTATTGAGCGCAAAAACGGAAAAGCGGCGAACAGTAAAGGATATACCACTTTTCAGGAGCATGACATCATTTGGGCAAAGATAACACCATGTATGCAAAACGGAAAAAGCGCTGTGGCAATCAACTTAAAAAACGGGTATGCGTACGGATCTACAGAGTTCCATGTTTTCAGAGCAAATAAAAACGCCCTTCCTGAGTATATACATTGCCTGATGAGATCTAACAGGCTGCGTGACGTTGCTATGAGTTATTTTACGGGCTCAGCCGGTCAGCAACGTGTTGGGACGGATTTTTTAAAAGCCCTGACACTTCCTCTATTGCCATTGCGCTCTAATGATCCTGATATTTTGTCTCAAGAAACCGTAGTCAAAAAGGTAGATGAAATCAGAAAGCAAATCAAAGGACTCCACGAGAAAGCGATAGATCTACGAAAGCAAGCGAGAAAAGAATTTGAGGAGGCCGTTTTCGGTGAAGCTTAAAAAACTACACATTGAACAGTATAAAAACTTAAAGGACTTCACTATTGACTTCGAATCTGGAAAAGGTCTCACTATGCTTGTTGGCAACAACGGCTCAGGTAAAAGCAATGTGTTAGAGGCTATAAGCGGTATTTTTCATGATCTTTTTAAAGATAAGGAAAGTCGAAAAATCACTGGTGATTACACTTTAGAATATGTTTTAGATGATAAGAATTGCAAAATAGAAAATAAGAATGGTGTTTTGCGTTGCTATGCAGATAAGTTCAAAAGCAGAGATTCTTTTATTGCCGAAAACGCACCGAATAACATAATCGGGTTGTACAGCGGTGAAGAAGACCGCCTGTGGACTCAGTTTTATGAACCGTATTATAAGGCATACATAAGAAGAATAAAAACTCATTATCACCTGGAACGCATGAAATTGATGTTTATAAACAAGTATTACTGGAATGTCGCTTTGCTCACTTTGTTGTTGTCTAACAATGGAAATTTAGTGCCTTTTATTAGAGATGAACTTGGTATTAGTGATGTACCCAAAGTCACATTAAGCTTTGATTTTCGCCATTACCATAACGCCAACTCCCTTCTTCAGGCATTTATTGACAGAATTAATCCAGCGCATGAAATAAGAATAGACTTTACCATTCAAGAATTGAAAAAACGTATCTTTAACGATATACGTTCTGATGAAAATGGAAATGCGATTGTATTGGGAGATGATCGAATACCCGTTGATTCGGGAATAACTGATACAGAGGTCTTTAGGTACTTTACTCAGGCGTTTATGCCAAAAGGCCAAAAAATCATCACAGAAATGGCAATCTACTTAAACAACGGCATTACAGTTCAACAGCTTAGTGAAGGCGAGAAAAAATTAATACTTGTTAAAGCTGTATTGGAAATTCTTTCTGATGAAAAAACTCTGCTGCTTCTGGATGAACCCGATGCAAATATTCATGAAGGGCGTAAGCAACAGCTATACAATCTTTTTGCCGAATACTGTAAGTTTGATCGTCAAATGATTGTTGCTACGCACTCTCCAATTCTTGCTCAATTAGCGAACGAAAACGAATTAGTGATGCTTGAAAGTGAAGCGGGGAATTCGGTCATTCTGACAGATGAAAAAATTGAAAAAATCAAGCGTTTGTCTGGAACTTCTTGGGATGTTATCAGCCAAGGAATGATGCTGAAATCAAACAGACCGCTTGTCGTATTTGAGGGTAAAACGGACATTAAATATGTTAAACAGGCTATAGCTTTGCTCAAAAATGACAATCCTTTGTATGATCAACTACAGGTTGATTTTATGAATGCCGGCGGAGCTAATAATATGCAATTCTTTATTACAGATTTGCTTGAGGTTATTCCCAATGGCAAAAAGGTCGTTGTGTTTTTTGATAGAGATAATGAGGGACAAAAAGGAGCAGCGGCACTTTTGCACTTGACTACTTCGGATGAGGCCATTGCACATTATGATGATATAAAGCAAAATAATCTAACTGTAAGTTTTATCCCTTATAAAACGGGAGTTACTGGAGGGGATTTCTTAATAGAAGATTATTTTTCTTGGGATAAAACCGTAAAACCAATGGTGGATGAGGCTATTGAAAACAGCCATCATCCTTTAAAAAACCTTCCAAAACTTTCGACCAAAATTAAGAACGAACTTGAAGATAAGTACAAAAATTTTACAAAAGAAGAATTTGAAGGTTTTATTACTTTGATTGAAAAAATCGTTGAGTTAACAAAAGAGGAAACAACATGAATGAACAAAAAGGCGGCGGACGGGCATAAGCCCGTCCGCCGCCCTGCATAGAAGGCGGAGAATGAACCGGCGGCACCACGTGATGAACGGCACCATCTCTGTATCGCGGCACTCCGTCAGTTGACGATACCGAAAACAGCTCTTAAGGTTATTTATCAGACGTGGCGGACGCGCCAACGACCGGTTCTGTGTCCAGCCTCTGGCGGGCCACCAGCTCGGCAAAGAAGCCGTCCCGGGCGATAAGCTCCTCGTAGGTGCCGTCCTCCACGATATGCCCCCCGTCCAACACGATGATCCGGTCGCAGTGGCGGATGGTGCTGAGCCGGTGGGCGATGACGATGCGGGTGCATTTGAGCTTGTCCAGGGACTCGGACACCGTCCGCTGGGTGATGTTGTCCAGAGCGGAGGTGGCCTCGTCGAACATGAGGATGCGGGGTTTGGGCGCGATGGCCCGGGCGATGAGCAGCCGCTGGCGCTGGCCGCCGGAGATGCCGCCGCTGCCCTCGGAGATCAGGGTGTGCATCCCCATGGGCATACGCCGGATGTCCTCCGCCACGCCCGCCATCTCCGCCGCCGCCCAGGCGTCGTCCACGGTCAGCCACGGCGCGGAGATGGTGATATTGGAGTAGATATCGCCCTGAAAGAGCTTGCCGTCCTGCATCACCACGCCCATGCGCCGCCTGAGGCTTTTCAGATCCAGGCCGGCCATATCCCGGCCATCGTAGTAGATGGCGCCCTTCTGGGGCGTCTCAAAGCCCAGCAGCAGGCGCATGAGCGTCGACTTGCCGCAGCCGGTCTTTCCCACGATGGCCACATACTGGCCCGGGCGTATTTTGAGGTTCAGGTCGTCCACCACGTTGGGCATATCCTCCGAGTAACGGAAGGAGACATGATTGAGCTCGATGGCGCCGGAGAGCCGCTCCACCACCTGTTTGTCCTCGGCGATCTCCGGCTCGGCCTCCAGAATGGGCTTTGCCATATTGAGGATGGGGATGATCTGCCCCACCATGGCCGCGATGCCGGCAAGAGACATGAACGCGCCGCTGATCATGGCGTAGGCGGAGTTGAAGGCGTAGTATTCCGCCGCGGACACGCCGCTTTTCACCGCCGCCACATACATCACCAGCGTCCCGGTGAGGGAGATGGCGAGGCTGATGACGCCGTTCACCTTCAAAAACATGGGCGGGTCGTACTGAAGCCGCGCCCCCCTGGCGTATTGCTCGCTCCACTTGGCGAAGGCCCGCTTCTCCGCGCCGGAGAGCTTCACCTTCTGCACGCCGCTGATGAGGGCGTAGGAGAGGCCGTTCTCCCTGGCGCTCTGCTCCATCATCTGCTGGGTGACGCCCCGCTGACGGACGGTGGTGAGCACCGAGAACACCAGCGTCACGCCTACGATGACCAGCGCCGGGGTCACCAGCGCCGGGGCGTAGGCGAAGATCTGGGTGATCTGCAAAAGGGAGAAAAGGCTGGTAATGCCCACCGCCGCCACCGAGGATATGAGCATCGTGGAAAGCGCCTTGATATTCATGACGCGGCTGGCCATCTCACCGGTGCCGTACTGCCGGAAGAAGTTGGCCGGCAGGGAGAAAAGGCGCATCATCCCCGCCGCCTCCACCGCCACGGACACCTTCGTCGACATGCGCGTGGTGAGGAGTTTTTTTACCTTATTCAAAAGCTTTGAACTGATGTTCACCAGCAGCATGAAGGAGATGAGCGCCGCCAGCACCACCACGCTGCCGCTGGCCGACACGCTGGAAAACAGGAGGTTATTCAGCCGGGGCAGCAGCAATCCCACCAGGCTCACCGCCAGCGCGGACGCGGCAAAGAGGCCCCAGTCCGCCCACGAGATGCAGGAGACGATGTATTTCATCAGGCCGGGGACGCCGATCTTCCCCTGGGGAAAGGGCTTATAAAAGGCGATGGCCTCCCTTTCAAAAAGCCCCTCTGTCCGGGCGTTCACCCGCCGGCGTCTGCCGGTCTCGGGATCCGCGTAGGTGTAGCCCGTCAGACCCGTGGGGATCATGGCCGTGAGGGCGCCGTCAGCCTTCCGGCGGGCCAGCATGGCCCCGACGGCGTCCTTGTACCAGCCCTTTTCCAGCGTCACTGTCCGGCGCATGATGCCGTAGGGGCGCAGGAGAAATTCAAGCTGCTCGTTCCAGTCCTTCACCGAGTCGGGCACTTCCCGGCCCTTGGCGTGGTAATAGCGCAGGATCTCCTCTATGGCGCTTTTGGCGCGCTCTGCCTCGTCCGCCGGGGCGGCCCGGCGGCCCAGCACCGCCCCCGCGATGGAGGCGACGCCCTCTTCGAAGGCCTGCTGATCCTGGAGGCGGCGCTGTCTTATTTGTTCGTCAAACCATCCCATGACAGCGCACCCCCTCAATCATTGGACACAAGACGGGTGTAATACCCGTCCATGGCCATCAGCTCCTCATGGGTGCCCCGCTCCACCACCTTGCCGTGATCCAGGACGATGATCTCGTCGCAGTCCCGGATGGTGGAGAGCCGGTGGGCCACCACGATGCAGGTGACGCCCCGATCCTTGATGGACTTGACTACCTCATATTCCGTCTTGGCGTCCAGGGCGGACGTGGCCTCGTCCAGGATGATGATGGTGGGATCCTGGGCCAGGACACGGGCGATCTCCATGCGCTGGCGCTGGCCGCCGGAGAAGTCCCGGCCGCCCTCAACGAGCTTGTGGTTGTAGCCGCCCTCGCGCTTCACGATGTCGTTGTGGATGCCCGCGTCCCGGGCCGCCAGGATCATCTCAAAGTCCTCGATGGACTTATCCCACATCTTGATGTTCTCGGCGATGGTGTCCTCGAAGAGGATGACGTCCTGATCCACCACCGCCAGCGACCCGGTGAACACGCTCCGGTCTATCTCTTTTATGGGTTTGCCGTCAAAGAGGATCTCCCCGCTCCAGGGTTGGTAAAGGCCGGAGATCAGCTTGGCCAGCGTGGATTTTCCGCAGCCGGATTCGCCCACGAAGGCCACCCGGCTGCCGGGCTTCAGATCCAGGCTGAAGTCCTCGATGAGGGGCTCCGCCAGCCTGGAGTAGCCGAAGGTGACATGCTTCATCTCCAGGGCGCCGGAGAGCTTGTCATAGCTCTCCAGATCCTCCCCCTCGGCCATGTTGCCGTCCTCGGGGTACTCCATCACGTCCTCCACCCGCTCCATCTCCGTGCGCATCTCCTGGATGGTCTGCCCGGCGTCGATGAGCGTCATTGCCGGGTCGGTGAAGCTCATGAGAAAGCCCTGGAAGGCCATGACCATGCCGATGGTGAATTTGCCCTGCATGACGAACAGCACGCCCAGGAACAGGATGATCATTTCGCAGACGACGCTCACGATGGACGGGATAAGGCCCAGGTACGCATCCGTCTTTGCATACCGCATCTGCTGCGTGTTGACGCTGGCCTGATAGCCGGCCCAGCGCTCAAAGTAGCCGTTCTCCGCGCCGGCGGCCTTGATGGTCTCGATCATCTCGATGGCCGCCATGGTGGAGGCGGTAAGCTTGCCGGAATCGCGCGTCTGCACACGGGTGATGTTCACCCGCTTTTGGGAGATGAACCGGCTCACCGCCAGGTCGATGACGACGGCGGCCAGGCCCACCAGGGTCAGGATCCAGGAGTAGCGCAGCATGACCACAAGGTAAAACACCATCATGACGGCGTCCAGCACCAGGGGCCCCAGGGTGTTCACCAGCTCCTGGGCGATGGAGGCATTGGTGGACTGCCGCTGCTGGATGTCGCCGGCCATGCGCTGGGAGAAAAACTCCATGGGCATGTGCAGCACCTTCCAAAGGAAGGTGGCCGCGCCCACCGAGGCCAGCTTTCCCGTGATGCGAAGGGACCATATCGCCTGTATCCACGCCACGAGGAGCTGCAGCAGGCCCACACCCGCCAGCGCCAGAACGAAGGGCCACAGCCATTCCGGGTTCTGACCCGTCAGGAGCCGATCCATGAAGATACGGGAGAAGGTGGGGTTGATGAGGCCGAAAAGAGAGCTGATGAGCGTGGTCAGCATCACAAACACCAGCGCCGCTCCCGCCCCTTTGAGGCGCTTCTTGGCGTAGCCCGCCATGCTCTTGGGGCTGCCGCCGGGCTGGAAATCCTCCCCCGGCTCGAACATCAGGCACACGCCCGTGAAGGAGTCGTCGAAGGTCTCCATGCTCACCGGGATGACGCCCTGGGCGGGGTCGTTCAGGATGGCCCTGTCGCCGCGAAACCCGTCCAGCACCACAAAGTGGTTGAAGTTCCAGTGGATGATGCAGGGGAACGTCCCGTCCTTCCGGAGATCCTCCGGCTCCAGGCGGTACGCCCTGGCCGTGAGGCCGTAGCTTCTGGCGGCCTTCAGCAGGTTCTTGGCGTTGGAGCCGTCCCGGCTCACGCCGCAGTCGGCCCGCACCTGTTCCAGGGGGATCCATTTGTTATAAAATGCCAGTACCATGGTGAGCGCCGCCGCGCCGCACTCCAGCGCCTCCATCTGCATGACTACCGGCACCTTCGCCACGCCCTTGGTAACGGGCTTTTTGATCTCCTGCTTTTTCATAGGCGCCTCAATTCAGCAGGAACGAGATGGGCGATACGCTGTCCACCACGATCCGGGCCTCGTAAATGCCCTCGTCCAGAGCCGCGTCGAGTTCGGCCGGGTACACCCACTGGCCCACTTCCAGGCCGCCCACATGCAGGGCATAGGCGTCGAAGCTCTCGTCCACTGTCACAGGCCTGGCCGCCACACCGGCGAGGACATAGTCCTCCCCGCCGATGTGCACGGTCTGGCCGACACGGACAGCGTCCATGTCGGCCTCCGCGATATAACACACCGGCCAGGCCTCCGGCCCGGCCACCACCGCAGCCGTCACCGTGGTCTCCAGCCGGCCCAGCGCCGACCAGATGACGAGCCCCGCCAAAAGCGCGATCACCGCCGCCAGCACCAGCCACACGCCGGGGCTGGTCACCCGGATATAGTCGTTCATCTGCTCCGGGCTCGACACCTTATCCAGCGTCTTCTGACGAAACAGTCCATTGTCCATAGCCGCTCTCCTCCGCTCTGCTTTTCTCTTCCACCACGACGGCCCGGCCCCGCACGCCCGTCACGTCAGGCGATGGTCAGGATCTCCACAAAGCCGGTGACCTCGAAGATCTCCATGATGGTCTCGTTCACGTTCCGGATGACCATGGAGCCCTGGCGGTTCATGACCTTCTGGGCGCTCAGGAGCACCCGCAGACCCGCGGAGGACAGATACTCCAGCTTCTCAAAGTCCAGCGTCAGCTCCGTGACGCCGCTCACGCTCTGCTTCAGCTCCGCCTCCAGCCTGGGCGCGGTGGTGGTGTCCAGCCGCCCCTCCTGGGCCAGATCCAGGTGAGTCCCGTTTTGGTTTTTCGTGATGGTCATGGCTGCTTCCTCCTTGTACTGTCCGTTACGCTGAGAAGGGAGAACACGGCGAGGATCAGCGCCGCGCCTTCTTTAGAGATCCAGCTCCTGTTCGCTGATCTTCTTTTCCTCGTCCATGGTCAACGATCCTCCTGGTCGTTGTTCTTCCCCCAGTTCATTTCTTCCAGGGTCGGCTGGGCCGAAACGCTTATACCGCCGGCGACGTTATCCAGAACGTCGTCATCCAGGGCCTTGTCCTTCTGCTCAGGGGCTTTCAGGTTCTTCTTCTCTTCGCTTTTCATGGTTGTTCCTCCTTATGATTGATCATTATTTGAGCCGAACCGGTGCTTTGACCAGTCCAAGGCACTTCCTGTGATTTTTCTCCTCGTTCACGGCTGTTCCTCCGCCAGCGTCACTTCTTCGAGCCGGAACCAGCGCCTGCATTTGGGGCACTGCACCCGCTCCGCGTCGATGGCGATCAATGCCCCGCAGGCAGGGCACCCGCGCCGGAGCCCGTCCGCCGGGTCATAGCCCGGTTTTGAGAACCCCAGGAGCTCGCCCCCGGTGACGCCCTCCAGGGCCTCGTCGGTCAGCTTCTTCTCGTCGTCCATGGTATCACCTCCTTATGATAATCCACCGTCTACAGTATCCAAAAATTTGGCCCGGTTGTCAACTCTTCTGACCCGAATCAGCCGGATCGCGACCCGAATGACTTGGTGAGGCGCATTTCGGGGCGCATTTCCGGCGATCCGGGACAGGGTGATTGACAAATTTCCCGCGCTGTACTACCTTCTACTTGAAGGGAGGAATGGCCATGAACGCGCTGTTTGTAAACGCCTGCGTGCGGGATGGCTCCAGGACGAAGCGCCTGTGCGACGCGTATATGCGAAAATACTGGCTGGGGCGGGGTGTGGACGCGCAGGAGCTGGAGATCTGCAAAGAGCCGCTGGTCCCCCTTGACGAAGAGGGGCTTTTCCGGAGGGATAACGACATCGCCTCCGGCGCGCTTTCGGGGGAGGACTACCGGCTCGCCAGGGGATTTGCCAAAGCCGATGAGATCCTGATCGGCGCGCCCTATTGGGACTGCTCCTTCCCCGCTGTTCTGAAGGTCTATCTGGAGCGGGTCTGCGTCAACGGGATCGCCTTCCGCTACGGGGAGGACGGGCGGCCCGTAAAGCTGTGCGCCGCAAAAAGGCTCGTGTACATCACCACCGCCGGGGGGTATCTGCCGGCGGAGAACTCGCTGGAGCTCTATTTAAGGGAACTTTGCGGCCTTTTTTGCATCCCGGAGCTGCGGTTTATCAAGGCGGAGGGGCTGGACATCCGGGGGAACGACCCGGATGAACTCCTGCGGGAGGCGATCGAGGGCATATAAGATCACGTTTCAAAACGGAGTGTACACGACAAAAACCGGCGCCCGTCACTGGGCGCCGGTTTTTTAGATGATATTACAGGTCAATATACCGTTTTTTTGTCGGGGAACTCCGCCGCCCGCAGGGCCTGCTGCTGGGCCTCGAACTGGATGGTGTAGAGCTGGTAGTACCGGCCCTTCTTCTGGAGCAGCTCCTGGTGGGTGCCCTGCTCCAGGATGACCCCGTGGGACAGCACGATGATGTTGTCCGCGTGCTGGATGGTGCTGAGCCGGTGAGCCACGATGAGCATGGTGCCGATGTTCTTCATCTTCTCCAGGGAGTCCTGGATGAGCAGTTCGGTCTCGGTGTCGATGTTGGCGGTGGCCTCGTCCAGGATCATCACGGCGGGCTTGTGGAGGATGGTGCGGGCGAAACTCAAAAGCTGCCGCTGGCCGGCGGAGAAGTTGTTGCCCCGCTCCCGAACCACCTCGTCCAGGCCGTCGTCCAGCCTGTTGATGAAGTGGTCGGCGTTGACGTACCGGCACGCCGCCATGATCTCCTCATCGGTGAAGGACTCCTCCCGGAGGACGATGTTGGAGCGGATGGTGCCGGAGAACAGGAACACGTCCTGGAGCATCTGGCCGAAGTGCCGGCGGAGGGACGAAATTTTGATGTGCCTGATGTCGACGCCGTCGATGAGGATCTGGCCCTTCTGGATGTCGTAGTTGCGGCAGATCAGGGACAGGATGGTGGTCTTGCCGGAGCCGGTGGCGCCCACAAAGGCCACGGTCTGTTTGGGGTCGATGTGGAAGGACACGTCTTTCAGCACCCACTCGCCGGGGATGTAGGAGAACCACACGTGCCTGAACTCGATCTCGCCCCGGATCCCGTCCAGCTCGATGGCGTCGGGCTCGTCCACCAGCTCGGGGGCCATGTCCAGCACGGAGAAGATCTTCTCAGCCGAGGCGAAGGCCGACTGGAGCATATTGAACTGCTCGGCCAGGGTCTGGATGGGGTTGAAGAACTTGTTGATATACAGGTAGAAGGTAACCAGGGTGCCGCTGGTGACAGTCTGGCCCAGGAAGGAAATATCCTTGATGTATCCCCGGCCCCCCAGGTACAGCAGGCACAGCACCGAGGAGATGTAGAGCATATACACCATGGGCCGGAAGATGCCGAACACGAAGATCTGCTGCTGCTTGGCCTTTTTCAGGGTGGCGCTCCGGGCCAGGAAATCGTCCATCTTCTCCTGCTCCCGGTTGAACACCTGGGTGATCTTGATGCCGGACAGGTTCTCGGACAGGTAGGTGTTGATGTCGGTGGTGGCGTCCTTCACCCGGCGGTAGACCCGGCGGCTGAACTTGCGGAAAATGACGGTGAACAGCACCAGGAACGGGATGAAGCACAGCACCATCAGGGTGAGCATGTAGTTCAGCATCAGCATGGCCACCAGCACGCCCACGATGAGGAATACGTTTTTCACCATGGTGACCAGGATGTTGGTGAACATCATGGAGATGGCGTTGGTGTCGTTGCAGACACGGGTGACCAGCTTGCCCACGGGGATCTGGTTCAGCTGGTTGTGGGACAGACTCTCGATGTGGGTGAACACGTCCTGCCGCAGCTGGGACAAAATCTTCTGGCCGGTCTTTTGCAGGATGATGGACTGGAAGTAGGTGCAGACCATGGACACGATGAGGATGCCGGCGTACAGCGCCACCCGGCCGTACAGGGCGGACAGGGGGAAGTCGTCCTTTACCAGCTCCTCGATGTCGCCGATGAGCAGGGGGGACACGATGTCGTAGGCGATGGAGGCCAGCATGATGACCAGCACCAGCAGGAACTCTTTCCAGTAGGGCCTGGCGTACACGATCATGCGGCGCATGATCTCGCCGTCGGGCACGTTGCGGTCGAAGCCGACGGCCTCTTTTTTGTTCTTCATGGTGGCGTAGGCCACGATGAACAGCACGGTGAACACGCCGATGATGGCCCCGACGATGAGGATGGGCAGGTACTCACGCATTGTGCTCGCCCCCTTCCTCCTCCAGCCGTTGGAGGTCTACCATGCGGCGGTAGTCCTCGCAGTGGGCGTACAGGTCGGCATGGGAGCCGACGGCCACCAGCTCGCCGTCGTCCAGGAAGATGATCTTGTCCATGCCCTCGATGGTGGACACCCGATGGGCGATCAGAATGGTGGTCTTCCCCGCCCGGGTCTTTTTCAGATTTTCCAGGATGGTCTTCTCGGTGCCGGTGTCCACGGCGGAGACGGAGTCGTCCAGGATCAGGATGGGGGCGTCCTTCATCAGCGCCCGGGCGATGGAGATGCGCTGCTTCTGGCCGCCGGACACGGTGACGCCCCGCTCGCCCAGCACCGTCTCGTAGCCCTTCTCAAAGCCCCGGACGTCGCCGTCCACGTCGGACAGGACGGCGGCCTCGGTCACCTTGTCCATGTCCGGATCCGCCATGCCGAAGGCGATGTTGTGGGTGATGGTGTCGCTGAACAGGAAGTTGTCCTGGGGCACGTAGGCGCAGGCCGCACGCACGTCCCGGATGGACACGTCGTTCACGTCGTGGCCATCCACAAAGATGGCGCCGTCGGGCACGTTGAAGGTGCGCAAAATCAAATCGACGAGGGTGGTCTTTCCGGCGCCGGTCTTGCCGACGAGCCCCACGTTCTCCCCGGCCTTGATGGTGAAAGACACGTTATGCAGCGCGTCGTACTCGCCGCCGGGGTAACGGAACGTCATATTCCGGAACTCGATGTCGCCCCTGACGTGATCGAGGCGCTCCACGCCGGGCCGGTCGGTCACGTCCTGCTCCGCGTCCAGCAGCTCGCTGATGCGCTTGAGGGATGCCTTGCCCCGGCTGGACATGTCGATGAGCTCGGAGATGGCCATGATGGGCCACACCACGGACTCAAAATAGCTGATGTACTCGATGAGCTGGCCGGCGTTGAACGTGCCCCGATAGACCAGCCAGCCGCCGTAGCCCAGCACGATGCACACCACCGACTCCACGAACAGGGTCACCAGGATGCGCAGCAGCACCGAGGCGCGGGTGAAGTCCACGTTGGTGACCTCGTTCCGGCGGTTCAGCTTCTGGAAGGCCATCAACTCCTTGCCCTCCTTGACGAAGGCCTTGATGACGGCGATGCCGGAGAAGCTCTCCTGAGAGAAGTCGGACAGGGCGGAGAAAGCCGCCTGCCGGGCGTCCCACTTGGCGGTCATGTACTTGCCGATGACGGTGCTGGCCGCCAGCAGCAGCACCATGGGGATCAGCGACAGCAGGGTCAAAAACGGGTTCATCGCGGCCATCCGGGCGATGGACATCCCGCCCAGCAGCAGCGCGTCGAAGAACATGAGAAAACCCGAGCCGTAGCAGTCCTGCACCGTCTCCAGGTCGTTGGTGAACAGGCTCATCAGGTCGCCCACCTTGTTCACCTGGTAGAACTGCCGGGACAGGTCTTTGGCGTGGTCGAACATCTCGTCGCGGATGTCGGCCTCCACCTTGATGGCGGAGCCGAAGATGCAGATACGCCACAGGAAGCGCCCCGCCACGATGGCCAGGATCACCCACACCAGCGGCATGCAGATGTGTTCCAGCAGGAAGTCCATGTCGAAGGCGTATTGGACGCCGTCCACCACCACGCTGCCATTGTTCATGCCGTTGATGGTCATCCGGTACAGGCTGGGGATGATGAGCTGCATATAGTCCACCATGGCCAGGGCCAGCAGGCCGAACACCAGCCACACGCCGTATTTCAGGTAGTACCGGTTGATATGCTTGCCGAATATCATTGCCGACGATTCTCCTTTGTTCTGTGCTCGCAAACGGGGATTATACCATACATATGACCCATATACAACCCCCGAAAAGGCGGTTTTTGCGTGAAAAAACCGCCGGCCCTCTCAAAAAACGGCGGGCCGGCGGTTTCGTCAAATGTTTTCTTTACGCCCCCAGCACCCGGGCGGCGCTCTCCTCGGCGAACTGCCGGGAGTACAGGTCGTGGTAGTATCCCCGCTTTTTCAGCAGTTCCAGATGGGTGCCCCGCTCCACGATCTTGCCGTCCCGCACCACCAGGATCAGATCAGCCTTGCGGATGGTGGACAGCCGGTGGGCGATGAGGAAGGAGGTGCGGTCTTTCAGCAGGTGGTCGATGGCGTTCTGGATATACTGCTCGGTCTGGGTGTCGATGGAGGAGGTGGCCTCGTCCAGCACGAAGATGCGGGGGTCGGCCAGCACCGCCCGGGCGAAGGAGATGAGCTGCTTCTCGCCGGTGGAGAGCCGGTCGCCCTCCTCCCCCACGTCGCTGTCCCAGCCCTGTTCCAGCTTGGCGACGACGGTGTCGGCGGAGACGGCCTTTGCCGCCGCCGCGATCTCCTTGTCGGTGGCGTTTAGTTTACCATAACGGATGTTCTCCTTCACGGAGCCGGAGAACAGGTGGGGATTTTGCAGCACGTAACCGATGTTGGAGTGGAGCCACAGCTGGCTGCGCTCCCGGTAGTCCCGCCCGTCGATCAAAATTTGGCCCTCGGTGGGCTCGAAGAACCGGCAGGCCAGGTTCACCAGGGTGGACTTGCCCGCCCCCGTCTCCCCCACGATGGCCACGGTGGTGCCCGCGGGGATGTGGAGGTCGAAGTGCTCCAGCACGTTCTCGCCCCCGTCAGGGTAGCGGAAGGTCACGTCTTTGAACTCGATGTCGCCCCGCAGCGGCTCCCAGTTCTCCCGCTTGGGGTCGAACACGTCGCCGTACTTTGCGATGACCTCCGGGGTGTCGGTCACGGTGGGCTCCTCGGCCAGCAGGCTGGTGACCCGCTCGATGGACGCCTGGAGGGAGATGAACTCGGCGATGCTGGAGGCCACGTTCTGCACCGGCTCGAAGATGCCCACGGCGTAGGTGATGAAGGCCGACAGGGTGGCGATCTCCAGCGCGCCCTCCGCCGTCATGTACCCGCCCCGCAGCAGCACGATGGCCACCGCCGCCGAGGAGAAGAACATCACCAGGGGGATGAACATGGCGTTGAGTTTCGCGGCCTTGACCCCGGCGGTATACATCTCGCCGGTAGTGGCCTCGAAGTCCCGGACGCTCCGATCCTCCATCACCAGGGTCTTGATGGTTTTTGCGCCGGTGATGCCCTCGTTGAAGGCGCCGGTGATTTTGGAGTTCAGCTTGCGCACCCGGCGGTTCCAGTGCAAAATGCGGGGCTGGAACCAGGCGGTGAGCACAGCGATGACCGGCACGATGACGATGACCACCAGGGCCAGCCGCCAGTTCAGCAGCAGCATGGCGATGAGCGCCCCGATCACATAGCACAGGGAGGACAAAATGTCCAGAAAGGCCCAGGCCAGCATCCCGGCGATGCGGCTGGTGTCGCTCATGACCCGGGCGATGAGGTAGCCCACCGGGGTCACGTTGTAGTAGGACAGGGACAGGGTCTGAAGGTGCCGGAACAGGTCGCGGCGCATATCCCGGCCCAGGTACATCTCGATGTACATGGTGGCCTGGCTCTCCCCGATGGACACGAAGAACTGCACCAGCAGGGCGGCGGTGTAGAACAGCAGAAAGGGCACAAAGCCCGCCAGGGCGCTCTTGTTGATAAATTCGGCGATGGCGTACCGCTGGAACAGGGGAACCATCACCTCCACCGCTGACCACACCAGCTCGGCCAAAATGAGGCCGACATAGATCCACTTATACCGGGCCAGGATGGGCAGCAGCCGCCTCCATATTTTCAAATCGAATTCTTTTGTGTACTCCTGTTCGTCCATTACGCGTTCCCCCCTTCCTCGATGAGCCGGCGGTCGTCGCTGCTCATTTGAATATCATAGATGTCCTTGTAGATGCCGGGGCGGGAGATCAGCTCCGCGTGGGTGCCGATGTCCGCCACCCTCCCGCCGTCCAGCACCAGGATGCGGTCGGCCTGCATGAGGGTGGTCACCCGGTGGGAGATCAGAATGACGGTGGCGCCCCGTACCCGCTCCCGGAGGGCGGCCCGGATCTTCACGTCGGTCTCGGCGTCCACGGCGGACAGGGAGTCGTCAAAGACCATCACCGGCGCGTTCTGCACCAGCATCCGGGCCATGGCCACCCGCTGCTTCTGCCCGCCGGAGAGGGTCACCCCCCGCTCGCCCACCACCGTGTCCCAGCCGTCTTTCAGCTCGGCAATGGCCTCGTCCACGCAGGCCACGGCGGCGGCGGAGCGCAGCTCCTCCCCGGCGGCCTCCGGCCTGGTGGCGGCGATGTTCTCCCGGATGGTTTTGGAGAACAGGAAGGGCTCCTGGAGGACAAGGCCGATCTGCCGGCGCAGATCCTCCCGTTTGATGTGCCGGATATCCGTCCCACCGACGGTGATGGAGCCCTGGCCGTCCTGCAGGTCGTAGAGCCGATCCAGCAGGTGAACCAGCGTGCTCTTGCCCGACCCGGTGCCCCCTAAAATGGCGAAGGTGCTGCCCCAGGGGATGGTGAAGGACACGTCCTCCAGCACCCGCTGGCCCCCGTAGCCGAAGGTCACATGGTCAAACACGATGTCGCCGCCCAGGGTCACGTCCTCCGCCTCGGGCAGGTCAGCCTCCTCTTTGGCGCTGAGGATATAGCCCACCCGATCCAGGGAGACGCCGGCCTTGCTCATGTCGGACAGCACCCGGCCCAGAGACCGCACCGGCCAGGCCAGGGAGCTGCCGTAAGTCACCAGCACGGTGAAGGAGCCCACGGACAGGTTGCCCCGCACCGCCTCCACCGTGCCGGCGGCGATGACCGCCATCACCTGGAGGGAGGTGAGCAGGGTGCCGGAGGCCCAGTACACCGCCAGCAGCCTGCCCAGGCGTACCCACAGGTCGGAAAAGCGGTCGTTCTTCTCGTTGAAGCGATCCACCTCGAAGCGCTCCCGGCCGAAGGCCCGCACCACCCGCACGCCGGTGAAGTTCTCCTGGGCGCAGGTGGTCACCTCGCCCTCGGCCTCGTCCGCCACCTTGAACCGGCCGGAGATGCCCTTGTAGAACACCCCGGAGAACAGCCCCACCACGGGGATGAACACCAGGCACACCAGGGACACCGTCAGGTTCATGGACAGCATGATGGACACGTACAGCAGGATCAGGAACACCGTGCGGATGACCTCGGTGAGCTGATTGCAGACGAAGGTGCGGATGACCTCCACGTCGGAGGTGCAGCGCTGGATGACGTCGCCGGTGGAGTTGGCGGTGTGCCAGTCAAAGCTCAGGTGTTCGATGTGGCGGTAGAGGCCGTCCCGCAGGGATTTGACGAACCCCTCGGAGCCCTTGGCCAGGGTGGTTCGCCGGCCATACACCAGAAAGCCGTAGATCAGCTCCACCACCAGCACCGCCCCCGCCGCGATCCACAATGCCCGGATGGGGTTCGCCCGCAGCCAGTCCAGGGGCAGCAGATCCAGGGCCCACTGGGGCAGGCTGGGCTTCTTGTCGTCCAGGATGGAGTCCACCGTGACGCCGATGATCTGGGGGGTCAGGGCGTGGAACACCATGCTGATACAGGAGCACAGCACCGTCGCCACGAAAAACCGGACGTTCCCCTTTAAGTGGCGGGCCATCAGCGCCAGCTTCTCCCGCCACGGCAATTTGAATTGTGAGTCCATATTTCCTCCTCTTATCCTCAAAAAGACGCAAAAAAGGCGTCCCCCGAACCCGAGGGACGCCGCGCAACACAAAGGAAACCGGGCTATCGGCCCAGTCCAAAGGCGCGCAGGATCCCCACGGCGACATTCTCAAACCGCTTTTCGGTCTTGACTGCCACAGAAACGTAGTTGGTATTGGTCATGGTGCGCGCCTCCTTTCTTTTGAATGATTTCCTGCACAGTATATCCGCTCCGGCAGGAATTGTCAAGCCTGATTTTTAACTTTTGCGGATATGCGCGGAACCGTATCAGAACGCCCCCGCCGGAAGGCGGGGGCGTCTCTCTCAGCTTTTGCGGATGTGCGCGTGGTTGTAGATGTGGTTGATGCAGTAGCAGTACTCCCCATCGCACTTGGAGCAGTAGCGGAACTCCATGTTGGGGTCGTCGGCGTCGGTGACGCCGCAGACGGCGCACTTGCGGGTGTAGCCGCGGCCGGCGGAGGCAGCGTTAGCCTTCTGCTGGGCCTGCCGCTGGGCATGCCTGAAGTTGATGACCTTGGGGTCGGCCTGCCGCTTGGCGACGCCCAGCTTGTAAGACCAGACGGGCCAGGTGAAGATAAAGTAGTTGACGATGGAGGGCAGGAAAGCCAAGCCCAGGGCCCAAATGCCCATCCGGAAATAGGGAATGGCCTCCATCAGCACCAGCACCACGTCGATAATGGCCATCCACTTCATCTTCACCGGCACCACGAAGAACAGCAGCACCTGCATCTCCCCGTAATAGGTGGCGATGATGAGGAAGATGGAGAGGTTGACATAATATGCATTGGCAAAGGGAAACACCACTCCGTAGTTGGAGACCAGGCCGGCGACCATCCCGTACAGCATGGTGAGGATCATGCCGCACAGGTAGAACAGGGTGAACTTGGCGGTGCCCCAGGTTCGCTCCAAAGTCTGGCCGATCCAGAAGTAGAAATAGCACCCCAGCAGCAGGTAGAAGGGGTTGGAGGAGTTGGGGGCGAAGATAAAGGTCACCAGCCGCCACACCTGGCCCCGGAGCACCAGCGGCGCGTACAGGGGGATAAAGGCGGCAAAGGCGGGGAACAGCAGCTCCAGCACAAAGACGATGACCTGGCCGATACAGACCCACAGCATCAGATTGGGGATGCCGAACCGGGGGTGTTTGGCGCAGAAGCGGTCGATAAGCCCGCCGTTGCTCTGAGAATACATGAAAAGCCCTCCTTCCGGGCATTTAGGCCATTCTACCCCATTCGGGGGCGGAAGTCATCAACGAAGTGTAAATTTCACAGGATCACCGGGTCGGTGATCCACTCCCGCCCCGGCGCGGGGACGGGCTCCAGGCACAGGTCGTAGAGGTCGGTGCAGCGGGCCTCCAGTTCGAACAGGCGGCGGGCGGTGACGTCCAGTTCCCTGGCGTGGGCGGGCTTGGTGAGGATGGGAACCCGGGCGGTTCGCTTCATGGCCCTCAGCAGCTCCCGCCCCCGCTCGTTGAAGCCGAGCACCCGCAAATAGGGCGGCTTTTCCGGCACGTCCGCCGCGGTGAGACCCAGCCAGGCCCACAGAACCAGCCGGGCCAGCCGGGCGCGGGTGTACCGCTTGGTCTTGGCCAGGCTGAGAAACTCGTCCATGGATGTGCAGGTTCGCCCGGCATGTTCCAGCCGCTGGGGCAGGCCCTCCGCCGCGCCGGCGTCAGGCAGGGCGGCCCAGTCCGCCGCCGTCATGGTTCGGATTCTGGCCAGCATGGCCCAGCGCATCTTCTCCAGTGCCGGGAGGGACAGGGTGTGCCCCTCCAGAATCTCCCGTCCGCCGGCGGGCAGGTAGGGTTCCATCAGATCCCACTCCCCATCCGCCAGGTGCATTCGGATGGAAGTGGCGGAGAGGACGGGATGTCCCTCCCAAAACAGGCGGTTTTGCTCCTCCCGGGACAGAGAACCCCTCATTACAAAAGCGGCCGCCTCGTTGTGTTCCGCCCCGGCGCGCAGGACGGTCATGGGCTGGATCTTGCTCCCCAGGGCGCGCAGCGCCCGGAGATACTCCACCCCCAGGTTGTTGTTGGGCCTTCGGAGCAGTTGTCCCGTCCCCTCCCCCGCCAGGGCCTCCGCCGCCCTCTGCCGGGCGGCGGCGAAGGTCAGCCCCTGCTCCAAAAAGGGGCGCAGGGCGGCGGGGAAATCCTGACTGTCCAGGGCAGCGGCGGCTTTTTTCAGCGCCTCCACATCCCCGCACTCACTGCCGAAGGACAGCGTGTCCACCATCCCCGTGTCCTCCAGAATGGACACGCCCCCCCGGGCAAACCGTTCTGCCGAAGATACCGCCCAGACCGTGGGCAGCTCCAGCACCAGATCCGTCCCTCCCATCAGGGCCAGCCGGGCGCGGGCCCACTTGTCGGCGATGGCACAGTCCGCCTGCTGGGTCCAGCCGCCGCTCATCACAGCGACAACAGCGCAGTCCTCCCCCAGCCGTTTCCGGGTCTCCGCGATGTGGCAGGTGTGGCCGGCGTGGAACGGGTTGTACTCCGCCACGATCCCCACGATCCTCATCCGCCGATCCCCTCCCCTTGTTCAAAGTTTTTTCACAAATTTGCGAAAAACGCTTGCGGCAGCGCTTTGTGCGTATTATAATATGGACTATCTTCCATGCCCCTGCGGTTTTGTTCATTACGCATGATAGCACAAACCGCGCCGGGAATCAAACAGTTCTTATCAACTGAAGGAGTGTTTCTCATGAAAGTTCTGGTCATCAACGCGGGCAGTTCCTCTCTGAAATATCAGCTGCTGGATACCGACACCCAGGACGTGCTGGCGAAGGGCCTGTGCGAGCGCATCGGCATCGACGGCAAGTTCACCTATAAGGCCCCCGGCAAGGAGACCATCGACGCGGTGGACACCCCCATGCCCACCCACAACGAGGCCATCCAGGCGGTGCTGAACGCCCTGATCGACCCGGCCAACGGCGTGATCTCCTCCATGGACGAGATCGACGCGGTGGGCCACCGGGTGGTGCACGGCGGCGAGACCTTCAACCGTTCCGTGAAGATCGACGACAAGGTGATGGCCGCCATCGAGGAGTGCAATCCCCTGGCGCCCCTCCACAACCCCGCCAACATCATCGGCATCAAGGCCTGCCAGGCCCTCATGCCCAACACCCCCATGGTGGCCGTGTTCGACACCGCTTTCCACCAGACCATGCCCTCCGTGGCCTACACCTACGCGCTCCCCTACGAGTACTATGAGAACGACAAGGTGCGCCGCTACGGCTTCCACGGCACCAGCCACAAGTATGTGGCCCAGCGGGCCGCCGATATGCTGGGCAAGCCCATCGAGTCCCTGAAGCTGATCTCCTGCCACCTGGGCAACGGCTCCTCCGTCACCGCTGTAAAGAACGGCAAGAGCGTGGACACCTCCATGGGCTTCACCCCCCTGGCCGGCGTGCCCATGGGCACCCGCTCCGGCGATTTGGACGCGGGCATCCTGGAGTACCTGATGAACAAGCACGGCATGGACATCAAGGAGATGCTCAATGTGCTGAACAAAAAGTCGGGCGTGCAGGGCGTGTCCGGCGTGTCCTCCGACTTCCGCGACCTGTCCAAGGCCGCCGGCGAGGGCAACAAGCGCGCCGCCCTGGCCCTGGATATGTTCAGCTACGGCGTGAAGAAGTACATCGGCGCGTATGCCGCCGCCATGGGCGGGGTGGACGCCATCATCTTCACCGCCGGCGTGGGTGAGAACGACGCCGGCCAGCGCATGGCCATCGCCTCCGGCCTGGAGTTCATGGGCGTGAAGATGGATCCCGACGCCAACAACGTCCGGGGCCACGAGGCCATCATCTCCGCCATCGACTCCAAGGTGAAGGTGCTGCTCATCCCCACCAACGAGGAGCTGATGATCGCCCTGGACACCGCCGCGCTGGTGTGACACAACGCATACGAAAGGCTCCGCCGTCCATGGACGGCGGAGCCTTTTCATATCCTATTGCCGCTTTCGATAGGCGAGGTACCCCTCCAGGATCAGGGACGCGGCCACCGCGTCCACGCTCTTTTTGTGATCCTTCATCTTTTTGCCGCCGGCGTGGAGGATGGCGTGGGCCTCCACGGTGGTGCGCCGCTCGTCCCACAGGCGGACGGGCATGCCGGTGCGCTCTTCCAGCTTCGCGGCGAAGTCCCGGTACAGATCCGCCCTGGGCCCCTCGGTGCCGTCCATATTCCGGGGGAAGCCCATCACCAGCTCGTCCACCTGATGTTCCGTGACCAGCTTCGCCAGCTCCTCCAGCACCGCCTCCGGCTTCCGGCTCTGTATCACAGTCGTGTAACCCGCCAGCAGCCCGGCGGCGTCGGAGACCGCCACGCCGGTGCGGGCGTCCCCGTAGTCGATGGCCATGACCCGCATGGGCCTCGCCCCCTTTCGTTTTCCTTATTATAAATAATAAATTTGCGCTTGACAAGCCCTTGCGGATGTGATACTCTATCGTCACCTGTGAGCAGGGCTTTCTTTTTGCGTCTATTTTTACGGGATGGCCGCAAAAACCCTCACCCCGGTTCAGGCTGGGCCACAGGGAGGCAGATCTGCCGCTTTCCCGTAGCCTTTTCCGGGCGGTCGCCGCCCGTTTTGAGGCGCTGGAATCGGCAAAGGCCGGATCCGGCGCTTTTTGCGTCCCACCGGTCAAATTCATCAAGGAGGTGCCGAGAATGGCGAAAGCCGGTAACCGTGTGAAAGTGGTCCTGCGCTGCTCTGAGTGCAAACAGCGCAACTACAACACCAAGAAGAACAAGCGCAACACCACCGAGCGTCTGGAGCTCAACAAGTACTGCCCCTTCTGCAGAAAGCACACTCTGCACACCGAAACGAAGTAAGGAGAGAAGGGTAACAATGGCTGAACAGGATAAGAAGCTGGAGTCCGTAAACTCCGACAAAAAGGCCAAGCCTGCCAAGAAGCAGGACAAAAAGCCCAATCGGATCGTCCGCTGGTTCAAAGAGCTGAAGGGCGAGCTGAAAAAGGTCACCTGGCCCTCCCTCAAGGACGTGGTCAAGAACGTGTGCGTCGTCATCGTGTGCGTGCTCATCGTCGGCGTGTTCATCTGGGTCTTCGACTGGCTGGCCCGTGCCGTCATCGACGCCCTGCTGAAGCTCTTCAGCTGACAGGAGCCCCCATGTCTGAGGATTTGAAGTGGTATGTGGCCCACACCTACTCCGGCTACGAGAAGAACGTGGCCATGTCCATTGAGCAGGCTGTGGAGAACCGCAATATGCACGACCTGATCGCGGAGGTGTCCATCCCCATGGAGACCGTCACCGAGATCACCGACAACGGCCCCAAGACCGTGGAGCGCAAGGTGTTCCCCGGCTATGTGCTGGTCAAGATGGTCATGACCGACGAGACCTGGCACCTGGTGCGGAACATCCGGGGCGTCACCGGATTCGTGGGCGCCGCAAACAAGGCCATCCCCCTCACCGACGAGGAGATCGCCGCTCTGGGCGTGGAAAAGCGCGAAGTGGTGGTGGCCTACGACGTGGGCGACAGCGTCAAGATCATCGACGGCGCCCTCGCCTCCTTCATCGGCACCGTGGAAGAACTGGACAAGGAGCGCGGCAAAGTCCGCGTGGTGGTGTCCATGTTCGGCCGGGAGACGCCGGTGGAGCTGGAACTGGATCAGGTGGAGACCATCTGACCCGCCCCAAAACATCGAACCCGAGGGGACAAAGAGAGATCCCCGTCCGTGGGAGGAGCGTGAGACGCGCTCCGTCACCACCACATTTCATTAGGAGGTGCTGTTTCAAATGGCACAGAAAATCACCGGTTATGTAAAACTGCAGATCCCCGCGGGCCAGGCAACGCCCGCGCCCCCCGTGGGTCCCGCCCTGGGCCAGCACGGCGTCAACATCGCCATGTTCACCAAGGAGTTCAACGAGCGCACCAAGAAGGACATGGGCCTCATCATCCCCGTGGTCATCACCGTGTACGCCGACCGCTCCTTCACCTTCATCACCAAGACCCCTCCCGCCGCCGTTCTGATCAAGAAGGCCTGCAACATCGAGTCCGGCTCCGGCGTCCCCAACAAGACCAAGGTGGCCAAGATCAGCAAGGCCGACGTGCAGAAGATCGCCGAGACCAAGATGCCCGACCTGAACGCCGGCAGCCTGGAGGCGGCCATGAGCATGATCGCCGGCACCGCCCGCTCCATGGGCGTCACGGTGGAAGAGTAAGGGAAGGAGGAAACGAAACATGGCTAAAGGTAAGAAATATGTAGACAGCGCCAAGCAGATCGACCGCTCCACCCAGTATGAAGTGGCCGACGCCATGGATCTGGTCATCAAGACCGCTACCGCCAAGTTCGACGAGACCGTGGAGCTCCACGTGAAGCTGGGCGTCGACTCCCGTCACGCCGACCAGCAGGTCCGCGGCGCCATCGTCCTCCCCCACGGCACCGGCAAGACCCGCAAGGTGCTGGTGTTCGCCAAGGACGCCAAGGTCGACGAGGCCCTGGCTGCCGGCGCCGACTATGCCGGCGGCATGGAGCTGGTGGAGAAGATCCAGAAGGAGAACTGGTTCGACTTCGACGTGGTCGTCGCCACCCCCGACATGATGGGCACCGTGGGCCGCCTCGGTAAGGTCCTGGGCCCCAAGGGCCTGATGCCCTCCCCCAAGGCCGGCACCGTCACCCCCAACGTGACCCAGGCCGTCAACGAGATCAAAGCCGGTAAAGTGGAGTACCGTCTGGACAAGACCAACATCATCCACTGCCCCATCGGCAAGGTGTCCTTCGGCGCCGAGAAGCTGACCGACAACCTGAACGCCCTCATGGGCGCCATCGTCAAGGCCAAGCCCGCCGCCGCCAAGGGCCAGTATGTCCGCTCCTGCGTGGCCGCCGCCACCATGGGCCCCGGCGTGAAGGTCAACACCGCCAAGTTCGGCTAAAAAATCGTATATTTGCCTCCGGGAGGGGTTGACATCTCTCCCGGGGGCTGATATAATCCCCCATGCGTTCAAAGACAGCAGGTGCCCCGTTCGGGGCGTAAATCCTGCCGAGTTCGCGGTATATGACGCGTTTGTCGTGCCGCGCTCTTTTCTGAGACGCGGCACTTTATTTTTCCGGAGGTGAATCCAAACAATGCCTAACGCAAAGGTTCTCAGTGAGAAGCAGGCCATCGTGGCCGCCCTGACCGACGATCTGAAGGCCGCCTCTTCCGGCGTGGTGGTGGACTACCGCGGTATCACCGTGGCCGAGGACACCGCCCTCCGCAAGGAGCTGCGTGAGGCCGGCGTGCAGTACGCGGTGGTGAAGAACACCCTGCTGCGCCGGGCTCTGGACAGCCTGGACATGGGTGAGCTGGACGACGTGCTCAACGGCAGCACCTCTCTGGCCATCTCCAAGGAGGATCCCATCGCCCCCATGCGCATCGTCAACAAGTACGCCAAGCAGATGGGCGACCGCTTCAACATCAAGGCCGGCTTTATGGACGGCAAAGTCCTGCCCCTGGACGACGTGCTGGCGCTCTCCGAGCTGCCCTCCAAGGACGTCCTGCTGGCCCAGGTGCTGGGTATGCTGCTCATGCCCATCACCAGCCTGGCCGCCGTTACCGCCGCCATCGCCGAGAAGCAGGGCGGCGGCTCCGCCGAAGCCCCTGCCGAGGAAACTCCCGCCGCCGAGTGAGCGGCACACACCAACCAACATAACATTTAGGAGGTCAAAATCATTATGGCTAGCGAAAAGATCAACGCTCTGGTTGAAGAGTATAAGAACCTTACCGTTCTGGAGCTCAACGAGCTGGTGAAGGCTCTTGAGGAAGAGTTCGGCGTGTCCGCCGCCGCTATGGCCGCTCCCGCCGCCGGCGCTGCCGCCGCCGCTCCCGCTGAGGAGAAGACCGAGTTCGACGTGGTTCTGGCCGGCTTCGACGCCGCCGCCAAGATCAAGGTCATCAAGGTCGTCCGCGAGATCACCGGCCAGGGCCTGGCCGAGGCCAAGGCTACCGTCGAGGGCGCTCCCAAGACCCTGAAGGAGGCCGTGTCCAAGGACGAGGCCGAGGAGCTGAAGAAGCAGCTGGAAGAGGCCGGCGCCAAGGTGGAGCTGAAGTAATCTCCCTTTCGCAGGTACAAAAGAAGGGCCCGTGGAGCGATCCACGGGCCCTTCTTTCGCGCTGTGGACGGATGGCTCAGGCCTTCTCGAAGGAGCCCTTGTCCAGGCCGCACACGGGGCAGACCCAGTCGTCGGGCAGCTGGTCGAAGGGGGTGCCGGGGGCGACGCCGTTGTCGGGATCGCCCACCGCCGGGTCGTACTCATAGCCGCAGGGGCAGACATATTTATCCATAGTCGGAACCTCCTATGTCAGAATACCATGATTATACCCGGCAACCGTCTCGCTGTCAACCTTATCGCGAAAAGGGAGGGCGGACGCAACATTTTTACGGAAGAACCGTCCAGTCCTTTCCTCCGCCGGTAAAAACCCACCAGTCCACGCCGCGCATAAAACGGGCAAACCTCCACATCCTTGAACCGAGAATGATTTCCAAGATCGGAGGTACTTCCATGAAAAAATACGCCGCCTGTCTGTTGGCGCTTGCCCTATTATGCCCCATCTCCGCCCAGACCGCCCGGGCGGAGGCGGCCGCTCCGGTGGCCATCACCGCCCCCTCCGCCGTGCTGATGGAGAAAACCACCGGCAGAATCCTCTACGAGCAGGACGCCCACACTCAATACGAGCCCGCCTCGGTGACCAAGGTGATGACCCTGCTGCTGGTGATGGAGGCCATCGACTCCGGCTCCCTCAGCTGGGACGACACGGTGACCGCCTCCGCCTACGCCTGCTCCATGGGCGGATCGCAGATCTGGCTCAAGGAGAACGAGCAGATGTCCGTCCACGACATGGTGAAGGCGGTGACGGTGGCCTCCGCCAACGACTGCGCTGTGGCCCTGGCGGAGCACCTGGCCGGCAGCGAGACCGCCTTTGTGGAGCGGATGAACACCCGCGCCAAAGAGCTGGGCATGAACGACACCACCTTTAAAAACTGCACCGGCCTGCCCGCCGAGGGGCACCTCACCAGCGCCTGTGACATCGCGCTGATGAGCCGGGAGCTGATTTTGAACCACCCAGCCATCCGGGAGTTCACCACCATCTGGATGGACACCCTGCGGGACGGGGCCTTCCAGCTGGCCAACACCAACAAGCTCATCTTCTACTACCAGGGGGCCACCGGCCTCAAGACCGGCTTTACCGACTCGGCGCTGTACTGCCTGTCCGCCACCGCCGAGCGGGACGGCATGGAGCTCATCGCCACGATCATGCACGCCCCCACCTCCAACGACCGGTTTGAGAGCGCCAAGGCCCTGCTGAGCTACGGCTTCGCCACCTATAGCCTCACCCCCGTGTACCCCAGCGAGCCCATCCCGCCGGTAAAGGTGGAGCTGGGCCAGGCGGACACCGTCCAGCCCGTGACGGCGCGGGAGTGCTCCATTTTGACGGAAAAAGCCAAGGCGGGCTCTGTCACCACCCGGATGACCGTGGCGGACAGCGTGGCGGCCCCGGTGGAGCAGGGACAGATCCTGGGCAAGCTGGAGGTCTGTGTGGACGGCGAGCTGACCGATACCATCGACCTGGTGGCATCTGAGGCCGTGGAGCGGCTGTCCCTGTTCGGGATATTCCGTCAGTTCATGGGCGGCCTGTTCCTTCATGGGGAAAAATAGGGAACGCTGGAGAAAAAAGGGGGAACGCTCTTGTTTATTCACAAAACCTTCACAAAAGGTTCTTAAATTGTCCAACATTAGCCGCCTGGGTTCTGCTATGATGACATCGTCAGGAAGCAAAACCAGACACCTTCTATCCTCCCTCTCTCTTTTCTCAAAACGCGAACCCCTCCGAGCGATCGGAGGGGTTTTCGTTTGTCAACGGCAAAAGCTGAACCATAAAAAAAGAGCCGCCCCGTCGTTGGGGCGGCCCGCGCTGACAGCATATTTACTGCCGCTTGCGATTCAGGGCTCGCAGGAGCCAGACCCGGAACCTGCGCCAGTGGATGTTCTTGAATTCACTCAAGCTCATAGCGTCATACCTCCATTCTGGGGGAAACTTCAGGCGCGGGCGAAACCTCCACGGTCAACAGGGCGAAGCAGCGTACGCAAAAAACCGTGGAAGCCGCCATTGGAGGACTCCCGCTCTGCCGCATGGTAAGCGATCAGCTCCATGCCGGTGCGGCGGTCGTCGTCCTCCGGGTTCTGCCAGATCATCCGGGGCTGGGCGTTCAGGTCGACAGCCACGGTGTTCAGCAGACCGGTCTCTTCAGGATACATAGTTTTTCAATCTCCTTTTTCAGAACTCGCCGGGCGGTTCTCCGTCCGACCATGGCGCATTATAGCCCCCCAACTGGGCAATGCTTGAACAGACTGCGAACGATTTGTGAACAATCTGTAAACAAGAATTTCGATTTGGACGGTCTTGCAAAAATAAAGGGGACATTCCCTGTCCTATTTGAGAGATGTGCCTAAAAGCAAAAAATCCCAGTTTCCGTCATCGACAGGAACCGGGATTTTTTGCAAGAAAGTCAACCGCAACTTGCAAAATCACGCCAACAGCCGATCCAAATGGGCCGCTTTCAGGGCCTTATGCAGGGCCACGCCCAGAATGGGGGCAAAGATAATGGCCAGGGCGCCGTTCACCAGGGTGGAGGGCAGCTTAGCGATCACGATGGCCCAGCACTGGACAGCGGTGGTATAACCCTCAATGACCATCCCGTTGTAGAAGAACACCTTGACGGTGTAGACGATCATATAGGCCACGGCGGCGCAGATGGCGGACACCAGCTGCGGGATATAGCTGTCCTTCTCCTTTTTCAGCAGCCGGACGAATACATAGTACAGCACCAGTCCGGCCACCATGCCGTACATCCCCTTGGTGAAAAAGGTGATAGGGGCCTCGGCCACGTAGTTAGGACTGGTCAGGTCATAGAGCGCGGAGCCCAGGCCAGCGGCCACAAAGCCCCACCAGGGCCCCACCAGGATGCCCGACAGGGCGCACAGGATGTTGGCCAGGGTAAAGGCGGTGACGCCGCCCACGGCGATGGGCATGGTGATGCGCAGATAGTTGCTCAGAAACACCAGGGCCGTCATCATGGCGGTCACGCACAGCTTTACCACCAGTTTGCTCTGTTTGGATTCGTTCATAGAGATCACGCTTCTTTCGCGGAAAACTTGACGCCGGCCAGCGTTGATGTTATTATATCCTTAACTGACATCATTTCCATGCCCAGTTTTCAACTTTTTTATGTGGTCAGATAGGAGGGAGGCCCCATGCCCGCATCCTTTCCGCTCCCCGTGTTCCATGAGGGGGAACCCCTGTACGACCAGCTCTATCGCCACATCGCCGCCGCCATCCAGTCCGGTGAGGTGCCGCCCGGCGCGAAGCTGCCCTCCAAGCGGCGGCTGTGCGCGTTGGCCGGGGTGAGCATGAGCACCGTGGAGACCGCCTACTCCCTGCTGGCGGCGGAGGGCTATGTGCTGGCAAAACCCCGCAGCGGCTATGTGGCCGCCGATCTGCTGCCGCTGGCCGCCCACGCCGCCCACGACGTACCCCAGCCCCCGGCGGAGCCCTCCAAGTGGAAATACGACTGCTCCACTTCGGCGGTGGATGTGTCCGCCTTCCCCTTCTCCTCTTGGGCGCGGATCACCAAGGAGGCGGTGTATGAGAACCCCCGGCTGCTCCAGCCGGGGCACCCCCAAGGGGATCTGCCACTCCGGGCGGCACTGGCGGATCTGCTGGCGGAGTACCGGGGCGTCAAGTGCTCCCCGGAGCAGATCGTGGTGGGGGCCGGCGCGGATTATCTGCTGTCCCTGCTGCTCCAGCTGCTGCCGGAATACCGGGAGATCGCTTTGGAAGACCCCGGCTACCCCTCCGCCTACGCCGCCGCCCTCCGCCACGGCAAGACCCCGGCGCCCATCCCCGTAGACGGCGAGGGCATGGATCCCGAGGCGCTCTCCGCCTCCGGGGCGCGGCTGGCCTACGTGACCCCCTCCCACCAGTTCCCCCTGGGCGTCACCATGCCCGCCGGACGGCGGAGCCGTCTCCTCCACTGGGCGGGCGCGGAGGATCACTACCTCATCGAGGACGACTACGACAGTGAGTTCCGCTACACCTCCCGGCCCATCCCCGCCATGCAGGGCCTTGACCGGGCGGGCCGGGTGGTCTACATGGGCACCTTCTCCCGCTCCATCGCCCCGGCCATCCGCGTGGCCTATATGATCCTCCCCCCCGCCCTGCTGGAACGGTACCGGCAGACCTTCGCCCACACCGCCTGCACCGTGTCCCGGTTCGAGCAGGAGAGCCTGCGGCGCTTCCTGGTGCGGGGGCTGTACGGGCGGCACCTGCGCCGGACGGGGAACCTCTATCGGAAGAAGAACGCCCTGTTCACCGAAAAACTGGCGGAGATCCCCGGCGTCACCCTCAGCGGCCAGGACGCGGGGCTCCACTTCCTGCTCACCCTCCCCCGGCTCACCGAGGGGGAGCTGGTGGGGCGGGCGGCGGCAAAGTCCGTCCGGGTGTCGCCCCTGAGCCGGTACTGCCACGGGGCGGAGGCGCGGCCCTCCACCGTGGTGTTGGGCTACGCCGGCCTCACCGAGGGGGAGCTGACCGAGGCGGCGGAGCTGCTGGCGGAGGCGTGGCGCCCATAAAAACGCAAATCAAAAACGAGTATTTCTTTGAATTTGCTTGTTTTCGCGCGATCAAGCGAGCATTTCGAAATTTCTTTGAAAATTCCTTAAATTTTGGTTGACAGGGGCCTCCGCCGGACTTATAATAACGCTTGCGCCCCTGAAAAGGGTTCGCTTTCCATGTTTGAGATCATTTTAAGATAAAAATGGAGGAAACCGATATGTCTACCTTTATGGCGAACAAGGCCAACATCGAGCGCAAGTGGTACGTCCTCGATGCCGCCGGCAAGCCTCTGGGCAAGACCGCTGCCACCGCCGCCACCCTGCTGCGGGGCAAGCACAAGCCCGAGTACACCCCCCACGCCGACTGCGGCGACTTCGTGATCGTCATCAACGCCGAAAAGGCGGTGCTCACCGGCAAAAAGGCCGAGCAGAAGTATTACCGCACCCACTCCGGCTGGATCGGCGGTCTGAAAGAGACCCAGTACCGCATCCTGATGCAGACCAAGCCCGAGCTGGCCATGCGTCTGGCCGTGCGCGGCATGATGCCCCGCAACATCGTGACCAAGGACTCCCTCACCCGGCTGAAGATCTATCGCGGCGCCGAGCATCCCCACGCCGCCCAGAAGCCCGAAGCCTGGACCGCGGAATAAGGAGGTAACCGAACATGTACAAGAGCAAGAAGCCTTATCATTACGGCACCGGCCGCCGGAAGTCCTCCGTGGCCCGCGTCCATCTGTTCCCCAACGGCACCGGCTCCATCACCATCAACGGCCGTGACATCGAGGATTACTTCGGCCTGGAGACCCTGAAGATGGTCGTCCGTCAGCCCCTGAACACCACCGGCACCGTGGGCAAGGTGGACATCGTTGCCACTGTCGTCGGCGGCGGCGTCACCGGCCAGGCCGGCGCTCTGCGCCACGGCATCTCCCGCGCCCTGCTGGAGATGGATCCCGAGTTCCGTCCCGCCCTGAAGGCCGCCGGCTTCCTGACCCGCGACCCTCGTATGAAGGAGCGCAAGAAATACGGCCTCAAGGCCGCCCGCCGCGCGCCTCAGTTCAGCAAGCGCTGAGTTTCCACAGACACGGAGCAGCCGCCCGCATGGGCGGCTGCTTTTTTGCCTCGAAAACCTCTTGCAATCTGTTCGCGGCTGTGTTATAATCCCCCGCAGAAGCCACAACTGAATACCGACTGAATTGCAGGGGCGCTGGATACTGTTCCGGCTGTGATAAAGGCGGCAAGCCTTTGGTCCCTTATACCTGATCCGGGTAATACTGGCGTAGGGAGCAAGCAGTGATCCAGAATGCACTCCTTCGCCGGTTTATCATACAAACCCAAACGAATGGAGTGCATCGTTATGTCCGAAGAAAAAACGCGCAATCAACCCGCTCATCTCAACACGCGGGCCCTGGTAGAGGCCGCCGTGATGATCGCCCTGGCGTGGATCCTGGGGTACATCCGCTTCTACCGGTTCAGCGCCGGCGGCTCGGTGGATCTGGCGCTGATCCCCATCCTGGTCTACTGCCTGCGCTGGGGGCCCAAGTGGTCTCTGGGCTGCTGCTTCGTCAACGGCATCCTCCAGTTCTTCCTGGGCGGCGGCATCGCCATCTCCTGGCAGTCCGCTCTGCTGGACTACATCCTGGCGTACACGCTGGTGTTCGTGTGCGGCTTCGCCGCCGGCAAAAAGCTGGGCTGGCTGTGGGGCACCGTGCTGGGCACCATCGGCCGCTGCTTCTCCAACACGCTGGCCGGCGCCCTGCTGTGGTACATGTATATGCCCGAGACCTTCCTGGGTCTGCCCATGACCAACCCCTGGGTATACTCCCTGCTCTACAACGGCGCGGTCTGCGGCCTGTGCATGGTGCTGGATCTTGTGGTGCTGGGCGTCATCCAGGCCGTCCCCGCCTGGCGCAAGCAGCTGCTGGATCGGCAGAACTGACGTAAAAAAGCACCTGTTGATGATGGAAAACGCGGCCCGCCTTTTCACAGGGAAAGGCGGGCTGCTCTCATGTCCGGGCGAGCGCGGCGGGCGGTCACAGCGGGCCCCCCTCCGGCCCCGCATTCAGTTTCCATTTCAATTTATGTCCATGGAAACAGTTGATAATCGCGTCGGCTTGTGCTATAATCCCATGGAAAGGGGAGGTCAGATGCGACTCTCCGGCGCAGATCCCCACCGGTATTGATACGTTATCATTTAAAACAGATGTGAGAGGAGCGGTCTTATGATTTTGGATGATTTTAGCCTGAAGGGCAAAGTAGCTGTTGTAACGGGCGCGAACACGGGTCTCGGCCAGGGTATGTGTGTCGCGCTGGCGCAGGCGGGCGCAAAGGTTGCGGGCGTCGCAAGGCGGAGCTGTGCGGAAACAGCCGAACTGATCCAAAAGGACGGCGGTGTGTTCTTTGAGATCATTGCGGATATGTCCGATACCTCTAATGCTCCGGTGATCGTCGAAAAGGTCATTGCGGAATTTGGCAGAGCCGATATCCTTGTGAACAACGCGGGGATGATCCTTCGCGAGGACGCGATCAATGTCACCGAAGAGGACTGGGACAAGGTGATCAACCTCAATCTGAATATGGTATTTTTGCTCTCCCAGGCCTTTGCGAAACAATATGTGAAACAGGGCGAGGGCGGCAAGATCATCAACGTCGCCTCTATGACAAGCTATCAGGGCGGCATCAGGATCCCCGCCTATACCGCGAGCAAATCCGCTGTGCTCGGGCTCACCCGCGCGCTTGCCAACGAATGGGCACCCAAGGGCATCAACGTCAACGCCATCGCCCCGGGATACATGGCGACAAACAATACCGCTCAGCTCAGGGACGACGAAAAGCGTTCGGGCGAGATATTGGAAAGGATCCCGGCGGGCCGCTGGGGCACACCGCAGGATATGGCGGGGGCCGTTGTATTTTTAAGCTCGAAGGCGGCAAACTACGTAAACGGTTTCACCATCGCGGTAGACGGCGGCTGGCTGGCAAGATAACAGATCCGACCGATAAAAGGGGGACTGCCCTGAGGCAGTCCCCCTTTGTCTTCGGAGTTCTTCCGACGTAGTCGGAGTGTAATTATAGGATTTGAAAGAAACCCAGTAAAATCAACGGTTTGCAAGCCGTCAGCAAGAGGTTTGATCCTAAATCAAGTAATCTGAAATACTTCCTGCTTCCTCATTCTTTTCAAATTGCGCCTTGATCTGCTCGTTGATCCGGGCGTCCATAGTGGGAACAACTTTCATATCTTCCTCTCTAATGGAAATTGTCGCAATATCTTCTTTCTCTCCGTATTGTGGAAGATTGACCAACCAATACCCATCTGCACACCGGTCATAGCAAATCCAACCTTGCATCCCTTTGTGAACGCCTTCCTTTGCGTACATTTCCTTTTCAACGATCACTTCAATACAATCCATCTCTTTCATTCTATTTACCTCCGTACGGTGTTGCAAGACGAATTCTGCCGTTTGGCTCTGTCATCCAACCAGACACAAAAGAAACGGTTCCGGTACCGCTTTTTCGTGTAATCTCAATCTTTATGTTGATTCGTTGTCCGTTCTTGTCTAATGTACCCAGAGTATACTCTCCGGCGCAATACTTTTCAAGGGCTTGTCGTTCCATCTCCCTTTGAAGCCACTGGGCGTCTGCAACTGTGTAACCCCATTGGGCAAAAAGTTTTTCTTTTCCGTGTGTATACCCACCATGTGTATTGAACAAATACGGATCAAATTTGCTATAAGCACTGTGTGCTGAGGAGTTTGCCAACACAAATGACCCAATCGGGCATATTTGCTGACTTATGTACAAGAATGGAACCTGTACAGCGCTTATGATACATCTTCTTTAGTCCCCCTTACAAATGTCCTCTGCAAGTAGGGGGAAACACAGACAAAATTGTGCGAAAACATGCAACTACTATCAAAAAAAGAAAAGATGAGTCCGATAAGGACTCATCTTTGGTCCGAGTGGCGAGACTCGAACTCGCGGCATCCAGCTCCCAAAGCTGGCGCGCTACCAACTGCGCTACACCCGGATACCGTCCCATTATACCCGGCCCGGCGGGAAAATTCAACCATAAAATGAGAGCGCGGAGGGTTTTCCTCCGCGCCCTTGCTTTACAGGGTCATGGTCATGTTGTCGCCGGACAGGCCGTCCTTTTTCAGCATGTTCTCCAGCACCTCCACGTCGGAGGTGATGTCCATGGCGTCATCCCGGAACAGCTTGTCAAGCTGTTTCTCGAAGCCGGCCACCACCTGATCCATCATGCCCTCGATGCGGGCCTTGGCGGCGGAGATGTTCTCCCCCTCCACCCCCTGGGCGTCCAGCTGGGCGTAGGCCCGGAGGATCTTCAGGGTGGTGGGCAGATAGTAGTTGAGGAAAGAGCGCAGCTGGGCTTCCCGGTCGGGGTGGTTCTTCTGGTAGGCCAGGATCTTGCCGGTGATGACCTCGATGCGGTCGATCTTGGCGGACATGGCCTCGTCGGGGATGGAGTCGTTCACCTGCCGGATCTCCCGGAGGATATCGTCCTCCCTGGCCTCGGCCTGTCTGGGAGTCTCCTGCTTCGGGGCCTCCCGGGTCTGGTGGTAACCCATCTCGGTGAGGAACAGCTTGCCCTCCGCCAGGTCGATGTAGCCGGTGGGCAGATAGCCCTTGGCCAGCATCCGCCGCAGATCCTTGCAGAGCTTATTGACGGACACACCGAAGTTGGCCGCCATGTTGGCCAGAGAGATCTCCCGGTTGGCGCCGATATAGCCCAGATAGCTGGCGTACCGCTCCGCCCGGCGGCGCTTGCCGATGCCGCCCGCCAGCAGGCCGATGCCGCCGGCCAGAAATATAGCCATCACCAGGAAAGCGGACAGATCACTCCCGAACAGATAGCCGCTGAACAGATCGCTCACCAGCTCCCCCAGCGCGGCCACCGTGCCCAGCCCGAAGATGCCGGACATGATCCCGCCGCCGATGATCATGCCCTTACTGCCCCTGGCCTCCGCCTGGGTGCGGCCCGGCGCGTCGTCCCACCTGGAGCGGACGTTCCAAGCGTCGCTCTGTGCGGTCTGCTTCCGGGCCTGACCGGCGGTCTGATGGGGCCGGGACTGAGCGGCGCTTTGGGCGCGCCGGGCAAAGTCGTTCCCCATGCCGGTAAAGGCATCTTTCACCTGGCTGGCGGCCCGGCGGACGTCGTCCCGATAGGCGTTTTTCTGGCCCTGATCCATGGCGTTCAGCTTCCGCACGAACCAGACCACGGAGATGATCTTGGTGATAAAGGACGGGATCAGGAACAGGATGCCCATGGCGATCCAGTCGCCCCAGTCATTTTTGCCGTTGTTGTAATTGCCGTTCCCCTGGGGGCCGTACGGCCGGTAGTCCGCCATGGCTGTCCCTCCCTTCCCGGTGTTTCTCACAGCCCTTTCATTATATACTTTTGGAAGTTCTCTGTAAATAACCGATTTTTTAATTTTTCGTGAAGCCCCGCCCCTGCCGCCGCCTCATAATCCCCCGCCTGGCGGCATATAGATTGTTCAGACCACAGCGGGGAGTGTTTTTGTGAAAGGGAACATGGAAGAGCGCGCCCGTGACTTGGCGCTTTACATCATCGAAAACCGGGCCACCGTCCGGGGCGCGGCCCGGAAGTTCGGCATCAGCAAATCCACGGTACACAAGGACTTGAGCGAGCGTCTGCCCGCCTTCAACCACTCCCTTTACGAACAGGTAAAAGCCATCCTGGACGAGAACAAGGCCGAGCGGCACATCCGGGGCGGTATCGCCACCCGAAAGAAATACAAAGGCATCTGACAGGCCGGAGCCGGGACATATGTCCCGGCTCCTCTCTTTTTTCATACGAAAAGAGGGCATGGGCTGATACCAATTTGTAACCATTTTTCGTGTGATTTTCCTTGCTCATTTCCACTTCTGGTGGTAGAATATTAAGTTGTAACATGATATTGTGTCGGATCGCGTTTTTGTCCGACTTCAACCCCTACAGGAGGTGATCCGCGATGGAGGAGTCCAAACAGACAAAGAAGAGCTTTGCTGTTCCGCTGATCCTCGTTCTCGTCTTTGTGCTGGCGGCCGCCGCCGCGCTGACCGCGGGCGGCTATCTGGGGCTGTGCCGCTGGGTGCAGAACAACGGCCGTCTGCTCCCCGGCGCGGTAGCGGTGGATGAGTCCGGCACGGTCATGGCCGACCTGAGCGGCATGGACGAGGCCGCCGCCGTGGCTGAGATGTCCAAAGTGATGGACAAGAAGCTCCAGGCCCAGACCCTCACCGTCCGCTACGGCGAGGGCAAGACCGCCACCCTCACCGGCAACCTGCTGGCCTACTCCCCCGAGACCGCCGTGGAGACCGGCCTGTCCGCCAAGGGGCAGCAGCCCTTCTGGAAGCTGGGCGCCCTGTGGCTGGGCATCTCCAAGGCGGAGCCCACCGCCATGTCTCTGGACACCGCCGCTTTCTCCGATCGGGGCAGGCAGGAGGCGCAGAAGCTGGCCGACAAGATCAGGAAAGAGGTCTATGTGGCCCCGGTGGACGCCACTTACGAGGTCTCCGCTGAGGGCGACGAGCCCTCCGTCACCGTGGTCATGGGCACCGACGGCCAGGAGCCCGTGGTGGACGACCTGGCGGACAACGTGCTCACCGCCCTGACGGACGGCAAGACCAGCCTGACCGTGACCTCCCGCCCCCTGGCCTGCAAGAACATCACCGGCCAGGAGCTCAGCGACCTGGTCTATGTGGAGCCTAAGGAGCCCGTGGTGGACTCCAGCGGCAACGCGGTGCCCGCGGTCATCGGCCTGTCCATCGACCCGGCCGAGGCCCAGGAACTGATGGACGCCACCAAGCCCGGCGAGAGCTGCACCATCTCCATGGTGAAGACCGCCCCCACGATCACCTCCTCCGCCGGCTTCTACCAGGATCTGCTCTCCAGCGTCACCACCTATGTCTACGGCGACTCCAGCCGTGTGCACAATGTGACCACCTCCGCCAAAGCCTGCAACGGCAAGATCGTGGCCCCCGGCGCCGCCTTCTCCTATCTGGACACCATCGGCAACCCCACCGTGGCCAACGGCTATCAGGCCGGCATCGGCTACCAGGACGGCCAGTCCGTATCGATGGAGGGCGGCGGCGTCTGCCAGACGTCCTCCTGCCTCTACTACTGCGCGGTGTACGCCAACCTGAAGATCGTGACCCGCGCGGCCCACGCCTTCGCCACCACCTATGTCCCCAACGGGCTGGACGCCACCGTCTATTACCCCTCCCTGGACCTCAAGTTCCTGAACGACACGGGCTACCCCGTCAAGATCGTCACCTCCATGTCCGGCCGGGATCTGACCGTCTCCTTCTATGGCACCAACCCCGACGGGCACTATGTCGAGACCGACATCCAGCAGCTGTCCACCACCCCCTGGACGACGGTCTACAAGGCCGATCCCTCCGTCGCCCGCGGCGCCACCGTGGAGGAAACCACTCCCTTTACCGGCTACGCGGTGGACGTGTACCGCCTGGTGTACGACAAGAACGGCAATCTGATCTCCCGCACCTATGAAAACCGCAGCGACTACAGCAAGCGGGATCGGGTCATCCTCTACAACCCCGCCGACTCCGGCCCCTGGGGCAGCGGCACCGCTTCCGGGGAGGCCCCCGCCCCCACGCCGGAGCCGCCTGCGGCGACCGACCCGCCGGTGGTCACCGATCCCCCTGTTGTCACCGATCCGCCGGTGGTCACCGATCCCCCCGCAGAACCCACCGAGACGCCGGTGGAGCCTACCGAGACCCCTGTGGAACCCACCCCCTCGCCGGATACACAGCCGGAGCCTGACCCCGGCGCGGGCGGCGAGTCTGCGGAGGGCGCGGAGTAAGCCATGTTTCAAGGATTTACACAGGAGACGGTGGACTTCATGTGGGGCATCCGCTTCAACAACGAGCGGAGCTGGTTCGAGCCCCGCAAGGCGGACTATCAGCGGTACTTTCTGGAGCCCATGAAGGAACTGGCCGCCCAGGTTCAGGCCGCCATGCTGGAGCGCTTCCCCAAGTGCCAGCTGAACATGAAGGTCTCCCGCATCTACCGGGACGCCCGGCGGCTGTTCGGCCGGGGCCCTTACAAGGATCATCTGTGGTTCTCCCTGTTCCGCTGGGAGAACGAGAGCAATCCCGCCCACCCCGTGTTCTGGTTCGAGCTGGGCCCGGAGCAGTGGAGCTACGGTATGGGCTTCTGGGCGGCGGAGGCGGTGATCATGGAGAAATTCCGGGCCCGGATGGATCGGGACTACAGGCCCATGCTCCGTCTGGCGAACCGGCTGACGAAGCAGAGCGAATTCGTCCTGGACGGCCCCGAGTACGCCCGGAAGAAGACCCCGCCCCACCCCAGGCTGCTGCGCTGGTACAACAAGAAGTCCCTGGACATCGGCCACAGCGAGGCGCTGACCGAGGCCATCTACTCCCCGGAGCTGGCGGACAGGCTCATCGAGGGCTTCACCTTCCTGATGCCCTATTACGAGTATTTCTCCACCCTCTGGACCGACCCGGATCCCAGAGAGCCCACCTGACAGGCATAAGAATTCCCCGGCCGCCCGGTCGGGGAATTTCCTTTGCTCAGTTCTTCAGGCTGTTCATGGGCGCCGGGATGCGGCCCCCTCTGGCGATGAAGTCCGCCGCGCTCTCGGGGTGGACGGGCATCACCGGTGCGGAGCCCAGCAGCCCGCCGAACTCCACCGTGTCCCCCACTTTCTTGCCGGGGGCGGGGATGAGGCGGACGGCGGTGGTCTTCTGGTTGATCATGCCGATGGCGGCCTCGTCCGCGATGATGGCCGCGATGGTAGAGGCCGGGGTGTCGCCGGGGACGGCGATCATGTCCAGCCCCACGGAGCACACGCAGGTCATGGCCTCCAGCTTGTCCAGGGTCAGCACGCCGGACTGCGCGGCGGCGATCATGCCCTCGTCCTCGCTCACCGGGATGAAGGCCCCGGACAGGCCCCCCACGCTGGAGGAGGCCATCACGCCGCCCTTCTTCACCGCGTCGTTGAGCAGGGCCAGAGCCGCCGTGGTGCCGTGGGTGCCGCAGGTCTCCAGGCCCATCTCCTCCAAAATCCGCGCCACGCTGTCCCCGACGGCCGGGGTGGGGGCCAGGGACAGATCCACGATGCCGAAGGGCACGTCCAGCCGGGAACTGGCCTCCCGGGCCACCAGCTGGCCCATCCGGGTCACCTGGAAGGCGGTCTTTTTCACCGTCTCGGCCACCACGTCGAAGGGCTGGCCCTTCACCTTTTTCAGGGCGTGGTGCACCACACCGGGGCCGGAGACCCCCACGTTGATGACCCGCTCGGCCTCCCCCACGCCGTGGAACGCGCCGGCCATAAAGGGGTTGTCCTCCACCGCGTTGCAGAACACCACCAGCTTGGCGCAGCCGAAGCCGCCCCGGTCTGCGGTGCGCTCAGCGGCGGCTTTGACCGTCTCCCCCATGAGGCCCACCGCGTCCATGTTGATGCCCGCCTTGGTGGAGCCCATGTTGACGCTGGCGCACACCAGGTCGGTGACGGCCAGCGCCTCCGGGATGGAGGCGATCAGCTTTTTGTCGGCGGCGGTCATGCCCTTCTGCACCAGGGCGGAGAACCCGCCGATGAAGTTGACCCCCACCGCCTTGGCGGCCTCGTCCATGGCCTTGGCGAAGGACACGTAGTCCGGGCAGTCCGACGCCCCGGCCACCAGGGCGATGGGCGTCACCGAGATGCGCTTGTTCACGATGGGGATGCCGAACTCCGCCTCGATGTCCTCCCCGGTCCTGACCAGGTTCTGGGCGGAGGTCGTAATTTTATCGTAGATCTTCCGGCAGGCGGTTTTGGGATCTGGGTCGCAGCAGTCCAGCAGGGACACCCCCATGGTGATGGTGCGCACGTCCAGGTGCTCCTGGTCGATCATGTGGATGGTGCTGAGAATATCTTTGTTGTTCAGCATGTTCTGTCCCCTCAGATGCGGTGCATGGCGTCGAAGATGTCCTCCCGCTGGACGCGGATGTCCAGCCCCCGCTCCTGTCCGGCGGCGGCCAGCTCCTCCCGCAGCTGGGCGAAGGGCACGGTGGCGGCGGAGGTGTCCACCAGCATGATCATGGTGAAGTACTCCTGGAGCACGGTCTGGCTGATGTCCAGCACGTTGACGTTCTTCTCGCTGAGCAGGGCGCACACGGCGGCGATGATGCCCACGGTGTCCCTGCCGATGACGGTGACGATAGCGCGCATATATGGTTTCCTCCTTGTGGTAGGGGCGGCCCAATGTGGCCGCCCGCAATGTACGGATGTGTCCGGCAGATGGGCGGCCACGCGGGGCCGCCCCTACGATCACCCCAGATCGTCCAGTGTGAGGGTGAAGGCCCCGGCCAGCTCGGCCAGGAACCAGTCCACCTCCTCCATGTCCATGGCGCGGAGGGCGGACAGGGTCTCGCCGGCGGCCCGCTTAAACTCGGTGTTGCCGGCCTTCAGCTCCTCCTGGCACTTGAGCCAGGCGGCCAGCTTGTCCGCCGCCTTCACGTAGGGCCGGACGGCCTCGTCGCTCTCCCGGATCAGCGGCTCGTAGGCGGCTTTCAGCTCCGGCGGCACCATGGACAGCAGCTTGTCCTGGGCCACCGCCTCCACCCGCTTGTAGGCGTTTTTCATCTCCGGGTTGTTGTACTTGATGGGGGTTGGCATGTCGCCGGTGATGATCTCCGGCGCGTCGTGGAACAGGGCGGCCGACGCGGCCCGATCCGGGTCGACGTCCTTGTGGTAGACCTCTCTGCCGATGGCGGCCAGGGCGTGGGCCAGCACCGCTACCTCGTATGAGTGCTCCTCCACGTTCTCGGTGCGGGTGTTGCGCATCAGCGCCCACCGGGCGATGTACCGGGTGCGGAAGATGTAGGCGAAAAAGTTGTAGGGCATACCTGTTCCCCCTCTCTCTGTGGCGATAAGTATATCAGCTTTTTTGCCGGTTGTAAATCGTCCAAGCTGTACAAATCCGCCGGGAACTGCTATAATGGCCCCAAACGGACTCATGGAGGGCATTATGGATATCGCCATCTACACCCTGGGCTGCAAGGTGAATCAGTACGAGACCCAGGCCATGGAGCGGGAACTGCTCCGCCGGGGACACCGGCTGGTGGACTTCGACGGCCCCGCCGACGCCTACATCGTCAACACCTGCACCGTCACCGCCGTCAGCGATAAGAAGTGCCGCAACCTCATTCGCCGGGCCCGGAAGATGGCCCCGGAGGGGGTCGTCGCGGTGTGCGGCTGCTATGCCCAGACCGACCCGGAGTCCGTGGCCGCGCTGGGGGTCGATTTGATTGCGGGCTCCGCCGGACGGATGGACTTTCTGGACAGGCTGGAGGAACAGCTCCGCGCCCGCGCCCCCCAGGTGGTGGCGGTGGACGACGCCATGAAACGCCGGGCGTTCGAGCGGCTGCCCGCCGGCGGCCTCGCCGACCACACCCGGGCCATGCTCAAGGTGGAGGACGGCTGCGTCAACTTCTGCACCTACTGCATCATCCCCTACGCCCGGGGGCCGGTGCGTTCCCTGCCCCTGGATGAGGCGGTGGAGCAGGTGCGATCTCTGGCCGCCCAGGGCTACCGGGAGGTAGTCATTACCGGCATCGAGATATCCTCCTGGGGGCACGACCTGAAAAACGGCCAGTTTCTCATCGACCTGATCGAGGGGGTGTGCGCCGCCGCGCCGGAGATGCGGGTGCGGCTGGGTTCTCTGGAGCCCCGCACCATCACCGGGGACTTCTGCCGGCGGGCGGCGGCCCTGCCCAACCTGTGCCCCCACTTCCACCTGTCCCTCCAGTCCGGGTGCGACGCCACCTTAAAGCGTATGAACCGCAAGTACGACACCGCACGGTATCTGGAGTCGGTGGAGCTGCTCCGGGCGCACTTTGACGACCCCGGCGTCACCACCGACCTCATCACCGGCTTCCCCGGCGAGACGGAGGAGGAGTTCACCCAGACGCTGGACTTTATTCAGAAATGCCGCTTCTCCGCCATGCACGTGTTCCCCTACTCCCGCCGCCCGGGCACCCCGGCGGACTCCATGCCGAACCAGATCCCCAGGGAGGAGAAAGAGAACCGCGCCCGCAGGGCCATCGCCATCGCCGCCGGGATGGAACACGAGTGGCTGACGGCGCAAACCGGCGCCACCCTCCCCGTGCTGTTCGAGGAGGAGAAAGGCGGCCTCTGGCGGGGCCACGCCCCCAACTACGCCGAGG
>CANQZJ010000011.1 GCA_947628315.1 uncultured Oscillospiraceae bacterium
AGAAATCCCCCCTCACCAAACCCTGTTACTATGCGCATGACGTCGTCATCTTGACTACGTTATGGGATGCTAATGATCGTAAATCGTAAATCGTAAATCGTAAATCGTAAATCGTAAATCGTAAATAGGCGCCGAAGGCGCCCCCGCCTTCAGGTGCCGCGGGTTGCCCTCGCCGTCGCGGCGAGGATGGAAGCGAGTTCGTGAGCTTCCGCGCGCAAGGGAGCGACCTCTTCCTCGCCGAGGAGACCAACGTCCACGAGCAAATCGAGCCAGTACTCGCACTCGTCGGATTCCTCTTCGCAGATTTTGATCTTGGCGTGGAAATCGGCGCGACTCTTGCCGTGGCAGGCGGCGCGGTAGTTAGCAGCCACGGACGTAGCGCAACGCACCAGCTGCTTCACCAAAACCTCATCCACCGGATGCCGCAACTTCCGCGCCAGACACATCCTCGCCACCGCACTCCCAAACTTCCGCGCCCGTCTTTCTAACGTCACCTTGTCCATATCGTAATTCGTAATTCGTAATTCGTAATCTCGCTACCCCTCCCCGCGCGACAGCGCGCGAATTTCCCGAAATCGTAATTCGTAAATCGTAAATAGTTACAGAATCACGCTTCGTCAGAAGCTGATTCTGTAACCAGCGCTTGCATTCACATCGTTGTAGCGGGAGCGGAACTCGAAGGAGCCGTCGATGAAGAAGGTGCCGCCGTTGCTGCCCACCGGGATGGTGAGACCCGCCCCGATCTCGAGACCCACGTCGCCGACCTTGGCGCTCTCGACCTCCTTAGAGAGGTCGCCGTTGATGAGGCTATTCGTCGCCTTGCCGGCATTGTCGCCCACATCGGTCTTCACCATGGCGCGGGCTTCGAACACCGACGAGCGACCGAACACGTTCTCATGCAGCATCGTCTGCACGCGCGCACCCAGTCCGAAGGTGAGGGTATCCTGCGTGATGTCGTCCACGCGCAAACCGGCGTCGCTGCCCGTCTCGGAGTAGCCGTTCACCGCCGCGTGACGGAACTGCACATTGAACACCGGCTGCAGGGCGGTCGTGCCCTCGCGGTTCAGCATAAACGTCTTCGCCACCTCGTACATCAAGCCCACCGCGTAGCCATCCGTCTCGCCGTGCGTCGTGTACTTGCTGCCCAAGCCGTAGCTCACGGTGCGGTCGAGCGTCACATCCGCGGTACCGACCGTCGCGACGAAGGTGTGGCTCCATGTACCCTGCTGCACCCTTGCGAAGCCGCTCAGGTACGTGGTATCCATATCGCCCTTGCCCATATCCGCCGAATCGGTCTTGAGGTCGTTGTACATCGCGGTGAGCACGAGACCCACGGTCGTGGTGCGCGTCATCTGCATGGAAGACCCGATCGACCCGCCCCAGCCATTCAGCGTGAAGCCCGGCGCCCATCCATCGGCATCCAGCTTGTGGTAGCCGCTCTCCGCGTTCAGCCAGAAGTTCACACTCGGCTCGCCCGGGTCCGCATTCACCTGCGCATCGCCCAGCATCGTCGTGCGGTTGCGTATCGACGACAACTGCCTCTCGATGTCCTGACTGAACGCGCTGCCCAGCGTCGAGATCGACGAACCGGCCATCGCCGCGAACGTCCGATCCAGATCCAGCGTCGGGTTGTAGGTATCCAGACCGAGCAGGCAGTAGATATCCGGACCATCGGAGAACGTCTGCGAGATAGACTTCGCCAACTTCGCCAGGTCGCCGTTCTTCCCTGCCCCGCGCACATACTTACCCGCCTTCGTGTACGGATCATCCACATCCCACGCCAACTCCGCACCCGCCTGCACATTCTTGTGCTGCCCGGGCTTCAGGAAGTCGTTGTTCGCCTTACGCACCATATCGACGTACCACTTGCCGTCGTCATGCTTCTGCAGCTCGCCCGTGTAGTGCGAGGATCCCAGCCCCGTGAAGCCGACGTTGAGGTTATCCGCCGCATCGGTGAAATCCAGACCACCCAGATCCACCGGTCCGCTACCGTCGCCGATATCCACCTTCAGGTTGCCCTTCTTGCCCTCGTTGTCCTCGAACTTCACGTTGCCGCTGACGCCGCCGGACAGATCACCGAGACCCAGCGTACCGCCGCCCTGCACCGTAATATCGCCGAAGTCCATCTTCTCTTCACCCGGAGCGTCGCTATCCGCGTTCATGCCCAGGTAACCACCGTCGTCGACACCCAGATTCCACTTGGCATCCGTCGTCACGTCGTCCAGCGTCAGCGTGCCTCCCTCGCCCACCGTCAGCTTGCCGCCCTTCTTGTCACCGTCTGAAGGGGCCTCACCTTTCTGCACCTTGTCATTGGTCAGCGTGCCGGAGAAGTTCCCGCTGCCCGGACCCGTCACCGTCAGATCCGAATCCTTATTGCCGGACACCACCCCGCTGCCGGACAGAGCGCCGATGGAGTTACCCGTGCTGTTGTTCAGATCCAGCTCACCTCCGCTCTTCACGTTCACCTTGCCGTCCGTCACCAGAGCATCCTCGGCTCCCGTACCCTCCGCCGTGTCCTTCACGGTCAACTTGCCATTGCTGCCAATGACGATGTCGCCCGTGTGGGTCTTCTTATCCCTGCCGTTCTCATCCTGCACGCGGTTACCTTCTTCATCCTTTTCCCAGCCGCCGATGCTGCCGCCGCCGCTCAGCGTCAGCTCGCCGCCGTCCTTCACCGTGATGTCGCCATCGCCCGTGATGGACGAGCCATCGCCGGTCACCGTCAGCGAGCTGCCGGTCTTCACATCCTTACCCTCCTCCTCATCCTTTCCGCTCACTCTGCTGCCGGACACCGTGATGTCGCTGTCGTGCGCCACCGCGCCGCCGGAGAGCGTCACATCCGCGCCGTCCTTCACGTTCAGTCCAACCCCGTCCAGCACGGTCTTGTCCTCATCATCTCCCGCTTTTTCCCTATCGAAGGTCAGACCCGACCCGCTGTACGTGCCATCTCCATCGGACGCTTCATCGGTCTTATTCGCCGTCGTTCCCTTCACCGTGAGCGTACCGCCGCCAACGACATTGCCGTTCGCGTCCCTCTCCGCCTGGAAGGTCGTGTCGCTCAGCGTCGTGCCGTCATCACCCTCCTTCCCCGAGTTATCGAAGGTGAACTCGCTGCCCTTGCCGAGCGTGATGTCGCCGCCGGTTCTGCCGGTCCCATCCTCCTTACTCGTCCCTTTCTCCTCAATGTCGTGCACGGTGATATCCGCGCCGTTCTTGAGAGTCAGACCCGTGTTGTCCTTGGTCACGTCGTCGCCGCCATCAGCCGCCGTATCTGCCAACTCACCTTCCCCGCTGCCGTAGGCGAACACGAGGCTATCCACGTTGTTGCCCTTGTCGGTAGCATTGCCCTGCAAGGTGATGCCGCCGTCGTAGAGCGTCAGGTCGCCCTGCGCATCCAGACCGCCGTTGCCGGTCTTCGCACTGCCGAGCGTCAGCTGACCTGCCCCTGCCTTCTGGAAGTTCACGCCGGCGCCGCCCTTCACCGTGCCTTCAAAGGTCGTGTCCACGCCGCGCACATTGAAGCCATCCACCACTTCACCCTCGTCCTTGCCATGCACCGTGTGGTCGCCGTCCGTCACCTGTCCATTGCTCCATCCCGTGCCGTCCAGCGAACCATCCACGAGCTTGTTGTCGAACGTCACCGTGACATCCTCACCCTCCAACTTGCCCTCCTCTTTCTTCACATCCAGCGTCGAGCCTTCCAGACCCACGAGGTTGTGCAGGGTCACATCCGTGTCGTTCCCCGCAGTGTCCCCGTTCTCATCGGTTTCCTCCGTGAATTTGAGGGTGAGCGATGCGTTCTCATCCACCACGACAGCCTGAGAGTGCTCCAGTCTACTCGTGTACGAGTTGTCTCCGGTGATATTCCCATCGACATCTGTCTTGGGCGTTCCCACCGTAAGCTCGGAAGACTCACTGTCCCCCGTTCCTTCACCCTCCAGCACGAGGTACACATCCCTCGAGAAGCCGGAAAGCAGCAGGTCGCCACCTTCAGAACCCGTAATCTCGTAACCCAGTGCATCCAGCAAAGCCCCGTAGCCACTCGTATACCCATCACCCCGAGCCTTAAGCAGATCCCTGTAATCGTCTTCCGTGAAGCCACAGAAGTCGAGCTTACCGCCATCCACAACGTGCAGATAGCTGGTATTCCCGCCCTCACTATTGCCCCTGAGCGCATCCACAAAGGCCTCCGTGGAGAAGTCGAGCACCACACCTTCGCTGACATTGCCCTCATCGTCACCCCCCCCGTCCTGCGTCACCTTCAACGAACCGCCCGCCTTCTCATCAAAGACGATCAACGCATCGCCTTCGGAGGCAGACTTCCCGACGTTATCCTTGCCGAACTTCAGCGTCACCTTGCGCTCCTCCGTGGTGATATCGCCGCTCACGCCCGTGAGTTTTCCGCCCTGCGAGCCGTCCACGCTAATATCGCCGAGCAAATAAGCGCTCATTCCTTTTTCGGACAGACCCTTCACATCCACCACGCCCGTGGCATCCACCACGATGCTGCCGGTGGATCCATCTGCCCTCTGGAATTCACCGCCGTAAGTCAGCGTGCCTTCCTTGAGCGTGAAGGTACCTTTGCCCTGCAGCTCCGTACCGTTCCAGGTCGCGCCCTCACCATCCAGCACAAAGCCGCCTACCGTGTCACCATCGGTGCCCGTGATCAGCGCGCCGGTCGTGGTGTTCTTGCCGGACAGCACGATGTCGCTGCTGCCCGCGTTCTCGAGAGCGAGCGCATTACCCAGCTCCTTATCGCCGATGTTTCCGGTGATGCGCAAATCCGCATTCTTATCCTTTCCAGCTTTATCCACGGCGCTCAGCGTCACCTGACCGTTACCTGCCAAGTTGAAGCCGAGCTCGTAGCTACCATCTTCACGCGCAACGGCATCATCCGCCACCACATGCTTCAGCGTCCAGCTCGAGGTCGAGTCTCCCTCAATTTCCGTCGTTTCATCCGTCTCCAAGCCCGCCACGATCGTGCCCTCGAACCCGCTCATGTCGCCCGTGTACGTATGGTGGAAGGCTTTGTAAGCCCCATCATCCGTTCCCCTGGCGTTCGCCAGCACGCCGTCGCCCATGAGCGTTCCCGTCAGCGTGATCTCCGCATTCGGGTTATTCGCCGCGTCATCCATGCTGTACCCGCCGATGAGGTTCGTACCGCTCACGTCGATGCTATTCAGCTTGGCTTCCGTCGAATTGCCGCTTGCACCATCCGTAGCGAACACGATGGCGCGTCCGCCGAGTTTCAGGTCGGTCTTGTCGCCTCCGAGAGCGTTCGCATTCTTGAACGTCGCCACGCTGCTCGCCCCGTTGCCGAGATACGAGATCTCACCCACAAACCCGCTGTTGTCCTCGTTGACAATATACTCGGTGTTGTCATCCTCACTGCCGATCATGATGCGAGCCACGTAGTTATCCTCGCCGAGAAGCTCACTGACCCTCCCCGCCTCCCCATCAGGAACGGTTCCCGTCTCAAACGCGCGGTTAATCTCCACCACACCGGCCGTCTGATTGATGCTCAGCGTCGCCCCTTTGTAAACCACAATGTTCTTCTCGCCCTTGGTGATATCCGTCCGCGTGCTTTCCGCGCCTTCGATCTCATACGCCAGCAATCCCTCGACCGCCTCAATGCTGCCGGTGATCTTGTTCTCAATCTCACCGTCGCGAGCGGCGAAGAAGGCCGCGCCCGAAGCCGCTTGAGAGGCATCCCACGCCAGCGTCAGGTCGAAGCGTCCGCTCTTCCGGATGCCGGTCTTCACCGCGCTCTCCAGCATGCCAAGGGGAACATCCGGATCCGAAGTCAGCTGTGTGCTCTTGCCACCCAGCGTCGTATCGGCGTTCGGGGCCTTGTATTCCGTTGTCGTCTCATCATGCTCCTCGACATAATCAATGAACTCAACGTAAGACTTGCCTACCTGCACATTCAGGACAACGCCTTCCTCCACCGTCACATTGTTCTGCCACGGCCTATTGTACAATTCCCCGGCGCCGGTATCAGCGTTCAGCTTGTCCTCATCCTCGCCGAATGCCAGCGTACCGCCGCTCACCTTCACCTCGGCCTCCTTATCCAATGCCTGGTCGTGACTCAGCGTCAGCTTGCCGTCGTTCTTCAGCTCCACATCCTTGATGTTCGTCTTCACCTGCAGATCCGCCGAACCGCCCTCCACCGTCAACTTGCCGGTGTAATCGCTAGCCTCCTCAGCTTCCGGATCGCCCGTGACATCAATGTTGGCTCCACTTCCGCCATCGGCGAAGACATGGTCGCCACTCTCCACAACGATACCCGCAGCGGATGCCTGTCCTGTCACATCAACCTGCCCGTCACTTGCGTCTGTGAAGTGCACTACCGGTATGTCTGTCTTATCCTCAGGCTCCGTCACCGGCGCATCTTTATCATCCTGCCAGTTGTCCGTATTCCCGTCTCCCCACACCAGCTTGTCATCCTGCCCCGGTTCGCCCGGCTCCGTCTCCGGATTCCAGTACCAGTCGCCTTCAACCTTCGTCGAGAGGTCAAGCACGAGGCAACCATCCACGAACTCCAGCGTCCAGCCTTCATCGACCCAGTTGGAAAGAAGTGCGCTGAAGTAATCCGCGGCTTTCAAGGCTTCCGAATCATTCAAAGCTTGACCTTCTGCATCCACCAACCCGCTCACGAGGTAAATCTTGCTCTTCACCCCGGATCCGATGTCCAGATTCAAGTCAAACTTCTTATCTTGGTCCGAACCGAAACCCGAGCTCAGCGTGATCTTCCCGCTTACGCCCGCCGCCAGGTACGCATTGCTCGCACTGGTACCGACGCCTGTCACCACGTCGATCGTCAGCCCGCCCGCGAGCGTCATCTCGCCGTTCACCACCAAACGTCCGCCCTTGATGGCGATCGTGCCGGCGTAGTTGCCCGTGGAATTCGCACCGGAGAGCGAGTGCAGTCCGCCCACGGTCAGTGTACCCGCGCCGCTCTTGGTGAAGGTCGTCACATCGCCGCTGAGCAACAAATCGCCCGCAGTCGTCACGTTGCCCGCCGTCACGATCTCATCGAAGTCCTGCAAGTCGTAGTTCTTCAGGTCGCGCGTCCTTGTTCCCGTGAAGGTCAGCGTGGCTTTTGTTACGCTCGCATCATCCGCTCCATAGCTCGTCCTGTAGAAACCGCCGGAAAGAACCTTGTCCGTCCCCTCACCGAAGGTGACGCCCTCACCCACGGTCACATTCACGTTGTCCGCCGTCGCAGTGAGTCCACCCGCATTCGCGAGGTAACCCGCCGCGTACACGTTGCCGTTGATCGTCCCGCCCTGAAGGTTCACCTTAATAGTTCCGTTCTTCAGCGTACCGCTGGCGCTCGTCGCATCGACATAGCTGCCGCCCACGATATCGCCGTCGAACGTTCCGTCCTTCAGCGTCAGCGTCGTGTTGCCGTCCATCGTGTACGTGCCCGACGCCGAACCGTCGATCTTCATGCCGCCCACGATTGCCACCTCGCCGGTCGTTCCGTACGTACCGCCATCAAGAGTGATGTTCGTGTTGCTCGTGAAGCTCACCGTACCACTACCACCCGCGACGCTGCTCGCACCGACGATATCCGCCGTGAATTTCTGCGTATCCTTCGCCGTGATCTCGATATTCGTGCTCCTGCCCGCGAAGGTGGCGCTTCCATTACCTGCGATATAGTCGCCGCCCACAATCTCCTTGTCGAAGCTTCCGTCATCCGATGCCGCCACAGTCACGTCAGTCTTCTCATCGTCTCCGCCCTTGGACTGAGCATCCTTCAAATTAACGGTGATATTCACGATACCGTTGTCAAAGTTCGATGTCCCCGAACCGATGACAGCGTTACCGCCGACCACTGCCGCAAAGTAGGTGTCGTCCCCAGCCTTGCCGTCGGATATCCCCGGCTTCTTCTCTTCGTCATTACCCAACAGATCATAGATGAAGATGTTGGTGCTTCCGTGAGTCGTGCCGGTGCCGCCCGTCAGTGAGCTGCCGCCCACGATACCTCCCCGCACCGTTCCCTTGAACACGGTGATGAAGCGATCACCGTCGAAGACCAAGGAGCCGCTATTCACATGGTTGCCGCCCACGAGGTAATCCACGATACCCTCAGCAGCACTCGGACGATCACCGTCCGCCTTCGCATCCAGCTGGATATGGCTCGAAGCACTGAATGTAGCCTCTCCGGAAGTTGCGAGATCATTTGTGCTCGCCATGCCGCCCACCAGCAGGTGCAGGTGGTTGTTCTCTGCACTTCCATCGTACAGGAACTCGATGTAGCTCGAGCCGTCGAACTCCTCCAATTCGTCCTCGCTGTCAATCAGCTGTCCACCCAACACGGTCGCCGTGGATCCCGCATCAGCTTTCGCCGCGCCCTGCGTCAGACGGATCTCGGTCCTCCTGCCGTCCAAGTATTTCACGCTTTCTCCGCCATCCTTAAAGGCGCCCAACTCGAGACAGGATCCGACGAAACCATCACCCGAAGTGAACTCATTACCCCCGCCACTCCACACATGGGGATCACCGGAAGTACCAAAGGTCGGAGCGTTGATCAACCCTTCCCGTCCCCATGCTGTATCCCAGCCGGGTGCATTGAATTCAATATCCGCATCTTGTACGATATAAAGATGCAGATGTGAGATCTCACCGTCCCCCGAAACCCACTTCACACCCCATTTATCATCACCAGGAGTAGCCTCATAGAACCGAATAATGTCCTTGAAGAACTCCTCAGTGTATTTCGATTCAATAAGCTCGTTGTTGACTACAATGCCGAGGTCAAACCCATCGCCAGACACTAACCTATCCGAGTAGTTCGCCCAGATGGATGCAAGGTGAAGCGTGAGCTGATTCGACGTAAAGTCCTCGAAGAGGCTCGCATCCAACAACAAATGGTGGACATCTTCCCCGTCCGCCCCATAACGCAGGATGGCGCCACGTGTTCCTCCTACTGTACCGTCACCTTTTGCAAGGGTAATTTGATCGCTCGTCAGTGCCGTCGTGCTACCGTCGACTACTGCTCCTCCGGTTCCCCACTTGAGCTCGCCCTGGTACGTCATGTACAGCATAGCCTCCTCACCCACGGTCAGCTTGCTGCCGACAGTGAAGCTCCCCAAGCCGGACTTGTGGAATCCGTCGCCGTGCTCACCGTCCACATGCAGCCCACCGGCACCCGTTGCCGTGATGCTGCCGCTGCCACTTTCCTGCACAATCTTATCCAGGTACACGCCGGCGCCGTCTCCTACTTCCACCGTTATATTACCCACGTTCTTCAGGGTCTCGAGGTGCAGCTCCTGTCCGCTATGCAAGTTCCCGAAGTTCATCGCGCCCGATCCGGTCAGCGTTCCCACGTGAACAAGCTGTCCCTTGCCAACGTTACCCTCGTCCGCCCACGTCATCGTGTTCCTCTCTCCGTTAATTGTGATCGTCGTGAAGTGCACTTCCTGGGCCCTTGTTCCGCCCGTATTCGTCACCCCTCTCAGGTCGATCCCCGCGCCATCCGATAGCGTTACGCTGACGCCGCCATGACTACCTTCTGTGCTGTTACCCAGGCTGACATCCTCGAACTCAAAGGCAATCGTGCTGCCCGACCCTCTAGCCGTGAGACCACTCGCCGCCGTCACATCATTGGTAGCCAGAGTCAATGTACTGCCGCCCGTCACGCTCACCGTACCCTGCATCTTCACAGAACCACCGCCCAGCACGAGCTCGCCGCCCGTCACGGTCACGTCCTTGCCGTCGAAACTGCCCGTGATGGTCTGCTTGCCCGTCCCCTTCTTCGTGAGAGAGACGCGATTGCCGTCATTGACCTTCACATCGGCTTTCACGGTCGCTCCACCAACCTTATCCTTCTCATCGAAATCAATGATCAGGGTCTTACCATCGGCATTGCTTCCGATGATGGAACCACCGGATGTACCCTCCAAGTACTTCACGGTGTAACCATCTCCACTCGTCGGGGCGCCATAGAGGTTCAGCCCGCCTCCGCTGAGGGTCACCGAGTAATTCGCCAGTTCATCCCCATCAGCGTAACCGAGGGACAGCAGCCCCTGTTGCAAGTTGAAGGAGCCGCTATCACCTTCCCCTGTCGTAAAGGCTGTATCCAGAACCATGACATTGCTGCCCGTCTTCGTCAACTCGTTTCCGCCGAGTGTCAACTCGCCCTTAACCCAGAGTGCTGTATCTGTCTTTACAGTCGCCGCAGCATCCAGCACGATTCCGGCATCTATGTTCACTCTGGCGGAGGTGGTAACATACAACGCACCCTTACCATCTTTCCCGGTTCCTTCAAGATGCAAGGTGTGAGCGGCTCCGAGCATCAGTGCATCGGTCGCTTGCACCTGAAGCGTACTTCCTTCCAGCACGTAGATGTCATCCACGCTCTTGAGTTGTGCATCAAGACTGCTGTACGCGAGGTTCAACAAGGAATCCTTCAACCTGAGCGCCGTCAGTTGTCCTATCTTTTCGGCGTCCGTTTCAGCATTCCCCAAGGTTCCCTCCAAGAGGTCTTTTGTAACGTCGTAATCAGTCAGATTCAGACCCTCAAATACCAGCGCGCCGTCGCCCTTGACCTCCGTTCCGCTCCAGTTCGAGCCGTCTTTCACCACGAGTTCGCCGTCTTGCTTCACCGTGACATTGCCGAGTCCCTTCGTGCCCGTGTCGGTCACAACCACCTGCGTATCGACTTTGCCTTCCGAACTGCCATTGCCGATGGTGATGGAGCCGCTCGTGATCGTGCTGCCGCTCAGCGTCAGCGTGCCGGCTTCCGTCGCCGTGATACTCGCGACGTTCACCGCGCCGGTCAGAGTCTGCACGCCGGCGGTGTCAAGCTTGAGCGAGCCGTCGCCCACCGTGCTGCCGATGCCGTCGCCTGTGCTCTCACCCGTCAGCGTCAGCGTGCCGTGTCCGTTGATCGTGCCGCCGGTCAGGTTCGCGTTGCCCAGCGTCAAGCCCGCGTCGGTATGCGTCGCATCGCCGATGGTCAGCGTGCCGCCCAGCGCGCTGGCGGTGAAGGTCAAGGTATTGTTCCCCGTTCCATTCAGCACGAGTGTGCCGTCGGACTGCACCGTAATCGTGCTGCCCGTCACCGCACCGCCCATCACGAGCGTGGCGGCATTCTCATCGCCGTTACCCACCGTCAGCGTGCCGCTGAATGCCTGCGAGAAGCCCTGCGCACCCTTCGTCACCGTGATGCTGCCGACATCCGTCAGCGTACCCTCGAAGGTCTGCATATCACCATCCGTCGCCGTGGTCGCATCATTGCTGAAGCTCAGACTCAGCTTCGTCGCGTCGTCATCTCCATCGTTAATCGTTCCGTCACCCGCCAAGCCCTTCAGGGTCACACCGCCGGTATTCGTGAACGAAAGCGTGCCGCTCCCATCCACCGTGAACACCGTGTCGGTATAGCTACCGCCGGAGAAGCTCTGCGAGCCCGTGACCTCCACCGCATCTACCTCCAGCGTGCCGCCGAAGCTGCCGCCCGTTCCCGCAACGGTCAGCTTGTCGCCGCTCACCGTACCGCTGCCGTCGCTCAACCCGCCGATGGTCAAATTGCTCGCCGCCAGCTTGCCGGTCACATTCAGCGTCACATCATCGTCCGTGCCGCTCAGGGTCACGGTTCCCTCACCCGCCACATCCAGCGTGCCACTGCCGTCCGCCGTATCGGTCAAGACCATGCCCAGCGAGTCACTCGCAGCAGCCGCATTCAGCGTGCCGCCGCTTGCACCCACCTCCAGTGTCGCACCCCAACCGGAGGCGTCACCCGTCACGGACAGCTCGCCGCCGTTCACCTCCACCGTGCCCTGGAAGCCCTTGGTTGTGTCTTCCTTGGTCGTCAATGCCGAGCCGGTCAGCTTCACCGTACCACCCTCTCCTGCCTCCAACTTGCCCCTGCCCGTCAGGTCACCCTGCAGGGTCACATCCGTCTCGAAGGTAGCCGAGGCGCCCCCCGCCACATCCAGCGGACCCGTCACCGTCAGTCTGTCATCATCTCCCTCATCCGAGAAGGTGAAGTCACCCGCCGTCACGCTCATGGCCGTCGCGGTGATCGCGCCGTCCAGCACGACACTCTCCGAGATAGCTCCATCGCCATCTCCCTGGAACACCACGGGCAGGTCCTTACCGGTAGCGAACTGGACGTCATCGCCCACACCGGTGGACCAGTTGTGCGCACCGTCCGTTGCAGACCACGTGTTACTGCCGCTCTTGCCGTCCCAAGTCATGCCCTCGGCTTCGGTGAGTCTCAGGTAGCCATCACTATCCAGCGTGAGCTTCTGGAGAGCGCTTACGGTGTAGCCTTGCGGCTTCACGTACTGCTCCCAATCGCTTGTGGAATCCATCCAATCCTGCTCCGCGAAGAGCTGGTAACTGAAGTCCGTGTAATCTCCTTCAGTGAAGTTGATGCCGCCGAGGTCGATCGTCAGCTGCTTGTCCTTGCTGAACCCGCTGAGACCGCTCGTCACGGCCAACGTCGTTCCTGTCCAACGTCCTGTGTTATGACTACTCAGCGCCACCTTGAGAGTGCCAGCCGAATCACTGCCAGCCGCCAAGGTTGCCATCGTGTACGTGTCCGCCGTCAGCGACAGCGTGCCACTCTGTAACGTCAGCGTGCCCAGCGTTCCCGTCCAAGCCTGGCTCAGCGTCACCTCCGCACTCTCCGCATTCACGATGAGTGCACCACAATCGGAAACATTCACAGTCCCAAGCGTGGTCTTGCCCGCCAGTTCCAGCGAACCACGGTTTATGGTCACGGTCTTGCCACTGGTACTGAAGTCGTACTCGTCGCTTCCGCTCAGTTTCAGCGCACCGCCGCTCACAGTAACATTCCCGTCCAGCTTCCCGGAGATCTCCAGACTGCTGTCTTTGTCGCCGACTTCCGCCTTCGTGCCATTGTAGCCATTGTACGTGAGATCCGCCGTGATATCGCCGCTGTACGTCTCAGAAGCGCCCGTCGTATCCGTCACGTTCAGCGCACCGCAGCCCGTGATGTCGCCCGAGCCGCTCAGACCGCCAACGCTCAGCTCGCCTGTCAAGCCCACCGTGCCATCACTGTTCACCGTCAGCTTGCCTGTGATCGCGCCGCCTGCGCTCAACGTCAGCGTGCTATCCGAACTGTCCTGCCCATCACCCACGGTCACCGTTCCGCTCGCGTCGAGCCCATTCGTGAAGCTCAACGTACCGGCGTCAATCGTCACGGAGCCGACCCTGTTCTGATCACCCGTGAAGCTCTGCGTCTTGCCTCTGCCGGTCATCTTCAAGCTCACCCCATCCAGGTTGCCGCCGAAGCTGTCCCCATCCGCACCCGTCAGGGTCAGCGTCGAGCTACCCTTCACCGTGCCGCCGTTGCCCGTCAGCGAGGTCGCCGTCGTCGTGCCGTCCACCGTCAGCTCACCGGTGTCCATGGTAATCGCGCCGCTGATGCTGTTGTCAGCGCCGGACAAAACCAGCTCGCCATTCGTCACGGACACAGCTCCCGCCGTCACCGTTCCGCTGAATGTCTGGGTCTGATCGCCGCTCATCTTCAGCTCGCCCTTGCCCAGATTCAGAGCCGCCGTGTAAGTCGCGTCGGCTGCCTGCGCCGCCCCTGCCGTGATGGTCAGGTTCAACGTATCGGTCGCGTTGATGTCTGTTCCATCCGCTTTCTTCAGGGCGAATGCATCATCCATCGCGCCCACGCTCAGCGAAGCCGTATTAGTCCCGAAGGTCAACTGCAACGTGCCGGTGCCGCTCATCGTTCCCGCCACGGTGTTGTTCGTGTTCCCGAAGGTGAGCGTGCCGCTCGTCAGCGTGACGTCGCCCGTGGCGCTCACCCCGTGGTCATTGCCGCCGAGAACCAGCTCGCCCGTGCCGCTCACGGTGATGTCCTTACCGCTGAATCTGCCGGATATCGTCTGCTTCCCTTCGCCCGCCATATCGAGGCTCACATTACTGTTAATAGCCGCGGAAGAGGTCGCGTCCGTCTCCGTGTAGAGTACCAGCGTATGCTCGCCGCTGCCAACCTTCACCGTGCCCGAGCCGGTCAAGCCCGCAATGCCGTACTCGGTCGCACCGCCCAACTCTAAGAACGTTCTGTCATTCAATGCAATGACAACGCCCTTGAGGTGCTCCTTGGCGCCGGTACCCGAGTATCCCAGAATCAAGGTACCTGTTGAGAGACTAATCGTGCCTTTGTCGGTCCCGGCACCAGTCACCGTGCCGCCCAAAGTAAACTTAGCATTGGAACTATCGAAATTGGTAACCTCACTGTTATTCAGGGTCAGGGTATGCTCGTTCAGAGTGAGCTTGTCAGCTCCCAGTGTGAGATTCCCCGCGCCATACACGCCGATCGTCGCATTGTCTTCCAGCACGAATGCCCAATTCGAGAAATCCGATGCAGTCTGTGTCATCCCACCGTTCTTAACAGTGAACGCACCTGCCCTATCCGAACCCGTACCTTTCAAGTGCAGAGTCACATTACCCTTCGCGTTGAGCGCACTGCCGGAGCTAAGGCTCACCTTCAAGGCAGACCCATCGATATACAAATCCTTGACTTTTTCGCCTATGCAGCCAATTGTTGCAGTGCTACCATTAACGTTGTTTGCAGAGTTCAGCGTCCAAATCGCACTGTTCGTCAGGTGCAGGGCGGAAAGGAGATTGCCCGTGGAGTACCCACTCAGTAATTTGGTGAAGAAAGAAGTGCTGCCGAGTCCTTTTGCCCAAGTGCCGCCGGAGACTTCAATGGCCCCATTGCCGGTGACAGAGCCAGACCAAGCGACGGCCGTAGCACCTTGTTCAGTAACACTCGCCCCATCAATCACCAGGCGGCTGTTGGCGGCAACGGTGATGCCACCGGTAAAGGTCGGAGTCAGTGTCGACCCTACCTTCACCTGCAGCTTGGCTTCGTCAGTTCCGCTGCCCACCGTCGTTGCGCCTTTGACCGTGATGTCGCCGGAGAACGTCGCCGTCGCGTTGTCCTCGATGGTGAGACTCTCCACCGTCAGCGAGCCCGCGCCGCCGAAGTTGTAGGTCGCGGTGGTGGTGCCATCTTCATCTTCTGCCGGAGCCCCGACCTTCACGGTCATAGCTCCCGCCGTCACGCCTGCATCGTCAATCGTGATGGTGTAGGCAGCCTCCTGTGCCGCCGCCGCGAAGGCAACGTTGTTACCCTCCGCAAAGGCCTGGTAGCCCGCGCCGGTCTGCCATTCCTTATTTGTATCTTTTTCGTTGACGTTCTTCCACGTGAGTTGACCATCCGGTTCACTACCACCGCTGTTCTTGTTGTCCCAGGTGAGCGTGGCATCCGCGCTCATCTCCCACACTAGTTTGCCTTGGCTATCCAGACTGAACACGAAGTTGCTGAGCGAAGTATCGCTGCCGCTCCAACCAATGAGGAAGCTGTCCTCACTGATACTGCTCAAGCCTCCCACCAGTTGGATGTTGCCACTTCCCTTCGCGATAATCGCTTGGAGATTGCTCGCATCCAGCTGCAGGGTGAGGTGGTGACTGTCAAACTCAAGCTTGCCGCCCGCACCGAACACGAGGTTCGCGAAGTCATCTTGACTCACGTCGCCCATGGCCAGCGTAGCATCGCCCGAAAGAGCCAGGGTCGTGATGGTCAAGTCCTGCGTGCCGTTCAGCGTGGTCTTGCCGCCCAGCGTGAGCTTGGTGAGCGTGCTGCTACCCGTACCCACCGCCGTGATCGTCGACGTACCGGACAGCGTCAGGTTGCCGTTCTTACCCGTCAACGTTCCGATGGTCGCGTCCGTCAGCGCCAAAGTACCGGAGCCGCCCACCTCCACGGAGGTCCAATCCTTCTCGTTCGTCAGTGTCTGCGTACGATCACCGTCTCCGGAGAACACCAGTTTATCCGCGTTCACGGCGCCGGAGAGGCTTCCCGTCTGACTGCCGGAGAGCGTGAGCGTGCCGCTGCCGCTATTGACCGACAGCTTACCGGTGCCATTCAACGCACCCAAGGTGACATCGCTACCCGCCGTCACGTTGTGCGTTCCCGTATCCAGCAGACCGCTGAATCCTTCGCCTGTGGAGAAGCTGGTAATGTCTCCCTTCACGTTCACCGTGCCCGAACCGGTCAGATCGGTGAGCGTACCCGCACCCATGTTCAGGATATCGCCATCACCCAAGGTCGCCTCGCTCACGGTGTTGCTCGTACCGCTCAGGGTCAACGTCGCTGCGGTCGCATCATCCATCTTCACCTTACCCGTGAAACCGCCGATCAGCATATTTTCTCCCGCCTTCACCGTCAAGGTGCCTCCGCCGAGATTCAATTGACCCTTGTAGTCGCTACCTCCCGTCGTGATCGTCAGGTTCTTGCCATCCCTCGTGAGAGTAGCCCCGGCATCACCCTTCAGTGCGCCCACTTCAAGGTTATCATCCCATGTCAGCGTGCCGCCGTTGTAGGTCAACGTGTCGTCCACCTTAGCCCCTACACCGAGACCCACGGTCGCGTCCGTACTCACGGTCAGGTCGCCCTTCACCGTGTTGGTCGTATCACCCGCCAAGGTCAACGTTCCGGAGCTCATGGTGATACCACCCTTGACCTCCACATTGTCCACACCTCCATCACCAACGGTCAGATCGCCGCTACCCGTCACCGAAATCGTCACGCTGCTCAGATCCAGCTTGCTGCCATCGCTGTCCGATGTCTGGTACCCCATGACAAGCTTGCCGCTTTGCACGGTCAAGGTATCGCCCGTGAATGCACCCTTCAAGGTGTACGTCTTGTCGTTCGTTCCGGCATACGTGAAGTCCACGTTGATCGTACCGCCGAAGGAGCCTTCCTTAGTGTCGCTGTACTTCAGCGTCAACTTGCCCGTTCCACCGATGCTGCCTCCGACTCCGTCACCATCAGCCAAGTCAACCGTGGTCAGGTCGCCGTTCAAGGTCAGTGTGGCGTCCTGAGCCACCGTCAGACTGGTGATGTCGCCGCCCGCGCTCAGCACAGCCGTGCCGCCCATCACCTTCAGGTCGCCCGTGAAGTCATCAGCCGAACTTGTCCCCTTATCCAGTTTCTGGGCGAAGGTCACCACCGTTCCTTCTTCACCCTTCACGGTCAGATCGCCACCACCCTTCACGGTGCCGCTGAAGTTCACCGTGCCGCTGAAGCTCGCAGCCGCCTGCAGATTCAGCGTACCGGTCACCGTCAAGCTATTGGTACCGCCTTCCGCCGCCGTGAAGGTGTAGTCCGCAGCGCCTTCCACGGTCATGTTCTTAGCCTCCACCGCGCCGGAGTACTTCACGTTGTGGTCGGTGGTCGCCGTGGTGTCGAAGATCACGCTGTCATCCTTCGCAAAGGCAAAGGTGTCGCCGTGGTCACCGACCTTCCAATCCTCATCGCCACTCGCATTCTCCCAAGTCTGGTTCTTTGTCCCGGTCCAGACCAATTCCTGACCGTCCAAATCTTCCAGCGTCAGGTAACCCTCGTTATCCAGGTACAGCGAATGACGACCTCCCAACGCTTTTAAGGAGCTCTCATACCCCTCCAGCACGATGTTCTCGTGCCACTCCGCATTGTTCTGCACGATGCCACCGTTGAAGAGCTGCCACTTCTTGAGCTTGGTGTTCTCTCTATCCTCGGTCAATCCGTTCAGAGCCGTCACCACGTCATCAGAAATCTCGATCTTCAGCTGATTGCTGTCGCTCAAACCGGTCACAGTCTGCCCCAGCGTGAGCTTGGTGATCGTGCTGCCCTTGCCGTCAATCGTCAGCTTCAGCCCGTTCGTACTCGTCAGCGTCAGGTCGCCGAAGTCGTACGCACCCTCACCCAGGGTCAGATCCCCGCCCACGCTCAGGCTGCTGAGCTTCCCGCTCATCGCCGTGATCGTGCCGCCCTCCGACAGAACCAGATTGCCCGCTGCGGCGCTTAAACCGTCTCCGGTTCCCGCCGTGAGCGAGCTGATGGCGCCGCTCTTGCTCACCGTGAGCGTGCCACCCGTCAAGGTCACACCGGTAGCCGCTGTCAAGCCCTGCTCCAGCGTCAAGCTGCCTTTCGTCACGGTCAGCGTGCTGCCGCCGAAGGCCTTGTTCAAGGTGTACGCGTTGGCTCCTGTGCCGCTGTACGTGAAGTTGCTGGTGATGGAGCCGCCAAACGAACCGCTCGCCTCATTACCCGAGTAAGTCAGCATCCCGGTGCCGCCGATGGTGCCCGTGCCGCTCAGCGTCTTGGCATCCAGAGCCGCGCTGTCGGAAATCGTGAGCGTGCTGCCACCCACATTCAGCGTGCCGATCGAGTTGTCCGTGCCAGTCAGGGTGACCGCACCGGTCAGCTCCAGCGTGCCGGCGCCGGTCAGACCCGTCAGCGTGCCGGCGCCCATGCTCAGCGTACCCTTCACGTCAGCCGCGTCCACGGTGTTGCTCGTACCGTTCAAGGTCAGAGTCGCATCCGATTCAACGGTCGCCTTCGTGAGGTCGGTCGTCGTCGTGCCGCTGCCCAGCGTCTGCTCGCCGCCCTTCAGGGTCAGCTCCAGATCGTTCACCGTGCCGGAGTAGGTCGCATCGTTGTCGTACGATGATCCATCCGCACCCTTCGTTCCCGTGAGGGTGAGAGCCCCGGTCAAGGAGCCACTGTCGCCCGTCAACGTCGCCGCGCTCAACGGGGACTTGCCGCCCTCCGCATCTCCGGCGGTGACAGTTCCCGTAGCCTTCAACGCGCCGCTCGTCGTACCGGTCAGGGTGATCGTTCCCTTCGCTTCCAGTTCGCCGACACTCGAGGTGTCATTGCTCAGATCAACCTTCAGACTGCTGCCGTCACCCTCCAGGCTGCCGCCGGCCTCCCCTACCTTGACGGCTGCCTCACCCGTCGCGGTCAGACTGCCGCCCTCCAGGATGATGGTTCCGCTGTAGGTATTCGTCGCCAAAGCTGTTCCCACGTCCATCGTGCCCTTCAGGGTGAGGTCTCCGTCGCCGGTCAAGGCGCCGGTCACGGTCGTCGTCACGTCGAACGTCGCATTCTCCTCCAGCTTCAGGCTATCCACGGTGAGAGAATCGTTCGGGTCACCCGCCTTCCCGCTGAAGCTGTAGCCCGTTCCCGACACCGTCATGCCGCCTGCAACGACCGCGCCGTTCACCTGCACAGCCTTGTTCGTGACGTCCACATTGCCGCCGTATTGAGCCGCAAAGACCACGTCCTGCTTGGCGTCCACCGTCCCGTTGGTGAACGTCACATTCATGCCGCCCGCGCCGGCATCTCCCTGGAACCAGTCGGTTTCAGAGCTGCTGGCATCCCAGTCCGCGGTCGTGCCGTTCCAGGTGAGTGCGCCACTCAGCTTCTCGTAGTGCAAGGTGCCGTTGCTATCCAGGTACAAGGTGTAACCAGTCTCCCTGTGCGACGTGTCGAGCGTGATCAGGTCTTGCCAACTACCACTGACGCCACTCACGTTGAACACATTCCACGTACCGCCCGCATTCGTGATTTGCGTGAGGATGTCGCTCGACAGAGCCAGCGTCAGGGTGTATTTGCTTGCTTCCCCCGTCGCCGTCACGTTCTCCAGACCCGTCAGCGTGATGCTCGAGCTGCTCAGGTTTCTCGCAGTCAGATCCGAGAAGTTCAGCGTGGCATTGCTCGTCAGGGACAAGGCGCCGAAGCCGTATGACACACCGCCCTTCAAGTTCAGGTCGCCGCCGAGACTCAGGCTCGTCAGGCTGCCGCTCATGCCGTCGATGGTCGCGCCCCTCGTCAGCGCGAGTTTGCCCGTGCCGCTCAGGCTCGTGATGTGACCGCCCTCGGCCAGCGTCAGCGTGCTGTTGGCGCCGCTCACGGTGAGAGCCGCTCCGTTCGTCCCGCCAAAGGCCGCCTTCAAGGTCACATCCGCCGAGCCGGTGTGAGCCAGGTTCGACTCAATGGCAACCCGCACGTCGTTCAACGCCTCGCTGTTGTTCAGAGTCAGCGTGCCGCCGCCGATGACGCCCGTGCCGTCAAGCTTGCTCGTGGAGAGATCGCCGTTCAGCGTCAGACTGCTCGTCCCGACGTTCAAGGTTCCGATCGTGTTCGTACCATCCGGAGTCGCAGCGTTCACCGACGCATCCCCTGTCAGGGTCAAGGTCCCCGTACCGCTCAGGTTCGCCACACTGCCGCCGGCGAGCGTCAAGGAGCCGTCCACAGCGGCTTCGCTCACCGTGCCATTCACGGTCAACGCGCCCTTCTCTTTCACGTCCGCTTTCGTGATGGTCACCTCCGTGTCCGTCAAGATCTGCGATGCCTCACTGCCGCTTCCATCCACGGTGATGGTCAAATCCTGCACGGTTCCGCCGAAGCTGCCGCCTGTACCCGTCACGGTGATGCTGCCGGTGAGGACGCTATCCGCATCACCGGTCACACCCGCCACGCTCAGGTCGTTGCCGCTCAGCGTGGCATTCTCCAGATTCACCGTCGCCTTGGTTGTGCCGGAGAGAGCGAACTCACTCGTCACCGTTTCACTCTGGTGACCGGTCAGCTTCAGCGTGGCGCCCGCAGTATCTCCCGCGAGTTCCGCCGTCAGCTTGCTGCTCGCCGTATTGCCCAGCGTGAGGGAGCCGCCGCTGCTGCCCACCGTCACCGTGCCGAGCGAGCTGTCGCCCGCACCGTTCACCGTGAAGCTGCCGCCCGTCAGATTCAGATTCAGGTTGCTATTATCGACGGTGTTGGTCAGCGTCAGACTGCCGGTCGTGCCGTCCAGCGTCACGGTTCCCTGACCCTTCACGCTCTCGCCCACGGTCACACCGGTCCGGAAGGTCACCGACGCCGAATTGTAAGACCCGCCGTCCTCCCCGCTCGCCGAGCCGAGGATCAGGTTCGTCACCGTCAGGGAGTTCTCCCCGCCTGTGGCATTCGCAAAGGTGTAGCCGCTCTGCTCCACGGTGAGAGCGGCCGCCGCCACTTTGCCGGAAATCTGCACGGTCGCGCTGCTGTCGTCACCTAACCCGTCCGCACCGAAGATCGCGCTGTCGCCCAAACCAAATGCCACATTCTCCTTCCAGTCGGCTGCTTGATTGCCCTGAGCTTCCCAAGTGCCATCATTGCCACCGTTCGTCCACGTCAAGGTCGACGTCTGAAGTTTGTACACGAGCTTGCCCTCGTTGGTAAGCTCCAGCGTGTGGTGAGCGTCTAACCCGAGACCATCCATGTTGGTCAGCTCCATGGAATCAAGCCAACCCGAATTCCACCCCGTCCCGAAGAGGTCGTACGTGAACTCCTGGCTCAGGTGCCCTGCCAGCGCGCTCACGTCGATGAGCAACTTATGCTCTGTCGAGAATCCTGTGAAGCCGGAGAGCAGTAGCTGCAGGCCCGTGCTTCCCGCCGTCAGACTGCTGACGTCACCCAGCTTGATGGTGGCGGAGTTGCTGTTGTCGCCCGTCAGGGCGCCCAGATTGAGCCCCGTCGTGACCGCGCTCAGGTCGAGCGTAGCCCCTTCGCCTTTCAGCGTCAGACTCGTCAGACTGCCCGTCACCTCCTTCAGCGTCAAGGTCGTGCCATCCACGGTGATCGTGCCCGCCGCCGCCAAATTCGACAAGCTCAGCGCCGTCCCGCTCACGTTCAACGCGGCGCTCCCGCTCATGGTCAGCGTGCCGCCGAAGCTGCCGCCGCCCTGAACATTCAGCGTCGTGTCGGTCACCTTCAGCTCAACCGTCTTGCCTTCCGTCGGCGTCGTGCCGCTCAAGGCACCCTCAATGCTCGAAGCTGCCCCGCTGAACTCGAGAACGCCCTCCTCCACCGTCACGTCGCCTTTCAGCGTCGCCTTCTGCAACACCTGCGTCCCCACCCCTTGCTTCACCAAGTTGATGTATTGGTCAGTGGTCAAGCTACCCAAGGTGTAGGATTTACTGCTCTCCACGTTGACGTTCAGCTCATGATCGTCGCTTCCATCTACCAGTCCGTAGATGCTGCGGAATCGCTCACCATAATTAGTCTCCGTTGTCAGATCCTTCTCCTGAGTCAAACCGCCCACGGTCAGGTCGCCGCCCAAACGCAGATTACCGCCCCAGTCGCCCAACGTCAACGTCCCTTCCAAGCTTCCACCCTTCTCCAGAACGATGCGCGGAGCCGTTTCAAGCGTATTGGTGCTCGTACTGCCACCGGTAGAAACGTACAGATTTCCCTGACCGCTGATCGCCTCCTTGAATGTCATCCCGCCTCCATTATCTCCACCATCCAAGCGAAGCGTGCCGCTCTTGATCTGCAACTGATTGGCAAATTCTGCCCCACTTACGGTAACCTGCAACGTCTTCTCCGCGTCGAGAGCCAATCCCAACCCGATGCCCGTGTCAAACGTACCGGCACCGTACTTGCCGAGGAAGTTCGCCCAGGTCAGCGCACTACTGACATCTTGTCCTGTCGCATCCCAGGTGTACCACACGGTCTCGTTACTCGCGCTAGTGCTGCGGTTCACCTTGTGACCCTCTCCGCCCTTCGCACTCTTGAAAGTGAGGTCGCCGCCCAGCACGAGCTCGGCATTTGTGCCCTCATAGGCCTCGAATGTGAGAGTTCCGATGCTTCCCGCCGTGCCGTCCACCCCATTAATCGTGAGCTTGGAAGCTTGGATGTCAAGAGTTCCAGCGCCGCTGACGGTTCCATGGATCACGTGTCCTTTTACGCTTTCTTCCTTGTTCACCGACAAGTGCAAGGAGCTATTCGAGGCAATTTCCACATCGCCGTACAACTCAAAATCACCATAACCGATGTTGAACTTTTGCGTACTTTGACCCGAATGTGCAACTTTCAGATCCACGTCTTTTTCAGCCGAACCAAGGGTCAAGCTGCCCCAGAAAGACTGCTCACTCGCGAAGTTCAGTTCCAATTTCACCGGATCTCCCGATGACTTACCGGAAACGATGCTCACGTCCTTTTCCAACGGTCCCTTCTTGGTGCCGCTATCCGGCCACGCTCCTGCCGTCAGGTTGTTCAGGGTCAAATTCCCGCCCAAAGTCAGGGTAGTCGCCCCTGTCCCGTCGGCGAACTTGAGCGTTCCCAGCGTGCCGCCGCCAGTCAGGGTGAGACTGCTCCCCTTGAGCTCCAGCGTACCCGTAGATTGCCCAGCCAGGGTTGTGATCGTTGCACCGGAGGCATCCGAGAACGTGAGCGTTCCCGTGATGGTCGCGCTCGTGATGGAAGCGTTCTCCCCGCTGAAGGTCTGGTCCGCACTCCCGCCCACCGTGATAGTCAGCCCACTCACCGTGCCGCCGAAGGCAGCCCCCGTTCCGGTCACGGTCAAATCGCCGGAGAGCGTGCCGGTCGTGCCGGTCACACCCGCGACGATCAAGCTATCTCCGGTCAGCTTGGAATTGTTGAGAGCCACCTGACCGGTCGTCGTCCCGGAGAGCGTGAATGCGCTGGTCGTTGCGTCCTCACCCTTCAGCGTCAGCGTGCCGGTGTTGGTCTCACCCAACGTCGCCGTGAAGCTGCTGGTGCTCGCCAGATCGATGCTCGCATCGCCGCTCACCGTGAGCGTCTTGCCATCCCCCAGCGTGTGATCACCCGTCGCGGAAAGCACGAGATTCGCTTCCCCGTTCAACACCAGGTCGCCGCTCCAGCTACTCGCCGCACCCAACACCTGCGTCGTCAAGGTGAACGTCCCGCCCAGCGTCAGCTTGCCCGCGCCGCTCAGATCACCGCTCACCGTGGTGTCCACGTTGAAGGTCACATCCGCGGCGTCACTGCTCAACCCGAGGGTCAGGCTGCTCACCGTCAGAGAATCACCGGTGTCATTCTTGTCAAAGGTGTAGCCGCTCTTCTCGACCGCCATAGCCCCGGCAGTCAGCGCATCTTCCACCTTCACCGTCGCGGTATTGGTACCCTCCAGACCTTCCTCACCGAAGGCGACCTGATCATTCGCCACAAAGTAGCCCTTCACCCAGTCGCTCTCGTCGTTGTCAAGCTGCCACACGCCGTCCTTCGTTTCCTTCGACCAGCGCAGCGCACCGTCCACGACGTCGTACACCAGCCAGCCATCCTCCCTGAGGTGCAGCACGTGCTTGCTGTCCTGCTTGATACTATTCGTCCCGATCAAGTCGATGGAAGACAACCAGCCTTCCCCGAGGGCGGAGCTAAAGAGCTGGTACGCAAAAGCGTTTGTCGTGTTCGTCAGAGCGCTCAGGTCGAGCTGAAGCTTGCGGGTCTCATCAAAGGAACTCAGCGTCGTAAGGCTCAGCTGCAAGCCCGTTGTTCCCGCTACAAGATCGGCCAGCGACACATCGCTCAGCTTGATCGTCGCGCTGTGTTGCCCGTCACCGGCCAAGGTCCCCAACGTGAGCCCCGTCGTGACTCCGCTCAAGTCAAGTTTCGCGTCCGCGCCTTTCAGGTTCAGACTGCTCAACGTTCCCCCAACCGTGCCCAATTTCAAAGTCGTGCCGTCCACCGTGATCGTGCCTTTCGTGGCGGAGTTATCGATCACCAGATTCGACAGGGTCAGCGTCGAGGTTCCGCTCACGCTCAGCGCGGCATTCTCGCCGTTCAGCGTCAGCGTGCCGTCAAATGTACCACCGCCCGACACATTCAGCGTCGTGCCGTTCACCGTCAACTTCGCCTGATTCGCCCCATCCGCGCTGCCATTCAGCGCACCCGTAATGGTGGCTGCCTCACCGGAGAAGCTCAGCGAACCTCCGCTCATGGTCACACCACCGCTCAGCGTAGCGCCGCCGGAGAAGCTCAGCGTGCCGTCCTTCTGCACCTCCACATCCTTGCCCTGGAACGACTGCGTGAAGGTCTGGTCGCCCTTCTGCATGGTCAGCGACACCGTGCCGCTGATCGTGCCGTCAAAGCTGTGCGCACTCGACGTCGTTGCGCCGTCATTCAGGGTCAGCGTCGCGCCCTCGGCTTTGGTGAAGGTCAGCGAGCCGCCGCCCTCCAGTCCGCCCAGGGTCAGGTCACCTGCCGCCGTCGCCGCGCCATCGGCTGTGCCGCTTTCCGCATCATCCTTCTTCAGGGTCAGCACACCGCCGAAGCCGCCCTCACCCGTGGCGAGGTTCGTCACGCTTCTGGTGATGGTCACCCCACCCGTGCCGGTCAAGCCAGCCAACGTACCGCCCTCAATGTTCAGCGTGCCGTCCACATCCGCCGCCGTCACAGCATTGCTCGTCCCGCTCAGGGTCAGGGCGCCCGCCACAGTGGCTTTCGTCACACCCGCATTCGCCAAGGACTGGCTCGCGCCTCCGTTCACCGTGATGGTCAGCCCCGACGTCGTGCCGGAGAAGTTGCCACCCGTACCCGTGATCGTGATGTTGCCGCCCAGCGTGCCCGCCGTTCCGTTGACGCCGCTCACCGTCAAGCTGCTGTCCCCATCAAGCGTTGCACCCTCTTTCAGTTCCACGGCGCCCGTGGTCGTTCCGCTCAGGGTAAATTCCCCGCCGGAAAGTCCCAGCGTGCCGGCTGTTCCATCCTCTTCCAGATCCGCATCCTCCAGCTCGGCCGTGAGACTCTTTGTTTCCCCTTCTGCCGCAAACGTGATGCTGCCGCCGCTTGCACCGACGGTCAGCTTGCCGCCCGAGCCCAAGGTGTTCTCCCCGGTGAGCGTCAGCGTACCGCCATTCACGCTCAGCGTGCCCGTGAAGTCGCTCAGGGCTGTCTCAAACTTCAACTCGCCGCCCGCCGTACCCAGCGTGCCGGTGTAGCCGCTCACGCTGTCGATGGTCACGTTGCCGCCTGTTCCCGCCAGCATGGAGTTGCCGGTATTCGTCCCGCTCAAGGTATCGATGTCCGCCGTGATCTGCAGCTCAGCCGACCCATTCTCGCCCATCACCCATTCACCCACCGTCAGGGTCGTGGTCTGGCTTTCTCCCTTCGTGAAGGTGAAGAGTCCGCCCTTCACGGTCACCTTGTCGGAGGTGATATTCTCCCCGCTCAGCGTCACGACGTTTGACGTATCTTCCGCACCGCTGCCCTCAAAGGAAACCTTATCATGGGCGCTGAACTTGGCGTTCAGATCCGTCCATTCGCCACAATCCAGCGACCACGCAAACTCATCGTCGGCCGAGGCATCCCACTTCAGCTCAGCCGCCCCGCGGATGAACACGATCTTGCCGTCCTGCACATCCCAGTCCCAGCGCGAAACCTCCGAGCTGTTCTCATCCGTGAACGCAAATTTGAAGATGTCGTCCAAGGTGTCCTTGGTCAGATCACTCAACCCCGTTGCGCCGTTGAAGAGGTCGTACGTGTACTCGTTATTTCCGTCTCCGCCCGGCGTGAGCGCCATGATCTCGCTCACGCTCAGGTTCACGGTCACCGGTCCGCTCTCCACCGACAGACTCGCCATGCCCCCAGCGAAGTGAACGCCGGAGTCATTGCCCACATGGATGGTGAGCGAGCCGCCGCTGCTCGCCAGACCTGTGACATCCAGCGTGCCGGCGGTCAATTCTAGGTTGTTTTGCAAGGTGAGGGTTCCCAGCTTGCCGCTCACCTCACCGGTCACCTTCATGGCTCCGGTGATGGTCAGGTTGCCGCCGTTACCGGTCAGGCTCTCCATGGAGCCGTTCGTCAGGCTCAGCGTGCCGCCCTGCAAGTTCACGGCTCCCCAGTCCTGGCCCTCCTCCGCCGCGAAGGTGTGCGTGCCGGAGCCGGTGATGGTCAGCCCGACTTTCGCGCCGCCACCGTCCTTCACCGAGAGCGTGCCGCTGAAGCTGCCGCCTTCGCCGGTCAGGGTCAGCGTGCCGTGAGCGCTCTCCAGTTCGAGTTTGCCGCCGCCGGTCAGGCTGCCCAAGCTCAAGTCACCGCTGCCGGTCACGGTCTTGCTGCTGGCAATATCCAGCGTACCCGTGAATGTCGCATCACCCTTACCCGTGGAGAAGCTCGTGATGGCGCCCGTCGCTTTCACCGTACCCTTGCCGGTCAAGCCTGCCAACGTGCCGCCGCCCATGTTCAGTGTGCCGTTCACCGTAGCCGCCGCCACCGTGCCGGAGAGCGTCAACTGCCCCGCCGCCTTTCCATCTGGGTCCTCTGTTCCTGCTGCAACGGTGACACTGGTATATGTTCCGTCTTCATCCGTGAACGTCTGGCTCGCGCCCGACTCCACCGTCACCGTCAAGCCGCTCACTGTGCCATCAAAGCTTCCGCCCGTGCCGGTGATGGTGATCTCGCCCGCCAACGACGCACCAGTGCTGCCGTTCACACCCTTCACGGTCAGACTCGACTGACCCGTGGTCGTGCCGCCGCTCACAGTGAGCGTGCCGCCCAACGTGCCTCCCAGATTCACCTTGCCGTTCGTCGTCAAGTCACCGGTGCTGCCTCCGGCAAGCTTGGCGGTCAAGCCATCCGGCTTCTCCTCTGTCGTGCTGCCGTTCAACGTCCCGCCGCCCGTCACGGTGAGGTCATTCGTCAACGAACCGCTCGCCGTCAAGCTGCCGCCGTCCTTCAAGGTCACCGCGCCGGTGTAGCCGCCGGGTTCACCGGTCAGCTTACCCTTCACCTCCATCGAGCCCTTCAGGGTCATGTCGCCCGAGCCGCTCAGGGTTCCGTTCACGGTGGTGTCCACCTCGAAGGTCGTTCCCGTCTGCGTCTCGGCATTCACCGAAAGCGTCAGGTTGGTCACCGTCAGGCTGTCGCCTCCGCCCACGCCGTTCTTCTTCCCGAAGGTGTATCCGTCAGCCTCCACGGTCATGTTCCCCGCCGTGATCGCGCCATTCACGTTAACATCCTTCTGACCATCCGCGCCGAACACCACATTGTCGCCAGCCTTAAACGCCGTCGTCCCGGTCAACTTCCCGGTTGCTGTATCCGAGATGTTCCAATCTTGACCGTCGTTCTCTTCACCCCACGTCGTGTCCGTCCCATTCCACGTCAGAGCGCCATCGAGCGTCTCGTACAGGAGCTTGCCGTCAGTGGTCAGTGTCAGACTGTGACGATCTTCAATCTGGTCATCACTCGTCTTCAATTCGACCTTGCCGGTCCAATTGCCTCCGTCCGCAAAGAGAACCTCGCCCTCCTCATCAAACTGACTCAGATTGATACCGGTCAGGTCAATCGTCAGCGTTCCGCCATCGGCATTCAGCGAACCCTCACCCAGCGTCAGATGTGTCAGCTGGTTTTCGCCGCTCATCCACCCGACCTTAATGGTCGCGCCGGACGTTGCCGTCACGGCACCGAGGTTGATCTCCTTCAGCGCGCTCACGTCAAGCACACTGTCCGCCCCCAAGCTCAGCGCCGTCAAGCTTCCGCCCCCACCCAACGCCGAAATCGTGGTCGTGCCTTTGCCGAGGGTCAACTCACCCAGCGCACCGTTCAACGAGGAGATCGTCAGTGCCGCAGTTTCCTTGCTCTCGGCATCGGAAACCGTCAACTTGCCCGTACCACTCAACGCCGTTATCGTGCTGCCCGCCGCCACCGTCAGCGTACCGCTCGTGAGCGCCACGCTCGTGGTGTTATTCCTCAAGGCTACGTCCAGCGTCAACGAACCACTGCCGCTCACCGTCAAGCTGCTACCCGTGAAGGCGCCGCCCAGCGTAGAATCCGCCGAGCCCGTGTACACCAGATCACTGCTGATGGTCGTGTTTGAGTCCGTTGTGGTTCCGGTCAACGTCAACGTACCCTCGCCCTTAATACTGCCGCCGTTCCCCAAACTCGCCGCCGACACCGTGCCAGTACTGTCGATGGTCAGCTCACCCGTCACATCCAGCTTACCGCTCACGGTCGCGTCCTTCAGACTACCACTACCCACATTCAGGCTTTCCGCCTTCACCGTGCCGGTGTAGTTCGCCTGCGTGAGCGTGAGCGTCTTGCCCGTCGCATCCACCTCGCCGCCATCGCCGGTCAGATTACTCACGGTCGCGTTCGCTCCCAGCGTCAGCTTGCCGCCGCTCACCGTCGTTGTTTCTCCCAAACTTTCCGCCGCACTCAGGACCAGCTCACCATTGCTCACGGTCACATCGCTCAGCCCCGTATCCGTGCTCACGGTCAGCTTGCCGGTACCATTCATCGTGAGCGCGCCGCCCACCGCGTTCGTACCATCCAGCGTGAATTCCCCGCTGCCGGTGTACTCCAGCGCAGCGGATATCGAGTCACTGTATGTTCCCGTCTCCCCGCCAGCATACGCAAGCTTCAACGTGCCGGCGCCGGCGATCGTACCGTTGGTGCTGCCCTCCTCCGCGTCCTTCAGCTCCTTCACCGTCAACGTCGCGTTCTCGGCAATCGTCAAGGCTTTCCCCGTACCGCTTCCGTTCCAGGTCAGCGTGCCGATTTCATGCGCCTTGACAGCGTCCGGCTCTGCCCCTGTCCCGCCATTCAGCGTCAAACTCGTCCCGAGACTCAAGGTACCCTCGCCGGAGAGCGTACCGCTCAACGTCGTCGTCCCGTTCAACGTGAGCACGCTGCCCGCATTTGTCACGGTCACATCCGTCAAGTCCGTCTTACCCGTGAAGATCTGCTGTGCCGCCGCTTCCTCAGAACCGATGGTCAGGCTACCCTTCAGGTCCACCGTCCCTGCAAAGCTGTTGTCCTCACTATCCCCCGTGATGGTCAGAGTGCTCGCCGTACTCGTCACGCTCCCGCGAGTTGAAGCCCCACCGCACAGACCGCCGACGGAGAGACCTCCCTCACCGACCACGAGCACTTCGGAACGATTCCTGTTCTGGTAGTCTGTCTTCCAATCGATCACGCCCTTCATCGTGCCGTCCAGCGTGAGCGTACCACTGCCTATGCCCATCTGCACCTCTCCTGTGCCCTCACCATCCACAGAGGCGGAGAAATGATTGCCCGCTGTCACCGTCAGGGTGACAGTTCCGCTGTTGGAGAAGGTCAGCTTGTTGCCCGAGCCGTTCGCCACGCTCAGTTCACCCCCACTCAGGATGAGTCTCCCGTTGCTGATGCCTGAGCCCAACGTCAGCTTGCCGTTTTCCAGCACTTCCAGCGTAGCTTTGTTCTGCTCGTCCGTCACCGTGCCGGAAATGGTCGTCGTATTGTCAAACTGCAGGGTCGTTTCTTCATCGGACGTATTGATGGTCAAGCTACCGATGCTCAACACTTCTCCCGTGAACTTGTAACTACCGTCGGTCACCGTCACCGCGCCCACATCCAAATCGTTGTCCTCGCCCGCATTCGTCACAGTCACCGTGATGGTGGTATCTGCCTTACCGGCCAGCCGGACGTTGCCATTTTCCGTGAAATTCGTCTGGTTTCCATCCCCGTCCAGATGCCAAACACTGGTGCTCGTGTCCCAAGCAAGGGTGGTATCCTCCTTGTCCCAGATGAGGTCGCCGGCGCTCCTCGTGAAGACGATCTGCCCGTTCTCATTCAACGTAGCCGTCCAGAGATTGCCTGTCAGCCCGGCAATATGGACTTTTACATCACCTCCCAGCCCGCTGAGACCCGTCCCCGTGAAGAGGTCATAGGTCACTTCACTGCTTCCCTTGCTGTTCACGTAGGTCTGCACATCCTCCCAAGCCAGATTGATGGTCAGGGTGCCGGTGCCGGCATTCCAACCGGCGTTGCTGCCGATGCCGAAGTGTGTGCCGTCCTCCGATGCGACCTTCACATCCAGGCTCGATGCCCCCTCCCACGCGAAGGTTCCCACGTTGAGCGTCTGCCCGCCCATCTTCAGGTGCCCGCCGTTCAGCGTCAGGCTGGTCAGCGAACCGCCGCCTGCCACCGACCCCAGCTCCAACGTGCCTTCCACATTCAGAGCTCTTTGACCGTTATCCTGCAACGTCAACGTACTGAGCTTCACATACGACTCGTCCGCGACCTTCAGCGTACCGGAAGTCAGCGTCACCGTACGTGTCACGTTCACGAAGCTGTCTTCCTTCCCGCCCTTCAGCACCAGGGTCGCTCCTGTCCCGGTGGAGGTGTCGTAAATGTTGATATTTCCGCCCGCTTCGTACTTCCCGCTCAGCGTCAATGTGCCACCTTGCACGGTCACCGCACCCTTCACCTCACCGCTCAGCGTCTGCTTCTGATTCTCGTTCCCGAGCTTCGTGATGCTCACGTTAGCATCCACCGTACCGGCATAGTCCGCCTCAGTGGCTCTGTTGTCGGCGGTGACGGTGTTGCCATACAAGGTAAGCGTGATGGTATCGAATCCATCAGCTCCGCTCTTCACCTTACCACTCGTGATACTGCCGGTGCTGCCGGGTTCGCCGTCCGACGCTCCGCCGGTCAACGCCATGATGGTCGCGTTTCCGCCCAGCGTCAACGTACCGCTACTGCCCACATTGATCGTCCCGCTCTCAAAGTTTGTCACACCTGTCACCGTGACCGCACCCGTCACGCTCAGCGTGCCGTCCGTGGAGTCGCCCTTCAAGCTCGTGATCGAGCCCTCTTGCACCACGAGAGTGCCGCCCGTCACCGTCGCGCTATCAAGCTTCACGTTATCCGCGCCGCCGCTCAAGGTCAGCTCACCCTGCGTCACTTTCAGATTGCCCCCGACGGTGCCGGAAAGCGTTTGCTTGTGGTCATTGGTTGTTCCGCTGAACGTGATATCGCCGCCAAAGGTGCCGCCGAAGCTGTAAGTTTTGCCTGTACCGCCGGTGAGGACGATCTTACCGGTCTCCTCCGTCTTGAAGGTTCCGGACGTACCGTCCAACCCGCCCAAATTCAGCGTGCCGGACTTCACATCCACGGTGCCTGTACCTTTCAACTCCAGCGTGGTGATCTCCATCGTCTGCACGGAACCACTCGCCGCCAGTTCCAGCGTGCCGCCGTCCTCCACGATGGCATGACCGATCGTGCGGTTGGTTGCAGTCCCCGAAGAGGTGATCTTCAGCGTAGCCCCATTCTCCACCTGGAAGACCGCATGACCATTCGTCGTGCCGGTGAAATCAAGCTTACCGCTCGTCACATCCAGCGTCACTTTGTTATTCAACGTCGCACCAAATGTCGCATAATCACCCCCTGCACTACTCCCGTCAAACTTCAACGTGCCGCCATTCTCCGCATCCGTTCCTTGGATGGTGCCGGGCGTGCCGCCTTCATAACCTGTCAGGCTTCCGGTGAACGTCAGGACGGCGTTCTTATCCAGCTGGATAATGCCCGTTTGCATGAGGGTGATATTGCCGGTCACCTTGTTCTCTGTTCCCTGGAGGATCAACGTACCCTCCGAACCACTCGCGCCGCCCACCGTCAGATTGCCGGAGTACATCGACCCGGTGATGGTCAACGTTCCACCGCCCTCCACCAGCAGCGTGCCGTTGGATTTTCCACTCTCACCAAAGCCGCCGATGCTCTGGTTGACGGTACGCACCTCCAAGTTGATCTTTTTGCCGATCGTCCCCGACCACGGCTTAGAATCCTGAAGATCGTCCTCGGTGCCCGGTCCGGAGAGCGTGAGCGTCACCATCTTGCCCTCCTTCATCACGCTGTCGTCCGCTTTGATGCTGCCGCCGGCACCCGTCAAGGCCGCCAAGGTCATCGCATCCACTTTCAGGTCCACAACTCCACCCTCTATGTCGAGCGTGACGCGTCCCTGCTCGTGACCGTCGTTCGAATATGTCGGCATTTTCACGCCGAGGGTCAACGTGCCCGTCCCGTCCTTCTTCACGGTGATGATGTCACCTTCCTTGGCCGTTCCGACGATGCGGACCACCGTTCCTGTCTCCACATCGACATTGCCCGTGAAGGTGAAGCCCTCCACCAGCTCGAGGGACGCGTCCGCGCCGCCTACCACGATCTTGCCGGAAGCCGTCCCGGCATCCAAACCACTCAACCCGCTCAACGTACCCTGCAGGTTCAGGGTGCCATTGCCGGAGAGAGTCAACTTGTGCGGTTTTTCATCTCCATCTTCATCGCCCTCGTACAGGGACACGCCGGTGATGGTCGCGCTTCCGGCAGAGCCGTCCTCTTTCGCGCCCACGATGATCGTGCTATCCTCCCCGAGAATCACGCCGCCTGTCACGTCTTCCCCATCAGCCACCTGTAGCTTCGCGCCGCTCAAGATGAACGTCGCGTCCAATGTATCTTCAACATCATACGTGTACGTCCCGGCACCCAGCTCAATCGTGCCATCCCAGTTCGAGCCGTTCATCACGTTACTCAAACTGTGGTCACCCTCGAGCTCAAATTTCAGTGTTCCTCCATCCCCGGCGTGCAGGGTCAGCCCCTCCAACTGCCCCTCCTTCGTCAAGGTCAGGGTGCCTTCCACCACGATGTTAGGCTTGTGAGTGTCACCATCAGAGACGACAACATCTGTCGTTCCTGTCACGCTCAACTGTCCATCACCCTGCAGCCTGAGTTCCGTACTCTCGGCAATCGTAAAGGCCTCCTTGACCGTGAAGGTTCCCGTCATATCCAGCGTGAGGCTCTCACCCACCATGTCCAGTCTTTCCACGGCGCCGCCGTTCGTCAGCTTCAGGGTTCCGCCTGCCGCAAGGGTGCCGCCAGAGGCGCTCAAGCTTCTTAGCGTGCCGCCATTCGTGAGGGTCAGACTTCCCGTCGTGATGGTGACTTCCACTCCGTCCGTCGTGCTCAGCTTGTTCTGCACCACCAGATTGCCGCTCGTCACATTCAGTTTGCTTCCGCTGAAGGTGCCGACGGTGAAGGCGGTCCCCGTTCCGACGTAAGTCAGCTCGCTGCCGATAGAGCCCGCGAACGTGCCGCCCTGGCTGTCATTCAAGGTCAGGGTTCCGTTGCCGGTGATGTTGCTCGAACCGGTCAGACCGGTGGCGGTCATCGTACCGTTCAATGTCAATGCCCCATTCAGCTCCAAAGCGTCGACGCTGGCATTGCTGCCGCTGTAGGTCAGTCCGGTGGCGCCCACGGTGAGACCATTCACGCTCAATTCGCCGCCGTACGTCCCGCCGGTCACGGTGAGTTTTCCGGCGCTGCTCAGCTTGGTTCCCGTGCTGCCGTTGCCGCCCAGTTCGGTGATCGTGCTGCCGTCCGCCAGGGTCAACTCGCCGCCGTCCATCGTCACGCTCTTGAACGTCCCACTCTGCGTGAACGTCTGATTGCCCGTCGTCATCGTGAGGGTCAAGGAGTCCACGCTGCCCGCGAAGCTGCCGCCCGCGCCGTTGATCGTGATGCTGCCGCTCAAGCTCGTCGTACTACCTGTACTCGCCAAGCCTCCCACGGTCAGATCGCTGCCCGTCAGGCTGTCGGTGTCCTCCAAGGTCACCACGCCGCCGGTGCTGCCGGACAGGATCTGGCTGCCGCTCTTCAGGGTCAACGCACCGCTGCCGCTCAGCGTGGTGTCCGTCAGGTTGCCGCTCAACGAGCCGCCGGACGCCACCAAGCCGCCTTGCAAGCTGTTGCTCTCTCCATTCAGCGTCAAGCTGCCGCCTTCACTCAAGGTGACCTTTCCGGTGTATTCACTCGTCACGCCCGCCGTCAGAGTCACATCCCCTGCCACAGTCATGTTCCCCGCACCACTCACCCCCTTCGTCACGCTGGTGGTCACCCCGAAGCTCACGTTGTCGTTCAACGTGAGGGCTCCCGCCACAGTGATGCTGTCGTCGCCCCCTGCCCCGGAGAAGTTGTAGATCTCGAGGCCCTTTTGCGTCTCGCCGATGGTCAGATTCTGCACGGTCACATTTCCGTCAACCGTCACCTCCAGCGTGTGGTTCTCACCGGTGCCGAGGCCTTGGAACTCCACATCCTGCGTGTCACCGAAGGTAGCGTCCTGTGCATTCCAATCCGTGTCCTTTTCCGTGCCCGTTGCATACCAAGTCATCGCAAGGTCATCCGAAGACTCACCCCAGATGAGTGTATCACGCTTCTCCTCAAAAGTAATCTTGCCGCTTTCGTCGAGTTTCGCCGTATAGCGACCGGTCCCGCCTTCAATCTTGAAGTCAAACTTATCGATCAAGTCGCTCGTGTTCACCGATTCGCCATTGAAGAGTTGATACCCTTCATCGAGGATATCCGCAATATCGCTGTACTGCAAAGTGATGCTCAGTTGGGCAGCTCCACTAATTCCCAGGGAGGCCATCCCCTCCGCGAAGTGGACGCCGTCCCCATCACCCACGTGAATCGCCAACGATCCGCCACTCACGGCGATGCTGTCCACATCTAAGGTGCCGCCCTGCAAGGTCAGCTTGCCGCTCAGTGTAAGATCCGTGACTTTCGCGCCTTCCGTCCACGTGCCGATGGTCAACCCGCCGCTACCCACGGTCAGTTTGCCGCCGGAGGAATTGCTCGCCAGTGTCGTGACCATTCCCGAACTCAAACTCAGCGCGCCGCCGGTTATGCTCACTTCTGAGACAGTCACCTGCCCCTCCAGCGTCAGCTTGCCTCCGCTCACCGTAACATTCGTGCCCGTAAAGGCCTGCGTGAGTTTCTGATTGCCCGCCTCCATCTTGAGACTGGCGTCCGTCCCATCAATCGTGCCGGCGTAGGTCTTAGCATTGTCATCTACCGGCGTTACTTCCGACCCATCGTTGAAGGTGATGGTCTTGTTCGTTCCCGTGAAGCTGATGCCGCCGTTGCCCTCCAACGAACCGACGTGCAAGCTGTCTGCCGCCGACACGCTTCCACCCTCTCCCTGGATCGTAAGAGCGCCGGTGTAGGTGGTCTCTGTGCCGAGCGACAGTGCACCTGTCACCGTCACCGCGCCCTTGCCGGTCAACCCGGTCAGCGTGCCCGCACCTATGCTCAACTTACCGTCCACGCTCGCGCCCGTCACGGCACTGCTTCCCCCGCTCAGGGTGAGTTCTCCCGCGCTCACGGTCAACCCGGTCGCTCCCTCACCGCCGAGGGTCACGTCTCCCTTCAGCTCGTGCGTCCCATTGCTCACGGTCAGGCTCTTCAGGGTCACCGTCCCGCTGAAGTCGCTCCGTAAATCATGTTGCGTTCCTTCCCCGCCGGTCAGGTTCAAACTCTTTTCTCCTCCTCCAATACTCGTCGCGCTCCCCGTCAAGCTGCCGACGCTCAGATCGTCCTTCCAACTCACACTTCCTCCGTCCAAGGTGAGCGCACCCTCCACGGCATTCTTCGCACCGCTTGCTTCGAAGCTCAAGCTCGATGCACTCTCCAGCGTCACGTCGCCGGTGATGGTGTTCGTCTCTCCCGCCAACTCAAGGTGTCCACCCAGCGTGATGTTCCCCTCGATGGTCACGTTCTTCACCTTGTCAGCGCCGCCGCCCAGCGTCAGGGTTGCTTTGTTTCCATCCTCATCATCCGCACTCACATTCAGGTTGGCCCCGCTGAAGGTCAGAGTCGTGTCGTCCTCTCCTGTACCGTTCGCTCCCGTGATGCTCAGGTGTCCCTTCTCCACGGTGATCGTCTTGTTGCTGTCCACCTTGCCGGAGAGGGTGTAACTTGTTTCACTCGTTGCGCCGCTGTACGTGAAGTTCACACTGACCGAGCCGCCGAATGTGCCGTCGGTCGCGTTGTTCAGAGTCAGTCCACCCGCGCCGGTGATACTGCCTGTGTCACCGCTCAGCGCACCCGTCGTGGTCGCGGCTCCAAGACTCAGCTCCCCGCCGCTCATGGCAACGCCTGTGAGGTCGCCGCCCTGCGTCAACGTGGCTTTGCCGCCGCTCACGGTGAGCTTGCCGTCGAAGCCCCCCGCCTCATCCGCCGTCTTACTCAGCTCCTGAGCAAACGTCACATCGCCGCCAGCCACGGTCAAATCGCCGTCGCCCTTCACCGCGCCGGAGAAGGTCACCGTGCCCGCATTGAAGCTCGCGCTGCTGCCTTTGTTGACGGTCAAGGCGCCGTTCACGGTCAACTTCCTTCCCTCGCCGATGAAGCTGTAGTCGCCTTGCTTATCCTCCGTACCCACGGTCATGTTGTTCACCTTGGTGCCATCCTCAAGCGTGAGCGTCACGGTAATCTCGTCCGAGTCCGTCCCGGCAAAGGTCACGGAATCGTTGCCGTCGTTCACGAAGGCCAGCTTCACGTCCTTGTTCTGATTGTCCTTGGCATCCCATTCCACGTCCTTGTCATCCCAGGTAAAATCACCGCCTGTCCAGGTCAACTCGCCGGCAATGGTGGTCACATCCAGCTTGCCCTCCGCCGTCAGCACGATCTGCGTGCGCGCGCCCAGCTTAATTTCCGCTCCATCCTCCCCGAACACCTGGAAGACGATGCGGTTGCGCAAGGCGTCCTCCAGATTGAGCGATTCGCTGTCTATCGCCCCGAAGAGCTTGTAGTCTTGCAGCGCACTCACATTACCAACCGCGAAGCCCTCGCCGCTCACGTTCAGCTTGATGGTCAGCCGATCAGTCTCCTCCCCGGCGATGGACAGAGCATCGGCGCTTCCCAACAGAATGTTCGCGCCGGAGATTGAGGAGCCTTCCCAGGTCAGCCCGATGCCCAGCTTCTTCGCCTTCAGAGAGGTTTCCACCTGCAAGGTTCCGCCGTTCAGGGTCAGCGCATACGACGAGGCGTCCACCGTCCCGATCACGCCGGTCCCGGCGTTGGTGATGGTCAGGTCGCCCGTGAGCGTCAACGTCGCGGCGGCGTCTTCCTTGCTTCCCGTACTCGTCAAGCTCGCGATGGTTCCCTGTGCCTCCAGCGTGCCGCCGTTCAGCTTCACGGTCGTACCTTCCAGCGCGCTCGTGATCACCAAGTCGCCGCCTGCCACGGTCAACTCGCTGCCGCTGAACGTTCCCAAGGTGAACGCGGTCGTTCCTCCGGTGTACTCCATCTTCGTTTCCACCGTGCCGCTAAATGTCCCGCCGTTCGCGGCGTTCAGGCTCAGCGTGCCGGTACCCGTGACCTTACCCGTCTTTTTACTCGCTGTCGTCCCGTCACTCAGTCCGCCTGCGGTGTACACGCCGCTGTTCAGCGTCAGGGTCGTTCCATCGCTCAGCACAAAACTATCCACACTCCCGCCTTCTGTATTATCCAGCGTGATGCCACCGCCCGTCTCATCATCAGGCTCGTCAGGATTTTCCGTCCAATTCAGCGTCACCGTCCCCGCCTCAAACGTACCCGTGAAGCTCTGCACTCCCTTACCTTCCTTGGTGATGTTGAGCTTTTTGCGATCATTACCCTGACCGGATTCCGCCACGACAACGTTAGCTCCTGTCGTGTGATCATCTTCATCTTTCAGGGTTAAGGTGACAGCATTGGAGGAACCTTTGCCAAACTCACCCCAAATTTTTCCGCTCGCCCCCTCCAGACCGCGCAGGGTGAAAGCGCTAGCCGAAGCGCCTGTGTCACTATTTCCGCTCTTGCTCAGTTGCAGCGTGCCGCCACTGAGTTCAACAACGACGTTCTCCAACTTGGTGGAAGTTTCGTACGTGAGGATCATACTCCCCTCCGCTACTTTCAACGCCTTAACATTGTTCGTCACAGAAACGCTGCCGCACATCTCCAGCGAGCCCGCGCCCTTCTTCGTGAGCACGTACTTCGTTCCACCTTCTCCGAGCAAGGCATCGATCTCCCCTTGGAACCAAACGGTGCCCGCGTTGCTGATGGTCGCATCCGCAGTCAACTTCAATTTGTTATACGATGTACCCGCCCCCGTTCCGGTAAAGAGTAACGCCCCATTGCCATCATCACCTCCGGAACCCGCAAGGTATATATCCCCTATCAGACTACTTTGGGTGGTTCGTGCATCGTTGATAACACCAACACCCACGGACATCGACGCCCCATCTTCAATCACCAGTTTGCCCGCATGTCCGAAGTTTCCGAGGGCCGATAAGGTGAGAGCCGTGTCCCCACGCAGCACGACGCTGCCCAGCGTGCCACTACTCGTGATGAGACTACTGGCCGTTGTTCCGTTCAACGCGCCAAGCCCATCAAACACGAGTGTACCGTCGCCGCTCACCGTGGTGCTGCTCCACGAGCTTGCATTCTTCACCACAAGCTCGGAGTTCCCATCCAGCGTGACCGCGCCGAGATCCTTCGTCCCGCTGCTGCTCACCGTAAGCGTGGCGCCACCGGTGATGTTCAACCCTTTTTGCTGTCCGCTCGCGGTCGCCGTGAATTTACTGGTACCGCCAAAGATCACGTCCACGGATCCGGTGATCCCCATGACGCCTGTCCATGAGACATCCGACGTATTACTCAGCGTCACGGTTCCGCGTTTCTCCACGGGGGCCGACTTGCCGGTGATGCCGCCCAAGGTCAAACTGTCCAACGGGCCGGTCGAGGAGGTGTTGCTTGCAATACCGAAGGTAGAGCCTTCCCCGACGACGAGTGACTTGAGGGTCACATTCGCCCCGGCAGTTTCCCGCAGGGTGACCTTGGCGCCATCCGTCACGGTAAAGGCGCCGGTTGCCTCAAAATCGCCACCCAACTTCAAGGTGTACACGCTCTCCTTCAGGGTCACATTCCCCGCTTTCGTATCCCCTGCCACCGTCACCTCCACGGCGTTCGCCGTGCTGCTGAGCGTCACATTGTCGCCTTTGTGGAATGTCAAGTTGTTGCCTTGGTTTATGTAATCTTCATCGTCATCCCACACCGACTCCGACCAGGTCAGGGTGGTTCCAGCGCCGTCGTCGCCGCCGTTCCAGTAAAGATCCTGCTGATCGAGTTTATCGATGCCCAAATGCCCGTACTCATCAATGACGAGTTTTTCACCGTCTTCTATCCCGTCCACGACCACGTGTTCCAAGAATTTGGTGAATGCGTCCTCGCTGTATGTGAAGCTGGACCACCCTGAGATATCCAGGAAGGAGATGTGCGATACCCCGACTTGCAAGTCATTCCAGCCGGTGATGTGGATCTTGAAGGCGTCAAGTTCCGCCAGTGTCTCCATCTGCTCCTTGGTCATCTTCAGCGCGTAATTTCCCGCATTCGTAACCGTCCCTTGTTTGATGTCACGACCGGTGGTCGATATGATCAGGGAATAGCCGCCCTCCGCGCTTGTCCCCAGCGTACTAGCAGTCAGGTCTGTCGTGTACCCCGAAATATCCAAGAAGCCGGGCGTGGAGCCGTCGGAACTTGCATCGCCCCCCAGCGTCAATCCGTTCAGCACCAGCGTGCCGCTCCCCGACACCACCAAGCCGCCCTGCAGCGTGGCTCCCGACTTAAAGGTGATGTTGGCGCCGCTGCTCACCGTGCCACCGCCCGATACGGCGGCGAGATTCAGCGTGCCATCCACCGTCAAGCTGCCGCCGGTCACACTCAGCGAGCTGCCCGCCCCGAAGGTGACGTTCTTCAGGGTCAAGGTTCCCGCGCTGGTCACGCCCTTGCTGAAGGTCATCGTGCTATCCCCTCCCAAGGTCACCGTCGCGCTTCCTGCCACGTCCACCGCCGCGCCGCCGTTCGCGTTGTTCCATGACCATGTACCGCCATTCACGGTCACCTTCCCGCCGGTGATGGTTCCGGTGTAGGAAGCGGTCTCTCCGGAGGAGGCGGTCGCTTCGGAGAGGGTGATGCCCGCGTCGGCGCCACTCATCGTGATCGCTCCACTACCGGCCAGGTTCGTGAAGCCGTAGGTCCCGCTGGCGAGGGTAAGCCCGCCGTCAACGGTCACCGTTCCGGCCAGGCCCTCCTTGCCAACAAAGCCCAACTCCAGCGTGCCGCTATGGATGGTGATGTTACCGAAGGTGTCCTTGCCACCCCCCAGGGCTTCCACCTTCACAGTACCGGTGTTCGTTGTCGTTGCGTCACCCTCAGTCCCCACGGTCAAATCCTTGCCGCCGGCGGTCAACTTGCTGATCGTGCCGGTCTGATCCTTCGCTGCCGTGATAGTGGTCGCCCCATCCAGCACGACCTCGCGTCCCACGGTAGCCGTTACTCCGAAGTGCAGCGCACCGCGCTCTTGGTGCTCGGTGGTGTTTCCGTCTCCGGTCAGGTGCAAGGTCGCACCATCTACCGTTGCGTCCAGCTTGCTCTCACCGTTTTGCTGAATTGCGAGACTCACGTGATCACCCACATACAAATTCGTAACGCTGGCCAGACGACTCGAGGATTTCTCCGTGATGTTGACATTCACGAGGTCACTGCCTTTCGCGCGCAATTTCAAGTTGCCGAGGCTCGTTCCAAGAATCTTCTCGAGGGTTTCACCGAGGACGTACGTCTGGGTCACACCCTCCGGGGCGTACTCCGATGCCAGATCGAGGGTCAGCGTACCCTTACCGTGTACCCCGCTACTCCCGAAATTCCATGCTCCATTGGATATCTCCACGACCAACTCGCCTGTTTCTTTTACCTCGATGCCGCCGGTCACGGTGTACTTACCACCGGTCGAGCCTAGGGTCAGGGTCGCGTTGGGTTCATCATCACTCTTTTCGACACCAATCGTGAACGCCCCCTCCACGGTCAGCGAACTACCCGTATCCACTGTCCACTCCCACGTCCCCTGCTTCACCGTCACGTTGTTCGCAACGACGCCCCCGCTGATGGTGATAGTCTCCTTCTCGCCGTTTGAATTATCGAACAAGGCATCGTCCTTCACGCCGAAGGCTACGTCGTCACCCGATGCGCCCGGCTTCCAGTTGGCGGCTTCAGTGCTCCACACGTCCGTGTTCCCACCAACGTCCCAGGTCAGCTCCTGACTAGCGACTTTGATGCTCAGCTTACCTGTGCTATCCAGCACGTAGCTCCAGTCGGAGTGGTTCGCAATCGTGCCGAGAGCATTCTGCACGGCCGTGATGAAGTCAGAGCCCAACGTCACGCCTTCACCGAGCTTAAACAGCTGGTACGACCAGTTGTAGTCGTCGCCCACCTCAGCCCCGGTCAGTGAGATCTGCAGACCGGAAGCAATTGCGTCCGCGCCGAGCGACGCGTTCAGGTTGATCGCTCCGCTGTCTTTCACGGCGTCGGCACTCATGGTGATGGTCAACGTGCCACTGTCCGACACCGACAGGACCGCGCCCGCGCCCAGGGTCAACGCCCCCGCCGCGCTCACCGTGGCGCCGCCCGTCACATCCAACGTCCCGTTCACAGTCAACCCGCCGGTAATCGTCGCGCCGGTCAACTTCCAGTTGCCGCTCGCCAAGGTCACAGCCGCGTCCGCGGCAATCGTTCCCCCGAACGTCGCGGCTTCCTCTGCCTTCTCTGCACCATTAATCGTCACCGTGCCGCCCGCGCCAATCGTTCCCGACCCGCTCACGCCCTTCAGCGTCAGACCGGTCGTATCCGTCGCCAACACAACATGCTCGCCCAAATCAACCGTCACCTCGTGCTTCACCTCCGCGCCACCGGCAGCATCCGACAAGGTTACGGTCAGATCTTTACCACCCGTTACCTCCGTTGCCAGCAACGACAGTTTGCCTGTCCCGCTCACCTCGGTCTTCAGGTTCGGGTTCCCTTCACTCTCAACCGTACCGCCAAGCTCGATGGTACCGCCGCCGGCTTCCACCGTAAGCCCGCCACTCATCTCATTTCCCACGCCTGTCAGCAAAGTCACTTGCCCACCATCCAGGATGAACCCGCCGGAGTAAGTGAACCCTTCGCTCCCCAAGTACTTGCCCAGTGTCAGGTTCGCGCCACTGCCAACGGTCAATGACCCACTGCCGGTGAAAGTGCTTGTGGCTCCCAGCGTCAGGTTTAAATTCGTGATCGACATCGCGCCCGCGAGATCGAGTTTGCTCAAGCTCGCCTTACTCGCACTCCCGTTTTCCACGGTCCCCTTCACCGTCAGGCTCGTCACGTCCTCCCCCACCTCGAGATTCCGCTTCACAGTGTCGCTCAGCTCGCCATCCGTCGCCAGCGTGAAATCACCGCCCTCCGTTATCGTCAACGTGCCCTGCTTGAAGGTCACCGTCGTGTTGCTGCCGCTCACCGGCGGGTCGCCAGCGCTCGCCGCCGTCCCTAGCGTCCCGACGCTCAAGGTTCCCGCCGCATCCACTTCCACCGCACTCCCCGTCACCTTCCCCACCGTCTGCTCTCCCGCACCCTTGTACGTCAAATTCGCACTCACCTCCCCCGCAAAATCCGCCCCTTCCTCCGCCGTCTGCAGCTCCAACGTCCCGGTACCTGTGACTTTACCCGTCCCTTCACTCGATGTCGTCCCGTCACTCAGGCTACCTGCGGTGTACGTGCCGCTGTTCTGTGAAGTGCTGCTCGACGTGCCACAGTTCAACGTCAGGGTCGTTCCATCGCTCAGCACAAAACTATCCACACTCCCGCCGTTGCCGGTTTCATCCTGAAGCGTCATGCCGCCTCCATTCAGCGTCACCGTCCCCGCCGTAAATGCGCCCTTGAAGGTCTGCACCCCCGTGTCTTCCTTGATGATGTCGAGTTTCGTCCCGTTGGTTGTCGCTACTACGTCGGCTGACGTTTCGTGATTCTTCTCATCGGAAAGTGTCAGCGTAACTGCTTTCTCATTGCCGTCTGTACTATAGCCTCCCTTAATTGTTCCTTCTCCTCCCTCCAAACCGCGCAGGGTGAAAGCGCTAGCTGAAGCGCCAGCACCACCACTTCCGCTCTTGCTCAAACGCAGCTCGCCGCCACTGAGCTGAAAGACAACGTTGCTCAACTGATCGGCGTCCGTGGTAAGGGTTATACTGCCCTCCTTTATATCCAGCGCTTTCACGTTCTCCGTCACAGACCCCGTAAGACAGAACTCGAGGTCACCTTCCCCCACCTTCGTGAATACGTACTCCGCTGCTCCTTCTTCCTCGGTCAGAGCATCAATCGTCCCTTGGAACCAAACGGAATGTTGATTGCTGACACTTACAGCCGCATCCCCATCGAGGACAATCTTCGTGTAATCGTTGACGCTGCTACCGGCGCCGAAAACGAGAGCCGCGCCCACATCGCCATACCCCGTCCCGGAAATGTGAACTTTGGTCTTGGTGTCTTCTGATCCAAAGATATCGCCCGTCAGTTCCAGAGTCGAGCCGCTCCCAATCGTCAGCTTGAATACATCCCTGAGCTTGGTCATCCCGGAGACTGCGGTGAAATAACTATTTTTGAGAACAAGTTCTCCTAGATATTTCCCTCCACTTGGCAAAATACTGTGAGCTTTTGAGAAGTTCGCTGGGGCGTTACTTCCCGCTATCCCTGACAATACGATGGTTCCTGTACAGCCGGTAGCGGAACCTTCTTCGTCCACTTCCGCATCACCATACACGATAGTGCTCCCGCCATCAAGGTTCCCTAACTGCTCCAAAATGAGCTGGGCTCCTTCGCCGAGATGGACAAAACCTAAACTTGTAAGCGTGTCAACTCCTTTCGTAACCCTCAATGAGGTATTAGCGCTCAACTCAATACCTGCCATCCCGGGGGCGTCTTTACTTCCCAATCCTATCTCTACCGTCCCGCCGGAGAGAGTCACGTTACCGCTTTTCACGGTGATCCCGTTCACTGTACCATTTTCCAGCTTCAGCCCACCACCAAAGTCCACCGTCCCATCAACCGCACCAGCCTCATCAGCCCCAACATCCACAATGAGCTTCTTTGCGGTTACTCCCACGCCGCTGTTAAAGGTCGTGCTGGTGTTCAGCGTGAGCGTTCCTGCCACGTCAAGCGTCATGCCCTCTCCGGTGAACGTGTAACTCGGCTGCTTTCCGGTATCTGTTCCCACCGTGAGGTTCTTCGCGTGCACCTTTGAGTCGCCTCCAGCGGTTTCGCTGTCCTTCAACTCCACGGTCAACGTCGCCGCATCAGAGTCTTGCTCCAACGTACCGGCGAACGTCACATCCGTGTTTTCCGTCACCAGCCCCACCGCATTCCAATCACCCTTCTTCTCTTCCGTCACCTCGTCACTCAAGGTGATATGCCCAGTCCCTTCCACCTTTCCGCTCCACGTCAAGCTATCCATCACTTCCTGCCATGTTAACACGCCCCCATCCCCAATCGCCAGATTCTTGTACTTCCCGCTATCCGCCGACAATGTAACTGAGATCCGACTCGCGTACTCGCTGCTCCAACCATCCACAAGCGTAATACTCCCGCTGGCCTGATTCTGCAGCATCGCCTCCGTGATCTGAAGTTGCAGTTTGCCATCGGCGCCGTCATCAAACGAGAAGGTCAAGTCCGTCAGAACGAGTTTCTGACCAGAGCTTCCCCCAATGGTGGTCAACACCAGCGTGTTCGTCCCGTACAACGCTAGCCCATCCCCCAATGTAATATTTCCCGCCTTCACATCCAGCGTCACACCGGTCTTGCCCCCATCATCACCCACACTCCCTAACACCAGCCCCGTCAGCGTGCCTTTGACCCCGCCGGTAAGCGTCAACGTGCCGCTCGTTACTGCCAGCTTGGCGTCATCCGCCACAGTCAATCCTTTCTGGAAGGTCATTGTTCCACTAGCTCCGGGACTCAGTTCCAGCGTCCCGTCCGCCACCTTGAAGTCCACCGCCATAGTGGTGGAGCCGGTGAGTTTAACCGTATTCGTTGCTCCCGGCTTGATGCCGATCCCAACCCCCTCTCCTATCGTCCCGTTACCTCCTCCTTGGATTGACTTGTAGAAGGCCTCAAGGGTGATCTCATCGGACGTCGTACTACCTTCCGCTATATCGAAGTCACTACGCAGAACGTAAACCGTCTTTTCCGTCGCTTTCAGTCGTTCGAAATAGCGAACGGCAGTTGTTCCGTTCGTTTGAGTACCGCCACCAAATTGACCGACCACTAAATCGTCGCCCAAAATTATCTTAGCCCCCCACGAAGCAAGGAATTGCCCCTTAATCGTGCCTCCTTGATTCAAAGAGAGGTTGCGTGGGTTGTTGTTATTAACGCCGTAGAACACCAAGTCCTCGCTAATATTCAGCGTTCCTTCCACAGTGACGTCAGCAACGCTGGAGAAGTCCAGACCTGCTGACAACTGATGACTATCACTAGAGATTGTCCCTATGGACGTCACGTTGCCCTTCAGAGTAAGTTTGTCTCCCGTAAAATAGAGCTTTCCTCCTGTGATGGAAATGTCTCCCTCAAGTGTGTTATCCTTCAGCCCTGTGATGTTCAATGTGCCGCCACTCACCGTCACGTTGCCCTTCAGTTCATTGTCGCTTCCGCTGAAAGTGAGTATCCCTTTCTTAACAGTGACATCGCCGTAAATCTTCGTCGTTCCCCCAAATGTTTGTGTCACGATACTGCCGAAAGTATCCGTCACCTCCAGATTGACCTTCTTGTCGGCACTGCCCAAGGTCAGAGCTCCGTTGACTGTTTTCGAGAAATTGCCGCAGAGTTTCAACGTTACATCGCCGGACTCCGCACCGTTCAGGATGGAAATTCCTTCAGTCAGGTTCTCCGTAGATAGAGAGCCGACCGTCATGTCCGCCCCCAGCGTGACACTCACCTCATCCGAAAGGGTCATCACGCCTTTAATGTCTCCACCCTTAGTCAAGGTGAGATTTTCCTTCACATTCACCCAGGCGTACAAATCTTCCGTTGCTCCTTGAGTGATGCTCTCGAGTTTACCGCCTCCCTGCAAAACCAAGAAAACAGACCCCACGCTATCAGACGTCAGTTGCAACTCGCCCTCGCTGTTCAGAGCCCCCGACAAAGTGAGGGTATTACCTGTCCCTTGGTCATGCCCGCTCACCGAGTCAAACTTCACCACGCCGGCACCTGTTCCTCCCGTCAGCTCAAATGATGCAAAACTCGCGCCGGTACCCAATTCCAGCGTACCCCCCCCCTGCAGAGTCAGCTTCTGACCGGACCTCGAGAGTGTCGCACCTTTGCTCAACACCAGTGTTCCTCCCTGCTCCACGGTGATATTCCCCGTATAGCTTGCGCCCTCGTCCGATGAGGTCAATGCCGAACCCAGCGTCACCTTCCCTCCGCTTGCTACGGTCAATGCCCCTTTGCCTACCAGTTCTCCGCCCACCGTTACCTCGTTGCCGAATTGAGCGTCCACATTCAGTGTCAGCCCCTCCTTAATCGTGATCGTGTCACCGGTAAAGGTGTAGCTGGTGGTTGCAGTTTCACCTCCCACCGTCAACGACTTCATGCTCACCTCATCGTCCTCTCCGCCATTCACGGTCACCGTGATAGCGGTGTCCGTCTTCGTTCCTTCCAAATACACATCCTGACCCGCCACCACTTCATTCTGGAACGTCCATCCATCTGTCCCGGTCATATCGCCTAAAGCTAAATCGCCCTCTCCCGTCCACTTCAACTCCGCGCTCTCACCCCAGATGAGTTTTCCACTGCCGTCCAGCCTCAAGCTGGTATAGGTTCCAGCGGCATCGTCCCCCGTCAACGCGACTCGGATATACTCCCCATACTCACTCTTCCAATTCTCCACGAGTGTGATACTCCCACTCATCTGTCCGGACAGCCAGTCCGCGTCAATTTGCAACGTAAGCGTACCCGTTCCCGCAAAACTCAATGAATCATCACCACTGGACAGAGTGAGCTTCTGTCCGGCAGTCCCGATAGCATCAAAGGTAAGCGTGCTTTCCCCATTCAGAGTGACCGTGCCGCTCAGCGTGATGTCCCCGCCGGACTTCAAGACAACACCTGAAGTCTCATTCCCTAGCGTGAGCGCCGTGAGCGTACCTTTGAGACCTGCCTTGAGATCCAAGCTCCCGCCTTCCACTTTCAGCACACTATTCTCCCCGTTCTCCCCGGCAGTCACTGCCTTTGTCAACACATTATCCCCGCCCATGAGCGTGAGCGTGCCATTCAGCTTGGTTTCGCCGGTGACTGTGAGGTTCTTATCGGTAGCAGCCCATGTGAACGCACCGCCGCTGCTGCCTTTATTCACCGTGAGGTCTCCCCCTACACTCATGTCCACACCGTCTGTCTCCTGACCGAATTCGACCTCGCCGTCGGAGATCGTCACTTTCCCGGTGAAGGAGAGCTTACCGCTCGAGGAGGAACCACCTTGAATCACCAGCTTTCCTGCTTCCGTCTTAGTGAAATCACCACTCAATTGCAGCGAGCCGTTGTAGCTGGTATTATCTCCTACATTATTGACAGTTAGCGATTTGCCTATGATGGAACCTTCGACATCCGTTTGAGAAGAATCGATCAATCCTGTCACCGTGACGTTGGCGTAATTCAGCGTCAGAGTTCCCGCTTCCATGTTCAACTCGCCGATGGAGAGGGACTCGTCTCCCTCCGTACCGATCGTTGTGGATTCGTTGCTTGTATCACCATATTTCAGCGAGAGTTTTGAGAGATCAGTGGCTCCATTTGCCGCAGTGAGGTGAGCTACATCGTTCGTTCCCTCAAAGATGAGTTCATGCCCGCCGACAACTTCCAACGTTCCGTCGATGTCCGCGCCCTCCATGAATGCCCATTTCCCGGTGATGTTGGCTTTCACCTTGGTAGCTGCAGCAGTGGAGAAGGACTTGAAGCGGCTCTCTTCCTCCATATCGAACTCCAGCGTACCACTGCCGGAGAACTGAATTGCCCCTGAGTTTCCAGCCTTCGGAGCAAGGCTGTCGGCAAGTTTCAGTGTAGCTCCATCGCCAATCACGATACCCACGCCGTCGGCTACTGTCACAGCCCCGCTGAAAGTCACTGCATGTCCGCTGCCTTCCACCTTGAAGGCGCGGTCGAGCTCAGCAGCTTCGGTGACGGTCAGGTCGTGCGTGGTCATGTTCACACCGTAACCAACGCCTTCGGAGAGCACGTTACCAAAATGAGTTTTCAAATTATCCCAGTCAACGGACGTCCCGCTCCTGTTGCTCCAGAGGGCGTAAACAGTTGCGTCCTCCGATTTCTCAATCTTGCCTTCTCCGGAAAGTGTACCGCCGAAGCTCATGTCACTCGCCAGCGTCAGCGTGCTGCTTGCTCCCAGCGTTACATTGCCGGTCACCTCGAGCTGAACGTCTGCGGAGAAGCCGAGCTTTGCGGCGTCCGACACGGTCAGACTCCCTCCGACCTTGAGCGTCTGGGGGGACGCGGCTGTGAAGTTCCAAGTGGCGGCGCTCTTGCTGACCTCCATGTTCCCCGTCGTGATATCCGTTGACAGTGTCACCGTGTGCGTCCCACTTCCGGAATCCACGAAATGAACGTCTTTGCCATCCGCCCACGAGTCCTTCTCTTCTCCCGTCTCAGCCGTGTCAAATTGATCTGTTCCCCAAGTCAAATTCGTCTCATCACTCCCCCCGCCGAAGTACAAGTCTCCCTTTGACATAACTGTCCAAGTGAGTTTTCCTTCGTCCGTGAGTTGGAGATCTGTGTACTTATCCGAATCACTCGCCTCCTGCCCATCCACCAGCAGGGTGAAGTAATCAGAAAGGTCGGAGATGCCGCCCGTTCCTAACGTGAAGAGCGTGTACTCGCCCGTAAGAAAAGATTCGAGGAACTCGGACGTCAGGTTGAGGTTTAACTTGGTGGTGGAATTGCCACCATTGAGCGTGGTCAGCGAGGAAAGGTCAATCGTGAGACCCTCGCCGCCGGAAACCTTCAGTGTCGTGTCCTCCGTCCATGTCCAGGACGTCCCAACCGTGAGTCCGCCGACCGTACTATTTGCCAGCTCCAGCGTCCCACCATTCAGCGTCAGGCCTTTGCTGAAATTGTACGCACTCGTCCCCTCCAGTTTCAGCGTTCCGCCGCCGGTCATCTTGAACGCATAGCCTGCGTCTCCGCCCTCCGTGAAGGTCAAGTTCCCTGTCCCCGCCTTACCAATCCCAACACCATCACTCAGTTTTGATGTGGCGTATTCTCCCGAGAAATCAGACAATGTAGATGAGCTCTCAGCATCGTTGGAAAACAGCAAATAGACCGTGCCACTGCCGCTGTTTGAGACGGCTGCCTCTCCAGAGTAATTACTCTTGCTAAGCTCACCACCTATCGTCAAATCTCCCCCAAGAGCTAATGATGCACCCCATGCTATGACAAGATTCCCATGGATAACTCCCCCGGCTTTAAGTGTCATTGTGGCCGCCTGACCATCATCTCCAAACAGACTTAACGCCGCCAAGTCAACTTCCCCTCCCATTGTCATATCAGCCTTCTCGAGCTGAAGTAATCCGGTTTTTTTGACTAGTTTGATCCCATCTGCCAATGTAATCGCTGTGCCACTGATCGTTCTATCAGTACTCTCACTCAGCTCCAATGTAGCGTTTGTCACACCATCTCCCAGAGTGAGTTTGTTCGCTATAGCTGCCAACGCAGCTCCGGGAGTAGTTATGGTAATTCCGTCGTTCTTCAGTTGAATCCCTCCCTCCCCTGTGACTGAGCTAATCGTACTGTTCCCTTCCAACACCAGTGTACCTCCCAGAGAGAGAGTCACTCCTGACCCCAAATCCAGCGAACCCAGCGTACCGCCAGCACCGAATGTGAGCGTGTTACCATTGTTGTACGTAGCTACAGTCAGTGCGTGACCGGCTCCTGAAACAATCCCTCCAAAAGACAAAGCTGCTAAGTCTTGCAGTCCAATTTTTGCATCTTCAATAAGTGTCAGTGTACCCGTTGTACTTACTTTCGTACTAACGCGAAGAGCAGCGTTATTCGCGAAGTCAAAACCGGCACTCACCGTACTCTTCCCAATCACAAAATCGGTCTCCATCGTCAGCTCACCAGAGAAGCCACTCAGGCTTCCACCACGCCATTTGGAGAACTCCAAGGCAGCACCTTTAACGTATATCGTCTTAATTGTGGCTTTTTCTCTCCCACCATCGTCTTTACTAGCGAAGAAAGAACCATTCTCGTAAAAGGCACCAGATCCACTCAGATACAGAGTATCGACATTATTCAAATCAGACTGCAAGGCATAAATTGCATTTGCTGCGCCAGTCCCATTGATCTGTAGCTGAACTGCTCCTTCAGCCGGGTCTGATACAGTCAAGGAATCAACAGCCGCCGATGTGTCCATCTTGTAATTGCCCGCCTCAGAGATATTGCCGTCCGTAACCGTAGTCCAATCCGTTGTATCCGGGAAAGATGTCGCCGGCGCATCAATCGTCATGATGCCGTCATCGCCGGAGGAAGCGATGGTGGCGAGGAGGGGAGTGACCAGTTCCTCTTCGTCGGACTCGGCGTTGGCGTCCGAGTCGGCGTTTTGACCTAGCTGAGCGGCGGCGTCGGAAGGAATCGCGTGCGAGTCGCCCGCGCTCGCCGCGTCTGCCTGCGCGCGCGTAAGGGAAAGCTCATG
>CANQZJ010000012.1 GCA_947628315.1 uncultured Oscillospiraceae bacterium
ACCACCCGCAGGCCGATGGAGCGGGCATACGCCTCGCAGTCGGCCACCTGCTGCTCGATGGAGACATCCTTCTGGTTATGGGTGGAGTACCGGGCATAGATGACGCACTCGCCCTGGTATTCCACCGGGAGACCACCACCAACGCCCATCATTCGTCCAGATCGACCGGCTCGCCGGTCGCTATATCATAAATCCGGCTGTCCAGCAGCTCCCCGGAGAACAGAAGGTTAGCGTCGTGTTCCTCGCCCTTCACATATTCCAGTGTATCGACGAACAGCAGGCCGCCGGAGGCAGTAATGCGCGTCATAGTTCCCAGGGTAGCATTCCAGACCGCGTGGATTTCATCATCGGAAGAAAAGAGCGCCTCATAATATTCCAGGGCACAATCCGCCGGGGCCATACTGTCAGCAGTAGTAGCCAGCCGCCACTTCCCCGTCACATCGTTTCGGACGCTATCCGAGAAATTGAGGTTCAGCCCACAGGGGAGGGTGTAGCTGCCAGACTTGACCGCCCCGGCCTCGCTGGCCTCCGGCTCCGTAGCTACGGCCTCCGACGGGGCCTCGCTCTCCGGCGCTGCCTCAGACGTAGAGGGGGACGAAGAACCGGCGGCCCCGGCGGGCGGCGTCGTCTGGGCCGGATCAGCGGAGCAGCTGGAGAGGGAGAGCGCCGCCAGCAGGGACAAGGAAACCGCCGCCAGTTTGATTTTTATCTCGTTCATACAGATATACCTTCTTTCGATTTTTTGAGGGGGAACCAGCCCACCGTGGCCGGTTCCCCCTTCTTTTTTTGCGCTTCACAGGGAGAACCCTCCGCCATACCATATTTTTTTGTGATGGCGGAGCCGCCAGACTAAGAGACTTCGGACGCGGCCCCCGCTTCTTTTTCTTCGGCAAGTTGCTGGTCAAGCTCGGCATGAAGCTCTCCTGCCGACATTTCGTCCGGGGATTTCCGGCCCGGTAGAGCTGCCGTTCCCGGCGCTACATCGCCAAAGCCCTCGACCACTTCCCGCAGAAACCCCATGATGGTGTTCTGCGCCGATTCAGGCAGACCGACCAGCTTCTCAATAAACACATAGGTCTCATGCGTCATTTGAGGATAGCGAACCGCCAGGGCATCCAGCTCCGAGGTTGGGGACGGAACAAACATCTCGCCCTGACCAGAGCGGAGCCATTCTTCCCGGACATGGCATTCCCGGCAGATAGCGAGGATGACCTGGTCGGAAGCGTTACGCTTGCCGGATTCAATCAGAGCGACGCTGTTCTGCTTAATCCCGATCTGATCTGCGAGGGCCTGCTGAGTCAGGTCTTTTTCTTTTCGGATTTTTTTAATCCGTTCACCAAGCGTCATTCTTTTCACCTCCTGATATAGCAAGGATACCACAAGAACATTTCAAAGTCAATAAAAAATTTCACAGTCAACAAAAAATATCTTGACAAAGATAGCCCAGCGATGTATGATAATAGCACAATCAACAAAGGAGGCGAACAAAATGAAGCCCGACAAGACCTACACCCCTGCCCAGCTCGAAAACGCTGACCGGGCGATGGCCTTCCTCGCCAGCCTGCCGGATGGCCAGCGATCCATGGTAGTCACGGTCGCCAGCGCATTCATCGCCGGGATGGAGGCACAGACCAGACTGACGGCCCAGGAACAGACCGGCAAAGCAAGCGCAACGCCCAACGCCTAAAGGGGAAGATCAGCATGAAAGAACCCACCATCAAAATCGCCGCCACGGGCCGGATCGATCCAGAGAGGATACCCCAGTATGTGGCCCAAAATATCGCCCAGGCCGCCCTAAGCGGCATCCTCCGGGCCTACAACGATCCTATAATCCGGGCCGATTATGAACGGTGGAAAGCGGAGCGAAAAGCGCGGGAAGGAGTGAAAGCGTGAACGAGGAACTTCTGCGGGCCCTGAGTGAGTTAACCGAAACGATGGACAAAGGTTTTTCTGACATGAGCGCCAGATTCGTGTCCATCGAAAATCGGCTGTCGGCGCAGGAGAAAAAGACCCGCAAGACCTACACCCGGCAAAAGCTGATGGAGGCCGATGTTCAAACCCTGAAAAAAATCGTCCGCGAACTGGCGGAAAAAGAGCCGTGCCGAGTGAGGCCGGACGGGACTGCCATACGGAAAGAGGCGGCCTATGAGAAATTCGGAGACTGCGGCATCGGGAAGGTCAAGGCCCTGTGCGCCCTCCGGGATGCCGGCGTCATTCAGACCGACAGCAAGGGGAAGAACACCTGCACCATCTGGCTGGACAACAGACCCCAGCGGGTGCTCATCGTTATAGAAAGGGGTGAGCAAAGATGAGGGGCAAAACGCCGTCTCTTGCGATTTATCTGAGCGGGCTTGAATCCGGCGAGCTTTCGTATAGATGCGTTGCATCGACTGATGACAAAGAATTATTGGCGGCCGTAATGGTTGCGATCAGCGAACTGGCCAAACGGGATGGGTTTGCGCCATCCACCTCCGCTCGGGCAATCGCAAATATTCTGGAGGCTCACCCAGATCTTTTTGCGAAGCGGTGCGAATGCGAGTGAGAAAGTGAGGAAACACCATGGACTGGGATGCCATTGAAGCGAAAATCGAACAGGCCGCACAGGAACAGGCCGAAGCGAAGCGCCAGCAGATCTCCGAAAGGAGAGCGGCGCACCGCGCCAGGAAACGTCGGAGGAAGATCGCACAGATCGTCGGAGCCGCCGCCGCCCTGGCCCTCGGAGCTTCCATCGTCGCAGCTGCGGCCACAGCCGGGAGCCGGGAGCCTACGCCTTCGGCTCCCTCTGATTTACAGGGGCCGGAACCGACGGCCACAGCATACATACCGCCGACAGAATCCATCGTGCTGCAGGCCGCCCCATCACCGGCCCCGGCCCCGCCGCCGGAGCCGGAGCAACCGGCGAAGCTCCTGGAGAGCGTCCCCCTCGACGCGGAGACGCAAGCCGCAATCTTCGACCTTTGCGGACAAGACCCGGAGTTGTTCTGCGCTGTCATGGCCATCGCCTGGAGAGAGAGCCGCTTCCGCTCGGACGTGGTCGGGGACAGTGGGGTGAGCAAGGGAATGTACCAGATCAACACCCGCTGGCACACCGAACGCATGAAGAAGCTGGGGGTGACCGACCTCACCGACCCGGTACAATGCACCGCCGTGGCCCTGGACTACCTCCGGGAGCTTTCAACACGGTACGGCTTCGGGTGGGTGCATGACAACACCCTCTTCATGGGGTACAACGCTGGCCCCAGTAGGGCCCAGAGGATGCTCCGCAACGGAGTGACCTCCACAGCCTACAGCCGGGAGACCATCGCCCTCATGGAGACCTACCTGGCGGAGATGGGGGCGGCGAAATGAAGATGGCCCTGCAGGGGAACAACCTGCTGATTAAAGAGGCGGACAACGTGCAGTTCGCCGTCATCAAAAGCTGGAACAAGATGCGCTGGGACAGAAAGACACAGCTCCTGTCCGGCATCGCGGACATGGAACTGCTGGACAAGCTCTCCGGCATCGTCCGCCTGCCCCCCACCATCGCCCAGCGCCGGGAGCAGCTCCACGCGGTGCAGAGCGCAATCGACCGGGAGCGGGTAAACCCGGAGCCGAAGCCGGTCACCAAATACCCCGTGAAGATGTCCCTCTACGCCCACCAGGTGCGGGGGGCCAATATGTGCCTGGTCGCCTTCGGGTGGGCCAGCCCGGAACAGATCGGAGGAAACCAATGAACCTGAACGACATCATCGCCCAGCTGGGAAGCCTGCGAGACAACAGCAAAGACAGCCTGCGGGCAGACCCGGAGAATGAGATCTACACGGCGGACGTTACCGCCTGTGAGACGGCCATCCGCGTCCTCGCCGCCCTGGTCGGAGAGGGCTGCGCCGATCTCGACGGGGTGCTGGACATCCTGCAGGATTACCGCACCCTGGCAAAGCAGTACCAGAACCTCCACAGGAAGTTCGAGATCCCCGGCAAGCCCATCCACAAGGATGGCGTATGGCACTGCCCCGCCTGCAACAGCAGAGTGAGCCCGAACCACACTCACTGCCACCGCTGCGGGAAGAAGATGGGGTGGAAGCGGTGAGGATCCTGGTGGCCTGCGAGGAAAGTCAAGCCGTCTGCATCGCCCTCCGGGAGCTGGGCCACGAAGCCTACAGCTGCGATATAGAGCCCTGCTCTGGCGGGCACCCGGAGTGGCACATCCAAGCGGACGCGATCCCCCTCATCAACGGACGATGCACCTTCACCGACTGCGGGGGGGGCACCACCATATCGGAACCCAATGGGATATGCTCTTTGCTTTCCCTCCCTGCACCTACATGACCAACGCCGGAGCGGTGCGGATGAGGGTACGCGGGGAGATCCAGCCGGAGCGGTACGCCAAAGCCATGGAGGCAAAGGCATTCTTCCTGAAGTTTTACAACGCGGACTGCCCCCGGATTTGCATCGAGAACCCCACCCCCATGAAGCTCATCGGACTGCCGCCCTACACCCAAGCCATCCAGCCATGGGAACACGGAGAACCCTACACAAAACGAACGTGCCTCTGGCTGAAGAACCTTCCCCTCCTGCGCCCCTCCAACATCATCACCGAAGGAGTGACCCCATACGTCAACGGCGGGTGCAAAGATGCCAACGGCAACTACCGCCGGTTCCAGGGCCGCAAGGAACGGGATCCTAAAACCCGGAGCAAGACCTTCCCCGGAATCGCAAAGGCGATGGCGGAACAGTTCGCAGGCAAAGCAGACCTTCACAGCCAACCCGGCTGAGAGGAATAAACGAAAGGAATGAACAGCATGAACAAGCCCCAAAAAATCTTCCTGTCCGGCCCGATCTCCACGCGGCTGGACACCTACAAGGCGGAGTTCGACAAGGCTGCGGAGATCGTGGCCGATGCCGGACACATCCCCCTGAACCCGGCCTGGATGCCCCTCGGCCTCCAGCAGAAAGACTACATGAGGATCTCCATGGCCATGCTCGAAAGCGCAGACCTGCTGGTCGCCCACCCGGACTGGGCAGAGAGCAAAGGAGCGACCATCGAGCGAACCTACGCGGAGAAGGTCGGGATCCCGGTCATGAGCTGGGGAGACTTCCTCGCGGCGGTCACCCCGCAGGCCCCTGCGGTGCCCAGCTGCGAAGTCGTAGCCACCACCCGCCGGTTGGAGACCGTCGACCTGGCAAAGTTCCGGGATGCCCTCGGAACCGGGCGGGCCTCCGACATCCTCCGGCCCTTCGACATGATCAGCGTCCATTTAACCAACGGAGACACGGTAGCCATCCAGTGCGCCTTCGTGGGGACAGACTACGCCCGGTTCATTTTCCTGGACTGCGTCGGGGACTTCATGATGAACGATGAGCCCACGAACGAGGGCGGCTATTACAAGAGCCAGGGCCGCAAGGCCGTCCTGGAGGAAATCTACCCGCTCCTGCCCGCAGAGCTGAGAGCCATGATCCGCCCCCGGACGATCAGAGAGACCATCAACGGGGAGACGGTCGAGTACGCGGATCCGCTCTGGCTCCCCTCCGCCACCGACGTGTTCGGCAGCCCGAAGGACAAGTGGTGGCCGGATGAGAATGACAGCTTCCACCTCCCGATCTTCACGCGGGAGAGGAACCGGGTGAAGGAATGCGGAGACCACGGGTCATACCCGTGGTGGCTGCGTTCGGTCTTTGCGACCTACACGACGAACTTCTGCATTGTGTACTCTGACGGGGGCGCGAGCTACCGCAACGCCTACAGTTCGTATGGCTTTGCGCCGGGCTTTGACATTGCCAAATCCTGAAATCCAGCAAATCCCCGGAGCGAAAGCTCCGGGGAGAAGCCCCAAAGAAAGGAGGCGAGAACGATGGGACTGGCCGATGCCTTCACTGCCGAAGATAGAGTGCAGGTGAAATTCAGCGATTTTTATAACCTCGTGCGAGAGAGCGCCAAAGCGGAGCTGATGATGAACGCCATCCGCTGCGACGTGCCGCACCGCTTCATCCGGGAGACCATGACCGGCAAGAGCGAAGAACCCGAAAACGGAGGTGAGCCCAATGAAGGAACCCTGTGAGATGTGCCTCAACGCCAGAGTTTCCGGCGGGGAGCTGACAGACGAAAATGACTACCACGCCAGAACGATAGGCTTTGCACAAAAGGGGAACCGCCTGCTGGCCAGCGCCGGATGGGGCCGGGGGCTCACGATCCAGGCCGAAGCCTGGAACGAGGAACGCCAACAGTGGGAGGCGGTGGCGATCTACCATCCGAAGCACTGCCCGAACTGCGGCAGAGAGCTGAAGGAGTACGGCCCCTTGAAGGACGGTGTGAGCGATGGCGGTCAATAAGGGCTTCGGTTTCCTGTTCGAGATGGGCTGCGGCAAGACGCTGACGGCCATCGCCGTAGCCGGGGCCGGGTACCAGCAGAAACGGATCCGGCGGGTGCTGATCGTCGCCCCGACCTCCGTGGTGGCCGTTTGGCCGAAGGAGTTTCAGGACTACGCCGCGTTCCCATACACCATCAAGACCCTGCTGGGCACGAAACAGCAGAGGCTCAAGGCCCTGGCTGATCTCGAACGGTTCCCCTACCCCCACCTGCAGGTGGCGGTCATCAATTACGAGAGCACCTGGCGGGAGGACATCATCGACGCACTCCTGGACTTCGATGCAGACCTGATCATCGCGGATGAGAGCCAACGCATCAAGACGCACGATGCCGCCCAGAGTAAAGCCATGCACCAGCTGGGGGACAAGGCCCGGTACAAGCTCATCCTTTCGGGCACCCCGGTACAAAATGAGGCGGTAGACCTCTGGAGCCAATACCGCTTCCTCGACCCGACCATATTCGGCCTGAATTTTTACGCTTTCCGCAACCGCTACTGCGAAATGGGCGGGTTCAACCGCAAGCAGATCGTCCGTTACAGAGACCTGGACACCCTCATCCGCAAGGAACACAGCATCGCCTACCGGGTCACAAAGGCCGAAGCACTCGACCTCCCGGAACAGACCTTTGAGAACCGCTACATCACCCTGAACAGGACGGAGAAGAACCTCTACGACAGGCTCCGGCGGGACAGCTACGCGGAGCTGGCAGATGGAGGAACGATCACCGCCACCACCGTCCTGACGAAGCTCCTGCGCCTTCAGCAATTCACCGGCGGCTTTTTGGTGGAGGACGATGCCGTCCAGCCGAAGCTGGTCAGCCGGGGGAAGCTGGAGGCCCTGGAGGACATCCTGCAGGACTACGTCGTGGAGGGCAAAAAGAAATTGGTGATCTTCGCCCGGTTCATCCCGGAGATCCACGAAATCGAGCGGCTCTGCGAAAAGACCCTGCGCCCAACCGGGATGCGGGCCGTGGCCATTTACGGGGACATCAAAAAGGAGGAACGCGGGGACATCGTCCAGCAATTCCAGACCGACCCAAAAACCATGGTGTTCATCGGCCAGATCGACACCGCCGGAACCGGCATCACCCTGACGGCGGCGGACACCTGCATTTTTTACAGCGTCAACTTCAACTACGCCACATACAGCCAGAGCCTGAGCCGGATCCACCGCATCGGCCAGCACCACCCCTGCACCTACATCCACCTGCTGGTCGAAAAGACCATCGACCAAACGGTGCTCCAGGCCCTGCAGAAAAAAGAGGATCTCGCCAAAACCGTGGTGGACGATTGGCGGCAGCTTCTCAGCGGGGAGGGATGACCAATGCCAAAAAAGAAGGGCTCCGACACCTGCATCCTCGGAAAGCCGCAGCCCGACGATCCACGCCTGGGGTGCGTTCCGGGAGCCTGCGAGACCTGCGGGTGGAACCCGGAGATCCACCGCCAGCGGCTCTGGCAGATCAAGACGCTGGGCCTCACGACCCGGCCCGATGGCCTCGCCGGTCTGATTTTTCGCAAGAGATAGGAGGGAAAACCATGGCAAACGATGACAAGAAGCTCTGCCCCTACAAAAAGACGGTGGAGCGGGAGTACAGCGGGAAGAACGGGAGATACACCCTGCATGAGCGGTTCGAGGTTTGCGCCGGGGAGCGGTGCATGGCCTACCGTAAGGGCCCCTTCGACAGCAAGTCCCAATGCCTGAGATTGGAGGGCTGCAAGGAATGAAAGCCATAACCATCTGGCAGCCGTGGGCCGATCTCATCGTCCTGGGCTACAAGCAGATCGAGACCCGCTCGTGGCCCGGATATTGCACCGGCCCCATCGCCATCCACGCCGCGAAGTTCCGAAAGTTGCCCCACGAGGTGTACGAAAGCATCGCCCAGGCGATCGGCATCACCCCGGAGAACTACAAGGGAAGCTGGCTCGACCTGCTGGAGCAAGGCGAACCGGCGGAGAGGTTCGGAGCCATCCTCGGAACGGCAGACCTTCAGCAAGCAATGCCCACCACGCTGACCATCGCCAGCCCGATGGAGCAGGCCCTGGGTAACTTCCTGCCGGGGCGGTACGCATGGCCGCTGAAGAACGTCACAGCCCTACGAACCCCCATCCCCTACAAGGAGAAGCAGGGCATCTGGGAGATCCCGGCTCCGCCATTCGGGCCGATGATCATCATGGATGAGGTCGGGCCAGCACCGGGGCCCGAAGTCCTCCGCCGGATAGCCCAGAGGGACAAACAGACTGACAGCCCCGCCGGGGCTTCAGAATAAACCGCAAAGGAATGAACGCCCATGAGAACCCTGCTCGAAATGGTCAAGGATTACCAGTTCCTCCTCAAAGAGAAGGAGCAACTGGAAATCCAGGTCAAAGAAAACACCGCCGCCATCGAGGCGGCAAAGGCGGAGATCACTCAGCAGATGATCGACGATGACTGCCCCCGGATTTCCGTCGGCGGGTACAGCTTTTCCCTGCAGAGCAAAGTCAGCTACAGGAAACGCTCCGAAGAAGATCTGGCGGGGGCCGGTTTGGATTTCCTGGCCACCCTCCGGGAAGAAGGGCTGGGAGACATCATCAAAGAGACGGTGTCCGCCCAGACCCTGCAATCCAGCCTGCGGGCATACGTCGAGGAACATGGGGAGCTCTCCGAGGCCCTGAGTGCCGTGGTGAGCACCTTCGAGTACAACGACATTCTCCGCAGAAAAGAAACAAGGAGGAAAACCCAATGAGAGAAGAATACGAACAGATGGAGCTGGACACCCGGCGGCAGCTCGACAAGGCCATCACCAAACTGGCGGAGGACTCCGTCAAGGAAGCCGGAGAGATGATCCTGGCCTGCGGGGAAGCCCCGACCGCCGTCCGCAACCGCCATGAAGCCTACGGCATCGCGGCGGAGCGGCTGGCCAAAATCAAAAAGGCCGTCAAGTCCATCGACGGGGACACGGCCATCCTGCTGGGCACTCTGCCCGACCCCAACTTCCCCGCCATCGAGGCGGTCAGCAGCATCTGCAACAGCACCCTCGAAGCCGCCGCCGTGATGATCGAGGCGGCGGCGGAGATGCGGCGCACCCTGCGCGATCTCTACGAGGCGGAGCACCTGGGCAAGAACGACGATGAGCCCACCCCCATGGAGGAACTGGCCAGCGCCGCCGAGTTCCAGGACGCGGAACCCGCCGATGAAAATGAAACGGAGGATGAGTAAAAATGACCACCAAGAAGAACGAAACCGCCATGGCCACCACTGAACCCTTCCACCTGACCAAACGGTATGACGGCCTCGACCCGGAGCTGCTGGCCGAGATCCAGGATGAGCTCGGAGACCTCGACCCGGAGAGCGGCATCAACTGCCTGAAGATCAAGATCCCCTCTGGTGGGGGCACCGCCTACACCGTCCAGAGCGATGAGGACGGCGATGAGGAATACATGAAAACCATCGACGCGGTGATCGTTTTCACGCACCGGGCCAACGGCTACTGGCCGAAGCCCTACGGCTCCGGGGACGACACCAACGAACCCCCCATCTGCGCCAGCATGGACGGCAAGACCGCCATCTGGGCGGAGACCGGCGAACTCCGCAGCTGCGAGGGTTGCCCCTACAATGAGTACCGCTCCGGCACCGACCAGAACGGGAACCAGAGCCGGGGCAAAGCCTGCAAGAATATGCGCCGGATTTACCTCATGATGAGCGGGGATCCCAACCTCTACCTCCTGTCTGTTCCGCCCACCAGCGTCAGGGACGTGAACCGCCAGCTGACGAAGATCCTGGCGGCGGGCACCCCCTACGTCAGCATGATCCTCCGCTTCACGCTGGAGAAGGCCCAGAACGCCAACGGCATCGCCTACAGCAAGGTGGTCATCAAGCGGCAGGGGACGCTCCCGCCCGAAGTGGCCGCCCAGGCCACCGCCCTGCGCCGCCAGATCAAGGAACAGTACAAGACCGTGGCCCTCACCCTGGACGATTACGCCCCCGCTGACCCGCAGGGGCAGGGACAGCCCACCCCCGCCCGGAGCAACGGCGTGGACGCTGGCCCGATCAGCGATGAGGAATGGGCCAGCATCACCGGGGAGGCCGCCGGGGCCCCCGCCTTTGAGGAAGCGCCCTCCGGCGATGACCCCGCCCTGCCCTTCGGCTGATAGACACCGGGGAGGGCATCGGCAGCGGTGCCCTCCCCTCCCCCCGGCGCAACCCATGAAACTACAGACAAGGGACAGGCGGTGATTTGATGACAATGGACAGCGTGAACCTCGATCAAGTCGTGGACTATCGAGCGGAGTACACCGCCGTCATTCAAAGATACAAGATCGCAGGGGACAGCCTGACCGGCCTCTGCCCTTTCCACAAAGACCGAAATGACAGCTTCAGCGCCGATCTCAAAACCGGGAAATGGCACTGCTTCGCAGAGGATGAGGGCGGCAATTTCGTCACCTTCTGGGCAAAGTACCGGGGCATCGACACAAAAGATGCCTACAAAGAGATCCTCACCAAATACGGCGTAGCCCAGGAACGGGAGAAGCCAAAGCCGCAGACCGACGGCGGCCTGGGCTCCTACACGCTGGAACAGTACAGCTTCGAGAAGCGCCTCCCGGCGGATTTCCTGCGGGACACCTGCCGGGTGGACACGGGCAAAGACCGGGACGGGACAGAGTACCTGCGGATGCCGTACTTTTTCGAGGACGGCAAGGAAGCGGCCACCCGGAAACGGTACGCCCGAAAAGAGTTCCGCTGGATGCGGGGGAGCAAGGGCAAGATATGCCTCTATGGGGAATGGCGGCTGCCGGAGATCAAAAAGGCCGGGTGCGCCGTGCTGGTCGAGGGGGAGAGCGATACACAGACCCTCTGGTACCTCGGCTTCCCCGCCATCGGCATCGCCGGGGCCTCCATGTTCAAGCCGTACCAGACCATGGGCCTGCAAGACCTGAAGCTATACATCCACAAGGAGCCGGACACCGGCGGAGAGACCTTCTACCGCAAAGTGACCCATGCCCTCGCGGACACCGGCTTCAGCGGGGAGGTCTACGTCTGGAGCTGCCAGAGCCTGGGCAAGAAAGACCCGTCCGACGTATACCTGGCCAACGGCAGGGATGAGGCAAAGGCGCTGATCCGGGAAGCCATGAAGCGGGCAAAGGCCGTAGACCTGGAAGCGGAAATGCGGGAGGATCCCATCAGCGGAGCGCCCATCAGCCTACGCACCCCGGAGGGCTGGCTTTATTCGGACAAGGGCATCAGCTGGATAGACCCAAAGACCCACACCCCCGCCAACGTCTGCAGAACCCCGGTCATTTTGACACAGCGCCTGAAAAGCCTCGAAACCGGGGACGAAAAGATGGAAATCGCCTTCAAACGGGATGGGGAGTGGCAGAAAGCCATCTACCCCCGGTCGGTGATCTTCAGCAGCCGGAGCATCACCGCCCTGGCCGATCTCGGATGCACGATCACGTCGGAGAATTCGAAAAACGTAGTCAAGTTCCTGGGGGCGCTGGAGGCGGAGAACATCGACATCATCCCGAAGAACGACGCAACCTCCACCTTCGGCTGGCAGCCGGGACGGCGGTTCATCCCCGGACACGATGAGGGGATCACGCTGGACATCGACCCGTCCCAGAGGGGGATGGCGGCGGCCTACTGCCAAAACGGAACGATGGAACGCTGGGTGGAGCACATGAGGCCACACCGGGCCAGAGACCGCTTCAGGTTCATCCTCGCCGCCAGCTTCGCCGCCCCGCTTTTGCGGATCGTCCGCCAACGGATATTCTTCGTTTACAACTGGGGCGGGAGCAAGGGCGGCAAGACCGCCGCCCTCAAGGCGGCCCTCTCCGCCTGGGGAGACCCGGAGCGGCTCATGGTCAATTTCAACGCCACACAGGTCGGCCTGGAGCGGACGGCGGCATTTTACTGCGATCTCCCCCTGGGCATCGACGAACGGCAGCTGGCCGGGAATAACCAGGGGGCGCTGGAGCGCATCGTCTACATGATCGCCAGCGGCACCGGCAAGATCCGGGGCGCAAAGGCCGGGGGCATCCAGACGGTAAACCAATGGCGCACCGTGGCCCTGGCCACCGGCGAAGAACCTCTCAGCACCGACACCACCCAAACTGGCGTCAGCACCCGCGTCCTGGAGATCTACGGCGGCCCCTTCGACAGCGAACAGGATGCCGCCCTCATGCACCAACAGGCCGCCACCGACTGCGGATGGGCGGGCCCGCAATTCATCGACCACATCCTGGCCATGGATGAGCGGGAGATCCTGGAACGTTACGAGGATATGCAGAGATACGTCCGGGAGATCAGTCAGGGGAAGAACGGATCCCACATCGCCGGGATCGCCGCCGTGGCCCTGGCGGACAGCTTCATAGACCAATGGTTCTTCGGGGGCACCCCGGAGAGCGCCCTGCAGGCCGCGAAACAGATGGCCGCCAACATCCTGGTCAATCAGGTGGAGGCCAACAGCACCGACGTGAACGAAAACGCGGTGCAGTTCGTGGTGGACTGGGTGCTGGCCAACAAGGCGTACTTCGGGACGAACGCCATAGGCACCTGCCTCGGCTTCACCAGCGAAACCGGGAACACTGCCTACATTTTCCCCTCCACGCTGAACCAGGCCCTGGCCAAAGCCGGTTACTCCCCCCGCAAGACCATGAAGTACATGGCGGAGCGGGGCCTCATCGGAGCGGAGAAGGACAAGACCACCGGCAAGACAGCCTATTCAGTGCGAAAGTGGTTCGGAACGCGGGTGAGCCGGTTCGTGGAATTTTACATCGGCAAGATCGCGGAGAACAAGGATGCCCTCGACGATGTGGATGAGATCGGCAGCTCCAACACAGAGACCGGCGGCGATCATTGGGAGCAAACAGCCTTCACAGAGATCCAGGGCGGCGATGAGGAACTGCCCTTCTGACCCGAAAAAGGTGTCAGGTGCAAGGTTAGGTGCAAGGTTAGGTGCAAGGCGGGAAAACCCAGGCACCGCAAGGCTTTAGGGCCTTCCCCTTGCAACTAATACACCGATTTTTCAACAATACACCTATTTATGGCGCAAGTTTTCCACAACGCACGATTTCCTGACTTATTGCAATAAATTTCTAAAATGGGGACGGTGTGCAGAGGTTAGGTGCAAGGTCGGAGAAAAACGCCCGGAACCCCCACCGTCACGGGAAAGAGGCCCCTTGCACCTAAAGCCGGAAATAGGTGTCAAATGCCCCGAAAGGAAGGAAGCGCAAAAACGATGACCACAAGAGAACGGATTGCAGAAATGCAGAGATCGGGAACGCCGATCAACTTCGGAGCCATGCCCCTCCAGAAAAACACCCGGAAAAGGCCATGGCCCGACTGGCAGCCCACCACCTGCCCCCTCTGCGGACAGCCCTGCTGGTACCAGGGAGAGAACGGGGAGCTCCTGCGGAGAGTGTACCCCGATGCCGTGTTCGTTTGCACAGAGTGCGCCATGAAGGGAGGCCGGAGCCGCGATGACCGACAGTGAGCGAATGGCCAGCATTGAGAGCGATTTCGAGAAGCTAAAAAGGAACCGGGAGAAGATCCCGCTGCAGAAACTGCAGACCACCTACGCCAAGAGTTACTACACCCTGTCCGAAACCCTCACCAGAGGGGCGGACTGGTACGCCGATCAATACCTCACCCTCCTGGTGGACAATTGGCCCAGGCACGAAAAGGACACCGGCGGGAATGAATGGATGGACAGGAAGGTCGCCGCCATCATTGAGGAAGAAAACCAGCCCGGAGGTTTGCGAGACCGCTGGCGCAAGGCCCTGATTGCAGACCTCGACTGGCCACAGTTTGTCCAGCTGGTCTACGAGCGGTACGCCCGCTGCGAACGGGAAGCCTTCGACCCCTACTGGCAGCGCCACAACAAGTGGGTGGGAGAGCCGGGGAAAAGGTGGATCTTCAACGACATCATCCAGCGGTTCTGGCTCCCACCCGGCAAGGATGACCACTGGCCGAACGGAGCCTGGATCGACAGCAAGTACAACGTCTACAACACCAACTGGCCACCAGCCATCGGAGATGACAAGGAATGAACATCGTTTCTTTCGGAGGCGGCACCAACAGCACCGCCATGATCATCGGAATGTACCAAAAGCAAATCCCGGTTGACCTCATACTTTTTGCAGACCCCGGAGCGGAGCAACCCCACACCTACGAATTCATCGATACCTTCAACGGATGGCTCACCGCCCACGGCCTGCCAGAAATAACGCCGGTTTTTCACCGGGACAAGGAAGGAAACCGCCTGACCTTGGAGGCGGAGTGCTTGGCAAGCGAGACGCTGCCCTCTATAGCCTACGGCTTCAAGCGTTGCTCCCTCAAACACAAGATCGGCCCGCAAGCGGTTTTCTGCAATGGCCACCCCGGATGCCGTGCGGTCTGGGGTAGCGGCCAGCGTGTCCACAAGTACATCGGATACGACGCGAAAGAGACCCGGCGAATCGAACACGCCGCACCGGCAGACGCGGCAGACAAAAAGTATGAGAACCATTACCCCCTTTTTGAATGGGGATGGAACCGGGAAATCTGCGTCCAGGTGATAAAGGACGCTGGACTTCCACCACCAGGAAAAAGCAGCTGCTTTTTCTGCCCATCGATGAAAAAGGCGGAAATCCAAGCCCTGTGGGAAAGATACCCGGAGCTTTTCTGGAGGGCCGTAGCCCTGGAACACAATGCCGCCCCCACCTTGAAAACGGTCAAGGGCCTGGGCCGAAATTGGAGTTGGGAGAGCTACCGGGAAGAATGGCTGCGAAATAAGGAATTCCAGGACGCACAAATCACCTTTGACGATTTATTCCCTGATGCACCCGGCGGCTGCCTTTGCGGAGCGCCCTGCGGGTGCTATGACGGATAAGGAGGATAGCCATGAGAGAGATCCCATTCAACATCCGGGCGAAGCTCGGCAGCGCCCCTGAAGTCCTCTCCTACATCGACCGCCTGCAGGCCACGATAGACAGCCTGCAGAAAGAGGTCGAGTGGAAGGACAAGGTCATCGACCTGATGCAGCGGTTGGAACAGGAAGCCCGGAAAACCGCCAAAGACGCGACCATCATGAATGAAACCGCCATCATGGCCCTGCACAACGCCACGGAGAAGATCAAGAGCCTGTGCGCCGATCTTCAGGATATGCGGAACAGAGAAGGAGATGGCGGCTGGGTGCCCGTGGAGCGCGAAGTCCCGGCCAGCGATGAAGATGTGCTGTTCGTGCTGACCGGCGGAGACCGGCCAATAAAGTCCGGCATTCGTGTCGAGAATGGCCGCTGGTGGACTGGCGGAGAATGGTACGAGGCCAACGAGGTGAGCCATTGGAGGCGGCTGCCGGAGAAGCCCGGAGGGGGTGAATGCAAAGATGCAGACCTATAACCCCATCCAGGCATCCATCGCCCAGGCACACTTCTGCGTCAGCCGGGGGTACCCGAATTTTACGCCACCCGGAGGAAGCTGCCCCTGCGGCGTGAACATCTACCAGGAACACCGATGGCCGGACGGCCACATTACCGGGATCTCCGTGGAGCGGGCGGGCAAGGGCCTCATCACCGCCTGCCCGCACTGCCACAGGACGTTCTGCGACTGACAGAAAGGAAGGAATGAAATGACAACCTGCAGAGGATGCGGAAAGCCCATCAAATGGATCAGAACCCCCGGCGGCAAGAGAATGCCGGTTGACCCGGAGCAAGTGACCTATTGGAACACCCCGGACGGGAAGGAGCGGATCGTCACCCCAAACGGAGAGGTGCTCCCCTGCGAGATCCCGGAGAGCAAAGACCACCTGCGCCGGGTGACCGGCATCGGATACATCCCCCACTGGGCCACCTGCCCGCAGGCGGACAAGTTCAAGAAAGGGTGAAACGGAATGAGCAGCTGCCCAAAGACCTGCCCCCACTTCGGGAAATGCCTCGCCTGTGAGCGGAGCGAAATCAAGCGGGGCCTCGTGATCCGCTGCAAGGCCGGAGACCGGCGAGGCCCGCACAGCCGATGCTTCCGCTGCCTGAAGCAAGGAAACTGCAAAAGGAGGAACGAACATGAACAGAACAGCCAACATCGCCCGGTTTGAGGCGGAGCTCGGAAAGGTCAGCCGCCCCGGCCTCGATAAGCTCTTGGAGTTCATCCGGCGGAGCGATTTCTACAAGGCCCCGGCCAGCACGAAGTACCACCTTTCCTGCGAGGGCGGCCTCCTTCAGCACAGCCTCAACGTGCTGGATGCCCTGCGGTGCCTTTTGACCGCCAAAGATGAGGAAGGAAGCGAATGGTTCTACATCGTGGCGGGCCGCCCCGTGGCCACCGTCCCGGATGAGAGCGTGATCATCGCCGCCCTGCTCCATGACATCTGCAAGACGCACTTCTACGTCGCCAGCACCCGGAACGTGAAGAACGAAAAGACCGGCAAGTGGGAGAAGGTGCCATGCTACGCGGTGGATGACAAGATGCCGCTGGGACACGGGGCCAAAAGCGCCATGATCGTGAAGCAGTACATGGAGATCACCACGCAGGAAATGTACGCCATCTGGTGGCACATGGGATTTACAGACACCGCCAGCACCGACACCCTGACCCTCAGTCAAGCCATTGACAAGTACCCCTTCATCTGGGCGCTCCACACCGCCGACATGATGGCCTCCCACTTCATGGAGGACACCATCGGCAACCTGGCGAAATTCGCGGACAGCCCCGCCGGAGCCGCAGCCGCAGAACCGGCCTCCGCCCCGGCCAGCGCCCCGCAGTTCGAGGATGCCCCGGCCATCGGAGCCGGAGCCTGACGGGAGGCGAAAGACATGGTGCAGATCGCTGACATTTTGGAGCTGGTGGCCGCCGCCCTGTGGCTGGGCCTCGGCGTTTACCTCGCCCGCCGGAGCCGTGCGCTCCTTCGCCGCCTGGACACCGTGGTGTCGGAGCTGGAGAGGGACGTGTACCGATGAAAGCAGAGCCGGAGCACAAAGAGAGCTACTACCAGGCCCGCATCATCAAGTGGCTCAAGGACACCTACCCCGGAGCGTTCGTCTGGAAAGCCCAGGCGGGCCCGTACAGCAGACAGGGGATCCCGGACATTTGCGCGATCATCGGCGGTCACTTCTTCGGCTTCGAGGTGAAACGCCCGGAGAGCGGCAGGCTCTCCGCCGTCCAGGCCCAGACCATCAAACAGATCAACGCCGCCGGGGGCACGGCCCTCGTGGTCAGCTACCCGGCCCAGGTTCAGGAGGCAATCGAAAAATGGGAGACACGAAATACAAAGAAGGGGAACTGATCATCTACCAGAACGGGGACAGCTTCGAGATCGGGAAGATCAAGAGGCTCACCCCAACCGGGGCCTTCGTTTTTTACCACAGCGGAGACACCGCAGCCAAAACCCCCTATGAGAACATCCACAAGCTGGTGAACGCCTACACGATCACCGACACCGTCCTCGGAGGGTACGGCGATGGGGAAACAACGTAGGTACAGCCCGCTCAACAGCGCACAAGCCACCGCCGTGGCGCAGATGGAAGTCCTGCCAACCTATGCCCTGGTGGCGGCCATGAACGGAATGAACGAAGTGCTCCGCCGGAGGGGCCAGCCCATCCGGGACTGGGACGAAAAGGACAAGGTCATCCAGCAATTCAGCATCATCGGCGGAAAGGTGTACGCCCTGGCACCGAAGCCAAAATTGACGGAGGTACAAACCTATGGCGATGGAGATCAAAAACCGGGAGGATGAGCGGACGGTGCTCAAACAATACCTGACCCGTTATTATCGCTCGAAAAAGAGGCAGGCCATCCTCGCGGAGCGCCTGCGTCAGCTTCGCCGCGATCTTCACCGCCAGAGTGCGGGGGATGTTTCGGAGGTTGAGGCCAGAATCCAGAAACAGGCGAGGAAAGCGGAGCGGATTATTCTGGAGATCATGGACGTGATCGAGCTGCTCCCGGAGGAATCCACGGAGCGGATGATTTTAGAGCTCCGCCACATCGACTGCAAGTCCTGGAACGAAATCCAGCGGACAGTCCACCTGACCCGCACCCCGTGCTATGACCACTACAACCGCGCACTGGACACCCTGCTCGAAGCCGAAGAAGTACACGCCGCACTCGCAAAGTTCCGGGCTTTTTCCAGCGGAAAAAACAGCGGTTTTTAAGACCTCCCCAAGCGTGGACACCGCCGAAAAACAGCGCCCCTGTGTGGCCCTCGTAGGGCCAAAGAAGGGCATTCATAAAAGGGCACATAGGGGGCTGATTTAAAGAAATCGGCCCCCTATTTTACTGGCCCCATGGGGCCGGGATTTTTATTCAACCCGGTTTAAAATGCAGGGCCACAGCGGAGCGCCCCTCCGTAGGAGCGCAGCTGCAAAAAGCCCCCGCTGTGAAGGGGGCCATGAAACAGGGGGTGTAGCAGGGGGCTTTATTTCAGAGGGGCCAGAAAACAGGGGCCACAGAACAAGCACCCCCATGCAGGCCCAGGGCAAGGGGGCACAGAAACAGTGAGCACAGGGGAATAGCCAAAGAGACCACAGGGAAAAGGCACCCCCATAGGGGCATGGGTATAGGGCCCAGAGTTTTACAATGTCAGGACTCAAAAGGACTTTTTATTATGTTAATTTGTTTACAAGCAGCAAAGGGCAAGCTGCTCGTTCATTCCTTCCACCCTGGGCAGAGAGGGCCTGCGAGGCGATCAAAAGCTCTCTCTGCCAACGGGGCACACCCGGCGATGGCCGTAGGTACTACCGACACCCACCCCCTGACGCGGGGCGAGGAAGGCGCGATATTTTTTCGGATAAAATCGAAAAATTTTCCGGCGTTTCGTTACGCAAGCCCCCGTAGCTGAAGCCGAAGGAGGGCCAGAGATGCAATTCGAGCGGAGAAAACTCGCGGACTTGAAGCCCGCTGAATACAATCCCAGAAAGCAGCTGACCCCGGAGGACAAGGAGTACCAGGACATCAAACGCTCCATCCTGGAGTTCGGCTACGCGGATCCCATCGTGATCAACTGGGATGGCACCATCATCAAGGGGCACCAGCGCCGGACGGTGATGATGGATCTCGGATACGAGGAAGCAGACGTCATCGTCCTGGACATCCGGGACAAGACCAAAGAGAAAGCCCTGAACACCGCCCTCAACAAAATCACCGGCAAGTGGGATAACCAGCTTTTGAAAGACCTTCTGGTGGAGCTCGACCTCGAAGGGTACGACTTCAGCGTGACCGGCTTTCAACGGACAGACCTGGAGGATTTGATCCAGCTGACAGACGTTCCCCCGGAGGCCCAGGATGATGGCTTCGACCCCGATGCAGAGGCGGAGAAGATCGCGGAGCCGGTCAGCAAGCTCGGCTCCATCTGGTGGCTGGAGCGGCATCGGCTCATGTGCGGAGACGCAACCGACCCCGATGACGTGGCCCAGCTCCTGGGCGGAGAGAAGCTCGACCTGGTGATCACCGACCCGCCCTACAACGTGGACTACGGCGAAAAGACGGAGCACCTGGCAAAGAACGGGTACGGGAAAGCGATGGCCAGCATCGAGAACGACAAGATGGACACCGCCAGTTTTTACGGTTTCCTCCTGGCGTCGTTTCGGAATTTCAACGAAGCCATGAGGCCCGGAGCCGCCATCTACGTTTTCCACGCCGAAAGCACCGGCCTGCAGTTCCGGCAGGCATATGCGGACGCAGGGCTGAAGCTCTCCCAATGCCTGGTCTGGGAGAAAAACGCCTTCGTCATGGGCCGGAGCGATTACCAGTGGAGGCATGAGCCCATCCTCTACGGCTGGAAGGAAGGGGCCGCCCATTATTTTGTGAACGACCGAACGCAGGACACGGTCATGTTGGAGGACAACCTCGACCTCAAGGCCATGAAGAAGCAAGAGCTCCTGGCCCTCATCGATAAGATCTTCCGGGATTACAAAGACCAAACCAGCGTCCTCTTCGAGAACAAGCCCACCCGGAACGCCCTGCACCCGACCATGAAGCCCGTCCCTCTGGTGGGCCGTTTGATGAACAACTCCAGCAGGCCGGGATGGGCCGTCGGTGACTTCTTCGGAGGAAGCGGGACAACCCTCATCGCGGCGGAGCAGCTGGGCCGGACAGCCTACATCATGGAGTACGACCCCCGCAACACCGACGTGATCGTCCACCGCTGGGAGCAGCTCACCGGCAAAAAGGCGGTGCTTGCCAATGGCTAACCGCCAGAGGACAGCGAAATGACCACCGAAGATTTGACCCTTGAATTGCGGGGGGGGGGGCGCTCTATTTGGATAGCAACGGAAAAGTAGCAGGCGGCGGGTATTACCGGGTGGAGATCATCGCCCAGCTTTTCGGGGTGACCGTCCGGCGCATCCAGCAGCTCACTCAGGAAGGAGTGCTGCCCACCACCGAAACCACAGAGGGGCGGCGCTACGACCTGGTGCCCACGATCCAGAGCTACGTCAAGTACCTCTCCGACAAGGCATACGGGAAGAACCGCTCCGAAAAGGAGAGCGAACTCCGCGAACAAAAGATGCAGGCGGACATCGCCCTGAAGGAGAGCCAGGGGGAGCTCCACCGTTTGCGGACGGAGATCGCCGCCGGGAAGTACATCTCCGTGGAGGAAGTGACGCTCGATTACACCCGGTTCTTCGTTACGTTTAAGAACTTCGCCATGGCCATCCCGGCCAGGGTGTCGGACATGATCAGCGGCTACGTCGACCCCGTGGAGACCCGGAGGATTGAGAAAACGCTCCAACAGGAAGTGCGCCGGATCCTGACGGCCTTCGTGGTGGCAGGCGTGACAGAGGCGGAGGATAACGATGGCAAGAAAAAGTAGGGGCCTCCGTTTTCGCAGGTACAAGGTCGCCGCCTACCAAAAGCAAGCCCTCGCCGCCCTTCAGCCGCCGGACGATATGACCACATCCGAATGGGCTGAACGGTTCCGCATCCTCTCCAACAATGCAAACCCAGGCCCATGGAGGAACGAAAAGACCCCCTACCTCGTGGGCATCATGGATGAGCTCTGCAATTACGAGACCGAAGAAGTCATCTTTGTGAAGCCCACCCAGGTGGGAGGCACCGAAACGATTTTGAACAGCATCGGCAGGATCATCCAGCAAGACCCCGCCCCGACCATGGTGGTCTACCCCTCGGATACCCTGGGGGAGAGCGTCAAGAAAAACCGCATCGACCCGATGATCAAGGCAACGTCGGAGCTGAAGCGCCGGTACCACGAAAGCGATTCCTCCCTTTCGGAGCTGCAGTTCGATGGGATGTACATGGTGATCGTCGGATCCAACAGCCCGTCGCAGCTGGCAAGCCGCCCCATCCGAAACCTTTTTCTTGATGAGGTGGACAAGTACCCCGGAGCTTCGAAAAAAGAATCCGACCCGATCTCCCTGGCCAGAGAGCGAACAAAGACCTTCCGCAACAAGAAGATCATGATGACCTCCACCCCGACGCTCAAGACCGGCCACATTTGGAAAGCCATGGAGGAAGCCGATGAGATCAGGCACTACTTCGTGCCCTGCCCGCACTGCGGGGAGTTCATCGAGCTGAAATGGGCGCAGATCAAATTCCCGAACGAAGAAGGGATGACCTACGCAGACCGGGCGGAGTTCGCGGTTTACGTCTGCCAGGAATGCGGGGCGATCATCACCGACCGCCACAAGCCGGAGATGCTCCGCCTGGGGGAATGGCGGACAGTCAGCAAGCAGACCCAATTCCCCCGAAAGATCGCCTTCTGGATCAACACGCTGTACTCCCCCTTCGTCCGTTTTTCAGAGGTGGCCAGGGCATTCCTCACCAGCAAGGATGACCCGGATCTCTTTCAGAATTTCACGAACAGCTGGCTGGCGGAGCCCTGGGAGGACACGAAGCTCAAGACCAACGCCGACCTCGTGCTGGAGAGGCAAACCAGCCTGCCGGAGTTCACCGTCCCGAAGTGGGCCAAAATTCTGACCGCCGGAATCGACGTGCAGGAAACCAGCGTGTACTACGTCATCCGGGCCTGGGGCAATTACCTCACGTCCCAAAAGATAACCAGCGGGCAGGCGTTCAACTTCGCAGAGATCGAGCGGATCATGAACCTGCAGTACGCCAGAGAAGAAACCGGGGAGCTCCTGGTGGTGTCCCTGGCCCTCATGGACAGCGGTGACAACACCGACGTGGTCTACGACTTCTGCGCTGACAACGCGGACTGGGCGATGCCCAGCAAGGGGGCCAGCCACCCCATGGATACACACTTCCGGCTGTCGAAGGTGAACAAGATCGACAGCAAAGCCTACGGGATGCAGCTGGTGATCATCGACACCGGCAAGTACAAGGACATGATTGCAGGCCGCATGAGGAAGAAGAACGGAACCGGGAGCTGGATGGTTCACAAGGGCTGCGACCGGGAATACGCGGAACAGGTTACGGCGGAGCACAAGGTCAACGTCAAGAGCGGCCAGCGCACCGTCCAGCAATGGGTGCTCAAAAGCACCCATGCCGATAACCACTACCTGGACTGCGAGGTTTACGCCATGTGCGCCGCCGATATGCTCGGCGCTCGAACCTTCCACCTGCAGGACGTGGAGCTGCCGCCCAGGGCGGAGACCCCGCCGAAGGAGCAGGCCCCAACCCCGGAGGAAAACTGGATCGGCCAGAACGAAGGATGGCTATAGGAGGGTAACGCATGGAAAACGACTACACGCCACAGCAGCGGCTCACCGAAGTGAACAAGGCCATCCAGGCCGTCCTCCTCGGAGGCCAGAGCTACAAGATCGGATCCCGGAGCCTCACCAGGGCAGACCTGGCCCTGCTTCGGGCAATGCGGGACGATCTCGAAGCGCAGATCGCCAGCGGGGAGAACAGCCACCTGCTGGACAGCACATACGTCGCATTTTTTGATGGGAGGTGACGGGATGAACTGGCTCGACACAATCATCGGATGGTTCAGCCCGGAGACCGCCGCAAAGCGGGAAGCCTGGAGACAGGTGCTGGACGAACAGCGCCACTACGATGCCGGAGACCACCGGCGGCTGAACAGCGGCTGGTACGCCACAAACCAGAGCGCGGAGATCACCGACCGATACAGCCGGGACACCGTCCGGGCCAGGGCAAGAGACCTGGAGCGGAACAGTGACATGATGAACTCCGTGATCGGCCCCTTCGTGCGGAACGTGGTCGGCAAGGGCCTCATCCTTCAGGCGGAGACCGGCAACACCGACCTCAACCGGGAGATCGAGCGGCTCTGGAAGATCTGGTGCAAAAAGAGGAACTGCGACGTGACCGGGACGCAGAGCCTGAGCCAAATGCTGCGGATGGCGGTTCGCCGGAAAAAGGTAGACGGCGGGATCCTTTTCGTCAAGAGGTACACCTCCGGCGGGATCCTCCCGTTCAAACTTCAGATCTTCGAGGTGGATGAACTGGATTCGACACAGGTGGCCCCGAAGCACAACGGGAACCGGGTGGTCGGCGGAATCGAGTACAACAGGTACAACGCCCCGGTCGGCTATTGGATCCGGCAATATTCCCTCGACGGATTTTCCACGGTTGACCCCACCTTCATCAAGGCGGACGATGCCATTTTTTACTTCAGCAAACGCCGCCCGTCCCAGCTGCGGGAGATGTCCGACATGAGCCAGACCATCACCCGCATCCGGGACGCAAACGAATTCATGGTGGCGGTCAGCGTGAAGCAGCGCATCGAAGCCTGCCTCTCCGTTTTCATCAAGCGGGCAATCCCGACAGCTGGCCTCGGACGTGGGCCCACCTCCTCCGGCGGCCCCCGCCACACCTACGAGGGCAAGACCATCTCCCCCGGCATGATCAAAGAGATGAACGTGGGAGACGAAATCCAGGTGGTCAACCCGCAAGGGCAGGCCACAGACGCTTCCAGCTTCATCAAGCTCATGCAGAGGCTGAACGGTGCCGGACAGGGTATCAGCTACGAGGCCACCTCCCGCGATATGAGCGAATCCACCTACAGCAGCGCCCGCCAGGGCCTGATTGAAGATGGCATGACCTACGCGGAGGAAGATGAGCTCCTGGCCGATGTCCTCGATGAGATCTACGAGACCTTCATCATTTCGGCGGTTTTGGCCGGGGCGGTGAAGATCCGGGACTTTTGGAAGAACAAGGAGAAATACTTTGCACACTCCTTCACGAAGCCCCCGAAGGACTGGATCGACCCCAGCAAAGAAACCGTCGCCACAAAGACCGCCCTGCAGACAGGGCAAAAGACCTTTAAGCAGATCGCCGCCGAAAATGGCCAGGACTGGCGCAAGCAGATCGACGACATCTGCGAGGTACTCCAATACGCCCGTGACAAGCACGGAATAGACCTGGGAGGTGTAATCCTTGGACAAAAGAAATCTGACGGCCTCTATGACGATGAGGATGACGGGGGCAATCCCCCCGCAGCCCCCGAAGCCACTCAGCCGCCCGCTGGGCCCGACGGCAACCCTCCCCCTCCGGCAGAGGGAGATGGAGAGCCTGCAGGAAATGAGGGCGGCGGAGAAAACGAGGACAACTGAGCTGCACCGTTACGCAACCCTCCACCGCATGGAGGGCGAAGGGAACGAGCGCAAGTTTACCCTGTCCTTCTCTTCGGAGGAACCCGTGGAGCGGTGGTTCGGATCCGAGATCCTCGACCACGCCCCCGGAGCCGTTGACCTGACCCGGCTGAACGAAATCGGCTGCCTCCTGTTTAACCACAACAGGGACAGAGTACTCGGCAAGATCAACCGGGCCTGGGTGGAAGATTACAGAGGCTACGCGGAGGTAGAATTCGACACCGACGATGATGCCGAAGTGATCTACCAAAAGGTGCTCAATGGGACGCTGAAAGGCGTGTCCGTGGGGTACCGCATTGATTCACTGGAGGAAGTATTGGTCGGAAAGACCAGCGCAGATGGCAGATTCATGGGGCCTTGTGAGATCGCGAGGAAGTGGTGGCCCTTCGAGATCTCCATCGTTTCGGTACCAGCTGACGGAACGGTCGGCGTGGGCCGAGAGGCGGAGCAACCCGGAACAATCCCGCAGGCCGTCCCGCTGGCCGTATTCGAGAACCAGCTTCAAATCAACTATAACACATAGGAGGAAAGCACCATGAACAAGAAAAAAAAGAAAGCTGCCAAGATCCAGCGTCAGCAGGCTCTGGTGAATGCCGCCAGGGCCGCGAACCGCTCCCTCACTGCGGAGGAACAGGCGGAGTTCGATACCCTTCAGAGGGACATCGATCAGCTGACCGCCGAGATCGATGCCGAGGAACAGCGGCAGGCCCCCACTGGCACCCCCGCTCCGGCTGAGCCCACCACCGCCGGAGCCGCCACCCCGGAGGGCACCACCACCCCCGCCACCGATGCCCAGCGGGCAATCGAGGGTGAGCGCAACCGCGTGACTGAGATCACCGCCATGTGCCGCGATCTCGGCATCGACGCGGATGAGTACATCGCCAACGGTTCCTCCGTTGACCAGGTGAGGGCGGCCATCGTCGAACAGCTCCGCACGACCCATGCCCCCCTATCCACCGGCGTCCACGTTACCAACACCGGGGAGGATGACTTCCGCCGGGACGCTGCCGATGCCCTTCTGCTTCGGTGCTCCAGCGTTCAGGTGGAGAACCCCTCCGCCGGGGCCCAGCAGCTGCGCGGGATGAGCCTGCGCGACCTGGCCATCGAGTGCCTGATGCGGGAGGGTGACCGCAACGCCAGCACCCTGCTCCGCATGAACACCGATGACCTCTACATCGAGATGTGCCGCCAGTTCTACAACCCCACCGCCGCCTTCCCGGCCATCCTGGATGAGACCATCCGCAAGAGCATCGTGTACCTCTACGACCACGTCCCCACCACCTTCCAGGCGTTCACCACCAAAGGCAGCCTGAAGGACTTTAAGCAGACCGCTGACCACGAGTATGTCATCGGCGGTGTGGGCGATTTCCTGCTGGTGCCTGAGAACGGCGAGATCAAGCCGGACAAGCCCCGGACTGAGAAGCTGCCCCAGCGCAAGCTGGACACCTACGGTAAATCCTTCAGCATGACCCGGCAGGCGTTCATCAACGATGACATCGGCTTCCTGACCGAAGTCCCCGGCCTGTATGCGACGGCGGCGAAAAAGACCATCGACAAGCAGGTCTACAAGATCCTGTTCGAGAACAAGCCCATTTTTGATGGGAAAAAGCTGTTCTGCCCGGAGCACAAGAACCACATCACCACCGGCGCGAAGCCCTCTCAGGAGACCATCCAGGCCATCATCCTGCAGATGCAGCAGCAGACCGATCAGTTCGGTGAGGCGATCTACATCACCCCCCGCACCATCCTCCTGCCCGTGGGCTACGAGTTCGACATGGCCGTCATCCTCCGCTCCGCCCAGGTGACCGGCTCCGCAAACAACGACATCAACCCGCTGTACAACTACCCCCTGCAGGTTGTGCAGTCCCCCGTCCTCAACGTCCTGGCCGGGAAGGGTGCCTGCCCCTGGTTCATGTTTGCCAGCAACGACAGCGCCCGTGGCATTCAGGTGGACTACCTGAACGGCCAGGAGAACCCCACCGTCCGCCGGATGGAGACCCCCGGTACCCTGGGCTTTACTTGGGATATGTGGCTGGACTGGGGCATCAGCGTCCGCGACTTCCGTGGCATCGCCCGGAACGACGGCGTGGCCATCAAAACCGCCTAATCGGAGAAAGGAGACAAAAACATGGATACCGTTTCTATGGCCACCTACATCCAGCGCGGTGAGGCGCTGGACTACACCAACGCGACCGACGCGGTCATCCCCGCCGGTTCCGTGGTCAACCTGACCAACCGCATCGGCGTGGCCGGTACCGACATCGCCCCCGGAGCCTTGGGCAGCATCCACGTCATGGGGGTGTTCGCCATGGACAAGACCGAGAGCGAGGACATCAAGATCGGTGAGCCCCTCTACTTTGACGCGGAGACCGGCAAGATCACCAAGACCGGCGATGGCAAGGTTCCCGCCGGGTACGCCGCCGCCGATTCCGCCACCGAGGACACCACCGTGGCCGTCAACATCGGCTTCCCGCCCGCCGCTGGCGGCTCCGCTCCCGCCCCCGCTGGCAAGAGCAAGCTGTCCGAGCTGGAGGACGTGGAGATCTCCGGCGAAGCGGACAGCGATGTCCTCACCTATGAGAGCTCCAGCCAGAAGTGGAAGAACAAGCCCGCTGCCGGGGCCTGATCGTGGGTGGGAACGACGGGAAGCGCCTCCTGGCGCTGACTGACATTCAGACCGACGGCGGCTTCACCCAATACCGGGCCGGGGACTTCCTGCCCCCGGAGCACCCGGACGCGCAAGCGTGGGTGGAGGCTGGAAGCGCGAAGCTGGTGGATGCGGACTATGAGCCGCCCACCTATGCACGGGCCAGATCCATAACGGCCCCGGCTGGCCTCCCCGGCCTCGCAGTAGGCGGGGAGGCCACCGGGGATGACCTGGTAGGCCGGGTACCGATGACACGCGAAAGGATGCGAGGAAAATGGAGAGCTTGACCTTCAAGGAAATCATCCACCAGGACATCAAGCGGGTATTCCTCAACCTGGACGAATTCGGAGAGACCCACAACGTCAACGGGAAAGAGATGGCCGTGATCTTCGATGACATCGAGAACGTGGAGCGCGAAAAGAAGATGAAGTCCAACATGGACGGCCTCTATGTGCGCCAGTATTTCCTCTTTGTCAGCGCGGATGATTTCGGCCCCCTCCCGGCCCAGGGCAAGCTGGTGACCGTCAACGGGAAGCGTTACGCGGTGATCGACGCAACCGAAGAATCCGGGATGTACGGCATCACCCTGGAAGCGAACCGAAGCAAATGAGCGCCAGAGCCACAGCCCGTGATGGCCTTGTCAGCTTTGAGATTGATGAGGCCGCCCTCTCCGCCATTGAAAAGGCGCTGGGCAGCCTGCGGAGTGAGAGCCGCAAGGTTCTCAAAAACGCGGTGAACGCCACCGCGAAACAGGCCCGCTCCGATCTCGCCAAAAAGGCGCAAGAGGAATACACGGCCAAAAAGTCCGCCCTGAACTCTTCGATGAAGCGAAAGAACGCCACCACCTCCAACCCCACCGCAACGATCACCGTCACCGGGGAATCGCTCGAACTTCGGCAGTTCAAGACGTCCACCCCCCGGAGCGGGGCAAAGGTGAAGATCACCGCCAGCGGATCTCTGAAGCTCATCCAGTCCAGGAAGGGCGATAGAGCAAAGGCATTCCTCGCAACCTTCGCCAGCGGGCACCAGGCCATCGTTCAGAGGCAATACGGTCAAAAGTACAAGACCGCCAAAGGCCGTGCCGCCCGACAGGAGAAATGGGGCCGGGGAGCAGACATGACGCAGATCAAAAAGCTGCTCTCCATTTCGGCCCCCAAGATGATCGGGGATGAAAAGAAGGTCTACGGTGTCCTCCGCCCGGAAATCTACGCCAACCTCGCAAAGAACATCCAAAAGGAGATCAACAAGGTGGTGAGCGCCAAATGACCGCAAGAGATCTGCAGGATTACATCGTGGAGGATCTGCAAAAGGTTTTCCGCAGAGACCATTTCAAGACCCCGGACGGGAAGATGGCCGCCCCCCGCGTCTACGCCCAGTACCTCCCGAAGAAGGAGACCAACGATGAGGATGACCCGTTCCCGTACATCATCGTCCGGCTGGACAGCGGCAGCATCGAGAAGCAGACGGATCCGCACAAGATCGCGGTCATCCTCCTGGTCGGCATCTTTGATGACAACCTGGATAACCAGGGCCACAGGTCAGTCCTGGAGATCATCGAGCGCATCCAGTTCCACTACGAGGAAACCCCGGCGCTGAAAGAGTTTGTTTTCATCGACCCGTTCAACTGGGCCCTGCAGGACGAAGAAAGCTACCCCTATTATTTCGGGGCGGTTAACCTGACATTCCAGGGCCCAGCACCAAGAGCAAAATGGAGTGAACTCGTATGAAAAAGACCACAAGCAAAGCGGCCACGAAAGCGGGGCCGCAGACCCCCTTCATGTACGTCGGCCCCACCATCCTCGGCGTGGCCACGCGGAACACGGTCTACAGCGAAAAGCCGAGAGGGCTGGAAGCGGCCATCAAGGCTGCGCCATTCATGGCCGGTCTCTGCGTTCCGATCTCCGGGCTGGCCGATGCCATGGCCCAGATCAGCCGGGGGGAGGGCGGCTACTTCACCCTCTACCAAAGGGCGCTCAATGAGAGCGCCACCATTCAGAAAGGAGCGAACTAACCATGGCATTCCAGCATGGCATCCGGGTGCAGGAACAGGCCACCAGCGTCACTGCCCCCATTACCGGGACGGCTGGCCTGCAGGTGGTGGTCGGGACTGCGCCCATCAACCTCGCTGACGATCCCTACGCCGTGACCAATAAACCCATCCTGGTCAACAATTGGGGCGAGGCCGTCAGCAAGCTCGGCTACAGCGAGGAAAAGGATGAGAACGACCACTACCTCTACAGCCTGTGCGCCTCCATGTACGCCAGTTTTAAGCTGTTCAATGTGGCCCCGGTTATTTTCATCAACGTCCTCGACCCGCAGAAGCACAAGAAGAACAACGAGGAAAACACCTACCCCGTGGAGAAGATGGAGGCCACCGTCCCCATCACCGGCATCCTGCCCAACACCGTCAGCGTGAAGAAGGGCGATGACGAAACGCCCTTGGAGGCGGACACGGACTACCTCCTGTCTTTCAACGATGACGGCCATCTGGTCATCACCCTGATCGCCGGGGGCGGCGGGGAGAAAGCGGAGAGCCTGAAGGTTTCCTCCACCTCCATCGACCCCAGCGTGGTCAAGGCGAATGACATCATCGGAACCACCTCCGGCAGCGATGAGAGCGGCTTCGAAGTGATCCGCCAGGTCTACCCAAAATTCGGGATGACCCCCGGACAGCTCATCGCCCCCGGCTGGAGCCACATCCCCGACGTCGGTGTTGTCCTTAACGCCAAAACCCAGGAGATCAACGGGTACTTCAGCTGCGAGGGCTACGTCGACATCGACAGCACCGCCAGCGGATGCACCGTCTACACCGACGTGAAGCAGTACAAGGAGAACGCCGGGACTACCGGCTCCCACGTTATGGCCCTCTGGCCCTGCGTCGTTTCGGGATCCATCAAGTTCTGGTACAGCGCCGTGATGGCCGCCCTGACCGCCTACCTGGACGCGAACAACGACGACGTCCCGAACCTCTCCCCGTCCAATAAAACGCTGGGCATCACCGGCACCGTTCTGGCGGACGCGAAGTACACCGAGAACGCGGACGGCACCGGCGGCACCTGGGACAAGGAAGTGCTCCTGGATCAGCAGCAGGCCAACGTGGTCAACAGCTTCGGCGTCACAACCGCCTTCAACAACAACGGCTGGAGAACCTGGGGCAACCGCAGCGCCGCCTACCCGGCCAGCACCGACCCCAAGGATATGTGGTTCTGCGTCCGCCGGTTTTTCAGCTGGTGGGGCAACAGCTTCATGCTCTCCTACGCCAACAAGGTCGATGACCCTTCGAACCGCCGTCTCATCGAGGACGTGGTCGACGCGGAGAACATCCGGGGCAACGCCTACGTCGCCCAGGACAAGTGCGCCGCCGCCAGAATCGAGCTGGTGCCTTCGGAGAACCCGGTCACCAACCTGATCGACGGGAAGCTGCAGTTCCACCAGCACCTGGCCCCCTACGTCCCGGCGGAGGACATCCTCAACCTGCTGGAATTTGACCCCGACGCTCTCGTGAGCGCCCTGACTGGAGGTTAATGAATTATGGCAATCGCAGGAATTCCCGAAGTCATCCATGACTTCAACCTTTACAGAACCGGGAACAAGCTGGCAGGCGTGACCGGCGAGGTCGCCATTCCAGACTTCGAGGCCATGACCGCCACCATTTCCGGCGCTGGCCTGCTGGGCGAGTACGAAACCCCCATCCCCGGCCACTTTGGGAGCCAGGTGATGGAGATCCCCTTCCGCTGCATCGACAGGGACTACTTCGAGCTGGTCGATCAGACCCAGCCCATCGAGCTGACGCTGCGTGGAGCAATCCAGTACAGCGTAGCGGCCACCCAGGCCACAGACTACATGGGTATGCGGGTGGTTGTTCGGGGCAAGCCGAAAATCATCAAAATCGGAACTGTCCGCCAGCGGGGCACCATGGACAGCTCCGTTTCCGTAGAGCTGACCTACATCTTCATCGAGATGGACGGGAAGCCTCGGCTGGAGCTGGACAAAATCAACCCCACCTGGAAGAAGGACGGCGTCGATATGCTGGCCAAGGTCAAGCAGCTCACCTAATAGGAGGAATGAAAAATGGAACAGCCTGAGACCGCCCTCGTGGAAGCCCCTGCCAAAGAGGCGGAGCCCACCACCCTGCTCAAGTTCAGCAAGCCCTATCGCTTCGAGGGGCAGACCTACACGGAGATCAACCTCGCCGGTTTAGACAACCTGACCGCAGAGGACATGATCGCCGCAGAGAAGTACACCAACCGCTCCGGGATCATCTCGCCCATCCCGGACATGACCATGGAGTACATCTGCTACATCGCCGCCAGAACCGCCCAGCTGCCCGTTGAGTTTTTCAAGGGGCTGCCCCCGAAGGACGCAACGCGGCTGAAGAACAAGGTCACAAGTTTTTTCTACGGCGAGGATTAAGGCCGGAAGATGGGCCAGAGTTCCGCCGGGTATGCGTTGATTTGGCATTAGTCCTCCATTCGGATTTTGCCTATTTCATGCGGATGCCCATCGGGGCTCTGGCCCAAACCCTAAACGACACGGTAAAGGAGGTGGCGAAGTTTGGCAGGCGCAAGCGGAAATAAGCAGTACAAGCTCGCCATCGAGATCGCCGGTAAGGTCGCAAGTTCCTTCAACAGCGCCGTCAGCAAGGCGCAGGGAACCCTCTCCAAACTGGGGAACGCCGTGGGCACAATCGGAAAAGCGGCGGCGGTGGCAATCAGAGCCGCAACCACCGCCGCCGTGGCCTTTGCAAAATCCTCCATCGACGCGGGAATGCAGTTCGACAAGGGCATGGCCCAGGTCGCCGCCACCATGGGTACCACCGTAGACCAGATCGGGGATCTCCGCAAGTTCGCCATGGACATGGGCGCAAAGACCGCCTTCTCTGCAACGCAGGCGGCAGAGGCCCTCAATTACATGGCGCTGGCCGGGTACGATGCCCAAACCAGCATGGCCATGCTGCCGAACGTCCTGAACCTGGCAGCCGCAGGCGGGATGGAGCTTCAACTGGCCTCGGATATGATCACGGACGCACAATCCGCCCTGGGGCTCTCCCTGGAGCAGACCACCACCATGGTCGATCAGATGGCCAAAGCATCCAGCATGACGAACACCAGCGTGTCACAGCTGGGCGATGCAATCCTCACCGTCGGCGGAACCGCCCAGTACATGGCCGGAGGAACAGCGGAGCTGAACTCCGTCCTCGGCGTTCTGGCGGACAACGGCATCAAGGGCAGCGAGGGCGGTACCCACCTGAGAAACATCCTGCTCAAGCTGGCCTCCCCCACGAAGGACGCTACCGGGCTTTTGAACAGGCTCGGCGTCCAGATTTTCGATGCCGAAGGGAATATGCGGAGCTTTGCTGAGATCTTCCCGGAGCTCAATGCTGCCATGAGCACCCTGACCGATCAGGAACGCCTCGACGCGATGGCTACCCTGTTTAATTCCCGTGACATTGCGTCCGCAACCGCGCTCCTTTCCACAAGCGCAGACCGATGGTCGGAGCTGGGGGATGCCCTCGGAGACTGCGCCGGATCCGCAGAACAGATGGCCAACACTCAGCTGGATAACCTGGCCGGAGACGTTACCCTGTTCAAGTCGGCCCTGGAAGGAGCACAGATCACCCTCTCAGACCAACTGACCCCCACCCTGCGAGAGTTTACGCAATTCGGTACCAGGGCGGTGTCCTCCCTTTCGGACGCATTCAGAGAGGGCGGGCTCTCCGGCGCGATGGCCGCTCTGGGCGGCGTTTTGAGCGAAGGGCTGAACATGATCATCGAGGCCCTGCCCTCCATGATCGACGCTGGAATGCAGCTCCTGGGCGCACTGGGACAGGGCCTGCTGGACAACCTCCCCGCCATCACAGACGCGGCGCTTCAGGTGTGCACGATGCTGGTTCAGGGCATCATTTCCGCCCTGCCCAGCGTAACCACAGCCGCCGTAGACCTCGCCACCACGCTGGCGGGCGGACTATCCAGCGCCCTGCCGGATTTGGTGCCCACGATCATCGACGCAATCCTGGACTTCATCGAATCGCTGACGAACCCGGAGACAGCCGCAGCACTCGTGCAAGCGGCCACCGACATCATGGTCGGGCTCGGCAAAGGACTGATCGCGGCAGCGCCCAGGCTCCTCGAAGCCGTCCCCACCATCATCGGGAACATTGCCAATGCGCTGGTCGAATCCGTCCCCATCCTCCTGGCTGGCCTCGGAGAGATGTTCGGGCAACCCGGAATTTTTGACGGCCTGCTCCAGATCGCCCAGACCATCGTCCCGGTCATCCAACAGATTTTCGCGGAGGCGGGCCCGCTCATTTCCGGGATTTTGAGCAACATAGGCACAGCGGTCTCCACCGTGGCCGGTATCATTTCGAGCGCAATTCAGGCCGCCATGCCCGTGATCCAAGTCCTGGTCGACATCTTCATGCAGATTGCAAGCGTGGTCATTCCCGCCGTCCTCGCCGGATTTCAGGCATTCAGCGCCGGGATCAGCGCCGCGATTTCCGGCGTCCAGACCATCTTCCAGGGCATCATCGATTTCATCACCGGCGTGTTCACCGGCAACTGGCAGCAGGCATGGCAAGGCGTCTGCGACATTTTCTCTGGGATTTTCCAGGCCCTGGGCGGCCTGATCAAAGCGCCGATTAACGCCGTGATCGCTTTGGTCAACAGAGCGATCTCCGGCATCAACAGCTTGGGCATCACCATCCCCGACTGGGTGCCGTTCATCGGAGGAAAGAGCTTCAAGCTCAACGTCCCGCAGATCCCCATGCTGGCCAAGGGCGGCATCGTGGACAACCCCACGCTCCTGGAAGCAGGCGAAGCCGGGACAGAGGCCATCGTTCCCCTGTCCGAACTCTGGAGCCAGATGCAAGGGATGATCTCGGAATCCATCGGTGGGCTCACCGACCGGGTGGCAGCCCTCGCGCAAAAGATGGAGGACGCACAGGTCGGACAGGCCGCGTTCCCGCTGCCGGAGCTCATCGGAGGGCTGGCCAGCGGAATCGGCGGAGACGGCGGAGCACCGGGAGAAAGCGGCCCGATTTACCAGATCACCTACAACCCGGAGTACCACATCGACGGCGGAGGCCCCGTCAGGGATGAGCTGGTCGAGGCGGAGCGCATCTCGCAGGCCGAATTCGACCGCAAGATGTCCCAGTGGATAAAGGACAACAGCAGAAAGAGGTTCTGACCCATGGACACGATCACCACCACCCAGGGCGATACCTGGGACACCATCGCAAAGCGCATCTATGGGGACGAAAGGAAAGCCCAGGCCCTCATGGAGTGCAGGGACAACATCCGCCTGCTGGACACTCAGGTATTCCCCGGCGGCGTCCGCGTGGCCACACCGGCGCTGCCGGAGGACACCCCAGCGTTTGACCTCCCGGATTGGAGGCGATGAGGCATGGAGCCACGCTCGGCAACCGTGGCGCTGACCTATAACGATGTCAGCGCCACTGCCTCCATCACCCCCACGCTGGGATCCTTCAGCTACACAGACGTGGCCAGCGGGAGCAGCGACAGTATCAGCGTGGAGCTGACTGACAAAGAGCGGCGCTGGATCGGGCCATGGTTCCCCGAAAAGGGGGACACGCTGAAGCCCATCATTCAGACCCGGAACTGGGACGGCGAAGGGGACAACAGAAACTTCCCCTGCGGAACCTTCCAGGTGGATGATTTCGGCTTCAGCGGGGGCCCGCCCATCAAACTGAGCCTGCAGGGGCTGGCCATCCCGTCGGATAGCAGCTTCAAAACCACGGAGCGGACAATCACCTACGAGGACGCAACCCTGAAGGAGATCGGGCAGGAAATCGCAGGGCGGGCCGGGATCTCGCTCGTTTACGAGGCGGACACCGTCAGCATCAAGCGGGTGGAGCAAACAAACCAGACCGACTGCGATTTTTACAATAAGCTGGTCACCCAATACGGCTTCGTCCTTAAGATCTACGACAATAAGCTGGTGGTTTTTTCGGAGGCCACCTACGAGGGGAAGGCCGTGAAGCTGACCCTGACAGAGACCGACCTCGACCCCGGCTGGTCATGGGACACCGCCCTGCTGGGCACCTACACCGGCATCAAGTACCAGTACACCAACGCCGATAAGAACAAGACCTTCACTGTGGAGGCCGGGGGCGGCAAGCGCATCAAAACCAGCAACACCGCCGCCGACAACCTGGCCGAAGCGATCTCCATCGCCCTGGCGGAGCTGAACGAAGCCAACAAGGGCACCACCACCATGAGCGCCACCATCAAGGCCGTGCCCGGACTGATCGCCAGTGACTGCGTGGAGATCAAGGGCCTGGGCAAAATCGACGGGAAGTATTACATCGAGAAGATCACCCACAACATCGGGGACGGGTACAAGATGAACCTGGAAATGCGCCGGGTGGAAAAGCGGTTCACTTCGGTGACCGTCGCAAAGCAGAGCTCCAAGTAGCCGGAGAGGGGGAGACACATGGATAAGCAGCTGCTCCGGGTGGGCCGGATCTCCAGCTTCAACTACCCGGACGGAACCGCCAGAGTCACCTACGGGGACAAGGACGGAGAAACGACCCCGGAGCTCCCCTTCCTGGCCTGGGAGTATTGGATGCCGAAGATCGGAGACCAGGTGCTGGTGGGCCACCTTTCCAACGGCACCAGCAGAGCGGTCATCCTCGGCCCCATCTGGTACGAGGGCCACCGGCCCTACAATGGCCGGGAGGGGCTCTACCGGCAAGAGTACACCAATACCATCGGCGGGGATGCCGCTGAGTATGACGGCAAGACCGCAGCCCTCACCATCAAGGCCGGGGGATGCACCATCGTCCTGAAGGACGGGCAGGTCTCGGTGGAGGCCCCCGCCGGAGTGACGGTCAGCACCACCGTAACAGCGGCCACAGAGGTGACGGCGGCGGGCATCAGCCTGACGAAGCACACCCACACCGGCGACAGCGGCGGGAGCACCAGCCCGCCCCATTGATAGGAGGGAGCCATGGCAATCGGAAACTGGGGATCCAGAATCATCTTCCGGGTGAGCGAACAGGAAGCCCTGCTCCTTCAGAACCTGACACGCACGGTCGGCGCGGAGTGGGCGAAGCACAGCCGGATGGGCCTCAAAGACCAATCCGAGTTCATCCGCCCAAGCCTTCAGCAAGCAAACTTCACGATGGTGATGGATGCCACCCTCGGCGTCCGCCCCAGGGACATGATCGAGCTGCTGGAGGAAGCAACGGAGACCGGCGAGGTCAATCCTCTGGTCATCGGTGGCCGGAGGGTAGGCCGTTACCAATGGAAGATCAACAATCAAAGCGAAACCTGGAACACCATCCTGGACGGGGGCCAGCTTCTGCGGGCTTCGGTCACGGTGTCCATGGAAGAATACCTGTGAGGGGAGGAACCGGCGGTGGAGATCGCAAGCATTCAGGTGGCATTTGAATATGGCACCGGGGATAACGCCTTGGATCGAGAGATCGTCCGCAACTGCGAGATGATCATGAGCACACCAAAGGGTTCCTCCCCCCTTTTTCGTGATTTCGGAATCGAAACGTCCATGCTCGACAGACCGCTGGACGTGGCGCAAAACCTCTTCGCGGTGTCCGTCATGGAGGCCATAGAGAAGTGGGAGCCACGGGCCAGGGTGACGCGGGCAACCCTCACCCCGGATAAAGACGGGAAAATCAATGCAAAGGCGGTGATCGTCCGTGCCCAGTGAGACCCTGAAGCCGCTGGCAGATTTGCCGGACGTGTCTTTTATTGACAACGACACCATCGAGGCGATGACCCAACGCCTGGTGACCAACTATGAGCGCCGGTATCGAGAGATCACCGGCCAGGAAGTGAGCCTGGGGATGGCTGACCCCATGCGGATCGCCCTCTATTCCGTGGCCCTCGATTTTTACCAGGTGGAACAATTTGTAGACCGGGCCGGGAAGCAAGACCTCCTGAAGTACAGCTACGGGGAGTTTTTGGACAACCTCGCCGCCAACCGAAGCGTGAACCGCAGAGATGCAACGGCGGCCAGCACGTCCCTCAAATTCACCGCCTCGGAGGTGAAGGACTACGCCCTGCCCATCCCGGCTGGGATCCGCGTGACCAACGGCAGCGGGATCTATTTTCAGACCGCTGAGTACGCGGAGATCGCCCCCGGAGACGAAAGCGTGGAGGTCGAAGCCGTCTGCACCGTCGTGGGAGCGGCGGGAAACGACTTCCTGGCGGGGCAGATCAATATCCTGGTAGACCCCCTCCCCTACATCCAGAGCGTGGAGAACACCAGCACATCGGCAGGCGGCGGGGAACAGGAAAGCGATGAGAGCCTCGCAGAGCGTGTCTACCTGGCCCCGTCCAGCTACAGCACCGCAGGCCCAGCCGATGCCTACGTTTACTGGGCTAAGACCTTCAACCCCAACATCGGATCCGCAAAGTCCACAAGCCCGGAGCCCGGAAAGGTCGACGTGTACGTCGTCATGGCGGACGGGACGCTGCCGGAGGATGAGATGCTCCGCCAGCTGACCGATTTTCTTTCCGCAGACACCATCCGCCCCATGACCGACTACGTCACCGCCAAAAAGCCGGAGACCGTAGACTTTGAAATCAACCTGACCTATTACATCAATCGCAGCGACCGGGCAAAGGCGGTCACCATCCAAGAGGCGGTGGACAAGGCCATCGCGGAGTTCACCGAATGGCAGACCACCGAAATCGGCAGGGACATCAACCCGGATGAGCTGGTGAAGCGCATCAAGTCCGCAGGGGCGAAGCGGGTGGAGCTGACCTCCCCCGCCTTCAGCACCGTGGCCGAAACACAGGTGGCGCACTGCACCGGCAAGACGGTGAACAACGGGGGGCTGGAGGATGACTAAGCTCTACGACGGCCAGATCACAGACCTGCTTCGGAACAACCCCCTCCAGTACAGCCCGGAGGTGGAGGCCCTGGCCTACGCCGTGCGGGCGGAGAAGCAGAGGATCATGGACGAAGCGGTGCAGACCCTCACCATGTCCATGGTCGAAACGCTGCCGGAGAACATCCTCGACGTGCTGGCCGTGGAGCTGAGAACCCCGGCATACGATGAGACCTACCCCATCGAAACGAAGCGGGCCCTCATCAAAGGCACCCCGTCCTTTTACGCGCACCTGGGAACGCCCTGGGCGGTCAACTGGGTAATCCGAACCATCTTCGGGAACGGGCACATCACAGACTGGTACCAGTATGGGGGCAAGGCCCACCACTTCCGGGTGAGCGCCCTGAACGACGGAACCTTCGAGACGCTGGAGGGGCTGACCGCCTTTTTGCGGATCGTCGCCTCGATCAAGCGCCTGTCCAGCTGGCTGGACGGCATCACCGTTGACACCGAAATGGGCGAACAGCCCATCCGCATCGGCGGACTGATGGCCATTCAGACCAAAATGCCCCTGCCGGAAATTACTCAGATCACCATGTTCGGGGCCAGCGTTGAGATGGGCACCCACATGGCCCTCACGCCCAGGGTCGCCGTGCCGGAGATCCCGGACGAAATCACCCTCGAAACCACAAGCCGGGTGGGCCTGCACATGGCGGTGACCACTACCATCCGCCTGCCCGAAATCCCATAAGGAGGACGAACACCATGGAATACGGATTTAAACCCACCACCAACGGACGTGCCCTCATCGCCGCCTGCGGGGCTTTGGAGAAACCCCTGAAGCTGACAAAGGTCTGCTTCGGCAGCGGCCTGGTGCGGGACGGTACCAACCTGGCGGATCAACACGAGCTGGTCAGCTACGTCGCGGACGGGGAGATCGGAGAGCGGACGCACGAAAACGACCGCCTCTATCTCTCTGTCCAGTACGACAACAGCAAGCACCCCGATCAAGGGGCCTTCAACCTGGCGGAGTTCATTATCTACGCGGAGCACCCGGAGACGCAGACGGAGACCGATGTGGCCTACGCCACCCTGGGCGATTACCAGCAGCCCGTCCCGGCCTACACCCCGGAGATCCCGGCAAGCGTGTTTGCCTTCCCCATGGTGCTGGTGGTGGCGGATGACATCAAGGTGGTCATTTCCGCCGCACCCGGAACGGTGACGCACAACGATCTCCAGCAGCTGCTCAACGAAGGGATCATCGGGATCTCCAAACAGGACATCACCATCCCCACGGAGGGCTGGGAGAATGACCCCATGGGAGCGGAGGACGGCCCCGGCAGCGACTACCCCCAGCAGCTGGACATCGAGCTGGAGAGCGTCACCTCCCGCATGACCCCCATCCTGACGGTTCACCCGGAGTCCCTGGCTGACGCGGAGGGCATCTGCCCCACCTGTCAGACCCTGGACGGGAAGCTCCGGCTTTTTGCAAAGGCGGCCCCCAAAGCAGAACTGAAAGCCACCCTGGCCCTGGTGGGCGGCTCCGGCAGAATCGAATTCACCACCGAATAAGGAGGAAACAGAACTATGGGATTCGGCCCCGTAAACACCCCCAGCTCCGGCGGAAGCGGAGAGGAACTGGAGGCCGTCCGCAAGCTCGCACAAGGGGCAGCGGACACAGCAGGCTCCGCTAAGAACGATGCAGAGAGGGCACAGCAGACCGCCGATGCCGCCCTGCAGGCCGCAAATGCGGCGGGAACCGCCGCCGCCGGAGCGCAAAAGACAGCCGACCAGGCGCTGGAGGCGGCGAACGCCGCCGGAAGTCTGGCCCAGACCGCAAAGGACACCGCCGACAAGGCCCTGGAGACCGCCAACGGCGCAAAGAGCACAGCGGACTCCGCCCTGCAGGCGGCACAGACCGCCCAGCAGACCGCAGATGCCGCCGCCGCGTCCATCAAGAAGCTGACGAACACGATCAGCACCACCCCCAGCCAGAACGGCACCCTCACCTACAACGGCGATACCCAGTCCCCCAGCTGGAACAGCTACGACCCGGAGCAGCTGACGCTGGGCGGCGTCACAGAGGGCACCAACGCCGGGGAGTACCAGGCCACCTTCACCCCGAAAGAGGAATACACCTGGGCGGACGGCACCCAGGATGAGAGGCAGGTCACCTGGGTGATCAAGCGCAAGACCGTCCCCCTGCCCACGCAGAAGGACAGCCTGACCTACTCCGGGGAGGCCCAGTCGCCCACCTGGAACGACTACAGCGCCGGGGAGCTTGACCTGGACGGGAACACCTCGGAGACCAACGCAGGCACCTACCAGGCCACCTTCACCCCGAAGTCGAACTACCAGTGGAGTGACGGCACCTTCGCCGCCCGGAACGCCTCCTGGAGCATCGCAAAGGCCCAGGGCACCCTGAGCCTGACCCCGTCCCAGCTGACGCTGGACATTTCCGCCCTGAGTAAGGACTTCACCGTCAACCGGGCCGGAGACGGAAAGATCACCATCCAGGTGGACAACGGAGCCGTGGCCGATGCGACCCTGGCCGGGACGAAGGTCACCGTCAAAGGCAAGACGAAGGGCAGCGCAAAGGTGACCGTCTCGGTCGCCGCCGGGACGAACCACACCGCTCCCCCGAACGCCATCTGCACCGTCAACGTCACCCTGCCCAGCAAGACCCTGGCGGACAATGACCCGGCCACCATCCAGGCCGCAGGAAAGGCCGGAACCGGGGCCACATATTGGGCGGTGGGCGATAAAATCCCCATCAAGGTCAACGGTACCTTCGGAGGGCTGACCTACAACGATACCGTCTACGCCTTCATCCTTGGCTTCAACCACAACCAGAGCGTGGAGGGCAACGGGATAGACTTCCAATTCGGAAAAACGGCGGACGGGAAAGACATCGCCTTCGTCCAGCAGTACGGCAGCACCGGCGTCGGCTTCTGCATGAACACCACCAACACCAACAGCGGCGGGTGGGCGACCAGCCACATGAACACGGTGATCTGCCCCGCCTTCCTCAAGGCCCTGCCGTCCAACTGGCAGAGCGCCATCAAGGAATGCACCAAGTACAGCGACAACACCGGGAACAACGGCGACACCGCCAGCAAGGTCACCGCCAGCACACAGAAGATCTTCCTCCTGGCGGAGTTTGAGGTGCAGGGCCAAAAGACCTACGCCAACAGCGCCGAACAGACCTATCAGAAGCAGTACGCCTACTACGCGAACGGCAACAGCAAGGTGAAGAACCAGCACACCAATACAGGCTCCGCCTGCGCTTGGTGGCTGCGTTCGGTCTCTGCGACCAACACGGCGAACTTCTGCATTGTGGGCACTGGCGGGAGCGCGAACGCCAACAGCGCCTACGCTTCGGGTGGCTTTGCGCCGGGCTTTAAGTGTGCCTAATCCAATAATCAAAAACCAAGTGGAGCGGTGGGGGCGAAAGCCCCCGCCAGCGAAACGCCGACCTCCACCGGGGAAAGAGAGATGGAACCATGTCCGTTTACAAATCCCGAAGGAAAGACGCATCCGCCCAGTTTATCGCTGACGCGAGGGAGCTGCGGCGGCTGGTCGCCAGGGCGGTGAGACGGTTCCCCAACAGCTACCGCTACATCGTCACCAACGGCCTGCTGGAGATGGCCAGAGAGATCGTGGTCAATTCCATCAAGGGGAACGGCGTTTATTTGCACAAAGACCTCTCGCAAGAGGACTTCAAGCTGCGCCACCGCTACCTGAAGATGGCGGAGGTCACCGCAGATGCGCTCCTGGAGGAAATCACCTTTGCATACGAGCTGGTGGCAGAGGGCAATAACTTCTTCAAGAGCAAAGAGGAATACGAAAAGGTGTTCAGCGGCCTGACGGCCCAGGGAAACACCGTCCTCAAGCGCCTGCGGAATTTGATCTCCAACGATCAGGACAGGTGGCGGCGGTACCAGAAAGAAAAGGCGGAGGCGGAAGCGGCAGCAAAGGCCGCCGCCGAAGCGGCTACAAAGGCCGCCGAAGCCAAAGCAAATGCCGAGGGCACCGGGGCCGGGGAACCGGCCCCCGCCCAGGCCGAAGAATAAGTGACCCATTAGGGCAAGCTCTGACGGCTCCGCCTGCAATTGGTGGCTGCGTTCGGTCAATGCGACCAACACGACGAACTTCTGCATTGTGAACACTGACGGGAGCGCGAACAACAACAACGCCTACAATTCGAATGGCTTTGCGCCGGGATTTAGGAAACCACACAGGGGCCAGAAACAGTAGCCGGACGGCGAACCCGTGCCCCTCCCCTAAAGGAGAGTTTGCACCTTGGAGCCTGCCTCGGAATCGAGGTTCAATCCTAAAATCGCCCCACGACACGATCCGCCCGGACGCTGCTTGCATGGCCGGGGAGTTTGGTGGGCACCGACCCGGAGCCTCAGAGAGACCGGGAAGGGCCTCCCCGGTTTCATTGGCGGACGTTATGCAGCTGAGACAGAAAAACCACCCCCGGCGGCGGGACAGGTGCAGGCACCGACGCACCCTGCAAACCACCCGCAAGAGGGGCCGTCTGTGCGTGGGGGCCGCGTCATTCCCAGAAAAGAGGTACCCGCGTGACAAGTGAGGAACGCCGCGAGGGCAGGTACCAGCGCCGCAAGGCAAAGCGGGAGGCAAAGGCCAGAGAGGTGACCGGGAAGTCCTTCGGAGAAGTGGTCAACTTCGGAAACCTGATCCGGGCCGGGAAAGGGGCCTGCGACGGATCCCGATGGAAAACCTCGACGATCCTGTTTGAAGCCAACCTCCTGTCGGAGTGCAAGGATATCGATGACACGCTGACAGCGGAGCGGCGGAGGTTCAAGGGCTTCCACAGTTTCACCACCGTGGAGCACGGAAAGGCCAGAGCCATCGACGCACTGCCCATCAAAGAGCGGACAGGCCAAAAGTGCCTGTGCCAGAATTACCTGACCAAAGCGTATTCCCGCAGCTTCATCAACACGAATTCCGCAAGCCTGGAGGGCCGGGGCATGGACTACGCCCTGGAGACCCTGTGCGGACAGCTCAGAGCGCACTACCGAAAGCACGGCCTGCAGGGCGGGATTTATCAATTCGATTTCAAGGGCTACTTCGGGAGCCTGCCACACGATCGCATCAAGGCCAGGGCCAGGAAGATCATCCAGGACGATAAGCTGTTCCGGCTTTACTGCAGCTACATCGACGATTTCCTGAAGATGCGAACCGCAGACAGGAACGCGGAGCGTCCCCGTGGCGTGGGCCTGGGGAGCGAAGTGTCGCAGATCACCGCCCTGGATGCCGCCAGCCCGATAGACCACTACTTCAAAGACCGGCGGCGGGTGGAAGCCTATGGCCGGTACATGGATGACGGGTACGCGATCAGCCCCTCCTTGGAGGAACTGCGAGACCTGGACAGATGCAACCACCTGATGGCCGCCGATCTCGGCCTGACCCTGAACGACAAGAAATGCACCATCACCCCATTCAGACACCACAGCTTCACGTTCCTGAAGGTGCGCTTCACCCTGCAGGAAAGCGGCAAGGTCACCATGAAGCTGGGCCGCCGGAGCATCAAGGCCATCCGCCGAAAGATGGACATCTTCAGGCGCTGGGTGACCGAAGGGAAGATGGACGCGGAGGATGCCATTCAGAGCTACCAGAGCTGGAGGGCCCACGCGAAGCGGTGCGACAGTTACCGCACACTGGAGGCCATGGATGCCCGGTTCGTCTCTATGTTCGCCCCGGAGCTGCGCCGCCGGAAAAACAAATTTCCCTGCACCCTCCGAGCCAAAAAGACACGGGCCGGATGGGAGTACACCCGCAACATACCGCCCGCCCAAAAGGCGGCATGAGGAAGGAAGAACGCCATGGAATACATCGTACACCACCGCTGCCGGGAGACCTCGGCCACCGGCGAACGGCTCAACCTGCCCTACGGTACCAGGCTGGAGACCATCGGAGATTTCATCGCCACCCCGGAGGGAAAGGCCCTCTGCTTCACCACATCGGAGCTGGCCCACCGCTATCTGGCCCGCAACGATGACGGGCAGGGCCTGGAGCGGGGCAAGCTGACCTGGGCCATCGCCTACAGCCAAAGAGAGCGCCGGAGCGATGACGGCCACCGCCGCCAGCGGTTCACCGACGCGGAGATCGATATGCTGGAGCGGTATTGGAGCCGGTACCTCGTGCCCGACATCGAGACCATCCTGTTTAACCACGCCTTCTTCCAGGCGGAGCCGGAGGAACTGGCCCCCCTGGCGGCGGCGCTCAAAATCAAAGTTTGAAGGAGGACACCCCCATGTTCAAAATCGTAAGTTCCGGGAAAATCGTAGCCATCTGCGACCACCCCAGGTACATCGCCAAAAACCCGGAGACCGGGACGCTGGTGGAGACCACAGCGGACAATGCCATCGGCGTATCCGTGGCCGGGACGCTCTACAACCTGAACGGCGGCAAGGAGATCCCGGAGGCCCCGGATGCCATCGTGTCTGACGTGGAGGGCGGGGAACTGATCTTCAGCACCATGGCCCAGGTGGACACGGTGAACACCACCAACGGAATCGCCTTCGTGGCCATGGCGGAGGCGGGCACCATCGACGATGTGACCGCCGGGGAGCACGTCGACCTGTTCACCCCCTGGGCCTACCCGGTCAACTACACCGAAGGGCAGCTCCGGCAGTACGGCGGCAAGCTGTACCGCTGCATCAGCGCCCACACCTCCCAGGCGGACTGGACACCCGACATCACCGCCAGCCTGTGGAAAGAGGCCGCCGACCCGGCGGAGGAATGGCCGGAGTGGAGCCAGCCCCTCGGAGCCCACGATGCCTACAACGCCGGGGACAAGGTAAGCCACAATGGCCAGCACTACACCAGCGACGTGGACGGTAACGTCTGGGAGCCTGGGGTGTACGGCTGGACGGAGGCCGGGGAATGACCAACCTCCAGATGATCGAGACGCTCTGCGGTTTGTGCGAGGAACAGAGCCGTCTCATCCGGGCCATGGCGCTCCGCTTGGGCGAACTGGGCGACACGGCGCTCCGGGATGAAATCAGAAAGGCGGATGAGCGATACCGCCAGATCGTCGGCAGCGATGAGCAGCCGGACGCTCCGCCCAGAGGGAGGTGAGACCCATGTACATCGACGCGAACACCATCATCCTGGCGGCGTCCCTCCTGGGAGCGATCAGTGCCCTGATCGGGGCCATCATTGCCGTCTACAAAGTCATCGAGAACAACAACCGGCAGAACGAAGCCATCAAGGCCATCCAAAAAGAGCAGACCATCATCTGCTATGGCCTGAAGGGGGCGCTCCAGGGGCTCATCGAGCAGGGGTGCGACGGCCCCTGCAAAGAGGCCCTCACCATGCTGGACAAGCACCTCAACAAAGGGGCGCACAATGCAAATCTTTGATTTTGAAAGGAGAAGAAAACCATGTGGTGGGAAACCTTCATTAAACGGTTCGCAAACATTTTCACGGTCAAGTCGCTGGTGACCCTGGCGCTGACCGGGGCCTTCGTGGCCCTGACGATCAAGGGCACACTCCCGGAGGGCTTCATGACCATCTACACGGTGGTGATCGGATTTTACTTCGGGATCCAGAGCACCAAAGAATCCGGCAACGGGGGCGGCAACGAATGAGCGCCGCTCCTCTCGCGGTGATGACACCGCAGGCCCGCCTCCTGCTGGTCGCCGTCGCTGAAATCGGCTACCACGAAAAGGCCAGCAATGCCGATCTCGACAGCAAGACCGGGAACAGCGGCAGCGCCAACTACACGAAGTACGCCCGCGATCTCGACAGCCTCGGCAACATTTACAACGGGAGGAAGCAGGGCTACGATTGGTGCGACGTTTACGTCGATACCATGTTCGTGATGACCTTCGGGGTTGAGCTGGCCATGAAGCTGCTCTGCCAGCCCTACAAGGGGTGCGGAGCCGGGTGCAAATACTCCATGGGGTATTACCAGGCGAAGGGCCAGTTCCACAAGACCGGCCCGCAACCCGGAGACCAGATCTTCTTCGGAGACGCAAACTCCACCTGGCACACCGGCATCGTGGAGAAGTCCCAGGGCGGCTACGTTTACACCATCGAGGGCAACACCGGCAACGGCTCCGTGCAGGTGGAGCGGTGTGCGTACAGCCTCAACTACAAGTACATCAAGGGCTACGGTCGGCCCGATTGGAGCCTGGTGTCCAGCACCCACCTGACCGGCTGGCAGGGCTACGTCGCTAACACCGGCGATGAGGGGCTCAACTGCCGCACCTACCCCACCAGCGGGACGGTGATCAAGACCTTCCCCGAAAACTCCACCCTGACCATCATCCAGGAGCTGAACGGATGGGGCCTCGTGGAATCTCAGGGATGGGTGTCCCTGGGGTACGTCAACAAAGGGACACCGGCCCCGGCCCCGACCCCGCCGGAGCCTACACCAACACCAGGAGGTGACGATGACATGGATCAAGCGAAATTCAATCAGATGTTCACGGTGGCCATGGAGGCTTATCGGACAACGCTCCAGGACAACGACAGCTGCGATTACAGCGAAGCCGCCCGCAAGTGGGCCATCGAGAAGGGCATCGTCGTGGGCGGCGGCAACGGCCCGGACGGGCAGCCCAATTATATGTGGGCTGACTTCATGACCCGCGAACAGGCCGTGACCATCCTCTACCGCACCGCCGTGGCCCTCGGACTGGCATGAGGGGCAAGCGTGAAGCGGCGGCCCCGGAGCCGAAGCCGGAGAAGAAGCGCATGGGCAACACCGACCGGCTGGCCTGGGCCCTGGTGGCCCTGCTGGCGGCAGGGCTGGCCGGAGGCTTCGTCCTGGCGGTGATGAGCATCCGCCACCAGTACACCGGGGCCCTGGTCTGCTGGACGGCAGCCTTCGCCCCCATCGGAACGGCGGTCAGCGTCGTGCTCTGCCGGGTGGTGGACAAGAGCCGTGCAGAGAACACAGGCCCGAACGGCGAAGGGGTAAAGTACGCAGCTGCGGAGGCCAGCGGATTTCAAGAAAGCCCTCCCATCTGAAGCAAGCAAAGAGCCCTCCCGCATGGCGCAAAACCATACGCGGGAGGGCCGCTTTGTTTTCCCCTCTGTTTGCCCGTAGGAAAGCCGCTGTGGGCCGCATAGCGCAAGGAAGGTAAAGTTACACCCCAGGAGCCGTGCGGGGGTCTTTTTTCCGCTGGAAAAAGCCCCACACGCCGCCGGAGAGGTAGACCGTGGACAGGGGCAAAAAGAAGGAGCGGCCTGCGGCCCTGTGTAGGGCCGTGTAGCCGCTCCGCGTTTTCCCTTTCAGTAGAGGCAAGTGGTGAACCCGTTTCGGTCGAGGTAGGCCCTCGCCTGGGCCTCCTGGGTGAAGATCCGGGATTTTTTCTTTTGACGATCTCGGCCCAGCACCACGGTGTCCCCGATGCCCTTCACAACCCATTGGAGCCGCCCGTTCTTTTCCACCAGATTGAAGTAGACCATCTCGCCCCGGTCGTTTGCGAATTTCGCCATGTTCAAGTCCCCCTTTCAATTTGTGCCCTCGTGACCTCCGGGGCGGGGCCGCCCTCAATGGAGAGCGGCGGAGATTTTATCGCACAGGATGTCGAAGCACTGCTCCAGGTAATCGGTTACAACGTCCCAGACCCGGTAATTGGTGGTCATCTTTTTGACCTGGTCGTAGAGGCCGAAGTCCTCGTTGGTGAGAGCTACGAGCCGCTTCATCATGCCCTCAGTGATCACCACATAAGGGACGAACTCGTTTCCCCGCAGATCCTGGAGAAAATCCTTTTTGCTGAGCTGCTGCTCGGCTACCGAGGTAACATTCTCGCTGTCCTTCCAGTGACCAATCGCCGCGTAAACCTTCATTTTTTTGTCCCCCGTTCCTTTAGGTTGATTAAATAATACCATACACACGCATGGAATACAAGTCTTTTTCGAGAAATAAATTGCACAAAAAACAATGCGCCTGTATGGTAATATTGACAGATTGACAAAACCATACACACGCATTATAATAGGGGCAGAACCCGAAGGAGGTGCTGAAGAAATGGCAAGACGCATGACGCTGACGGACAACATGACCAAAATAGACCGCAAGTGCATCGAGGCCGGGATCAGCAGGCTGGAGCTTTCCCGCCGGAGCGGCGTCCCGCCCAGGACGCTGGAAGCCTGGGCCCGGAGGCTCCGCGTTCCCCGTGACGTGTACGTCCTCCAGAAAATCGCCAGGGCCCTGGACTGCCCCATCGAGGATCTGATCGAGCCGGAGCCGGAGAAGGGGGGCGGCGGGAATGCCTGAAGCACCGAAGGAACCTGAGACGATCTTTGCCCCTTCGAGTTTGGAGCACGAACACGGCCTCCGGGCTTCCAAACCGGGGCCATTCTGGAAGCATTGGATGGAGACCAAACAGATAAGAATGGAAGCGGAAGCGGAAGCGATCGGAGCGGCCACGTTCAACCCATACCAATCGAGCCGGAGCCGGAGAGAGGTGGCGGTGGGGATGCCTGAAGAACCGAAGGAACCTGAGACGATCTTCGCCCTTTCGAGCTGGGAGCTCAAGCACTGGGCCCGATCAGGCAAGACGAACCTGCCCTGGGAGTATTGGGCAGAGGGCCAAAGGATGCGGGCAGAGTTGGCGGAGAACGACAGGTTCAAGTTCCTCCGCACCGAAGCACCAGACAGCCCGGAGAACCACGCCCAAAGGCCCTTCCGCCCCGGAGGGCAGCTACCCGAATAAAAAGAAACCCCCGGCCATTGGCCGGGGGATTTTCCTTCAGATGGACACCAGCTCGAACACGGGATCACCGATGAAGTGGGCCAGCTGGTAGGCCCTCTTATTCACCATCTCGAACCTGAGCCCCTCCTGGGCGGCTTCGGCGTCCAGCCGCTCCATTTTGTCCTGGGCGCTGAAGGAGCAGATGTTCTGCTGGCAGCGGGCATATTCCCTACACATTTCGGCTTTTCTGGCTTCGGTCATTTTCAAGTCCTCCCTTTCAAAATTCATACCCGGCGCAGCGGGCGGTTTCAACGATGGCGTTGTAGGTGCGCTTCCCGACGGTGTCGTACCAGCGGCTTTTATATTCGCGGCCGTCCTGCTGGTAGCTGACGTGGCAGATGCCGGAAGCCCGGTTCACGAACACCCGGACGGTGTAGGTGGCGGTGCGCTTGCCATACCAGGCAACCTCGATCTCCTTCGACCAGGTGCGCTCCAGGATGACACCGTCGCACTGGCGGAGCGCCTCGGCCTCGATGGGCTGTTCAACAAAGCCCCGCTCCTTCAGAACATCGACCATTTCAAACTTTTTCATTTTCAAGACCTCTTTTCCTTGGCGTTCAGCAGATTGCTGGAGTGGTAGCGGACGGAGTGCCGGACACCCCAGATATGATTCAGGATCAGGTAGTTGCTGGCATCCAGCGGGTTCTTGGCGTACACATAGAGGGTTTGACGATTGCGGGTGCCCTTCGGGGTGAAGTCGATCTCAAAGAGGAAGGAGCCCTCGAACTTAGAATTTAGCGTCATTTTTTTGCCCTCCGTTCCTTTAGGTTGTCTGTATATTACCATACACACGCATGGAATACAAGTCTTTTTTGAGGCATAATTTGCACAAAAAAAACAAGACGTGCGTATGGTAGTAATGACAACAAAAAAGCACCCGGCCAGAGGGGCCAGGTGCTTTCTTTTAGCGCCGCCGGGGCAGCGGCATGGCCAGAACGAACACGGAACCGGCGAGGTAAATCACCGTTTGTGGTTCGTCTGGCTCCCCATTGGTGGAGGGCTGGGGAGCGTATACGAACCGCCCCTCCGGCCCAGCAAGGGCCTCGGCGTCCATGACCAGGGCCATG
>CANQZJ010000013.1 GCA_947628315.1 uncultured Oscillospiraceae bacterium
ACATATCCAGCAGCCGCCGCGCGATCTCCTCCGCGGCGCCGTCCTCCAGGTGGCCGGAACCCGCCCCCAGGAACAGATAATAGGTCTCGTCCCCATAGGTGATGTAGTCCGTCAGGACGCCCTCCCCGGTGTCCGGGTCGTAGATCACCGTGCCGTCATTCCCCTCCAGGGGGATGATCTCGTCCCCCATCTCGGGCACGTCGACGGCGGGGATGATGAGGACGTCCGCCCGCTGGATGGACACGGTGTCGAACATCACATAGTCGAAGGAGTGCACCTGCACCATTTTGATGCCCTCCGGCAGATCCTCCTCCAGCGCCTCAGCCAGATCCACGTCCTGGATGGCGGGCACGTGGGCGAAGATCATCACCTTTTTGTCGAAGGTGGTGTCGGTGACCAGGTTGAAGATCCACCCCCAGATCAGAACGGACATCAGCGCCCACAGAGCGAAGCTGTGCAGCTGGGAGAGGATGTTTTTCAGCACTTTCATCCCTCCACCTCCACTGCCGCCACATAGCCGTGGGCGGTGTACACGGCGGTGACTGCCCTGCCCTTCAGCAGGGGCGTCCGGGTGTCGCACACCAGCGCCTTTTGGGGGCCGGTCTCCGTGTCGATGACCACCCGGCGGACGGCGATGCTGCCCCGGATGCGGAACCGCTCGTCCGTCACGGTGAGGGGGCCGTCGACGCGCTCCCGCTCGCCGCTGCGGAGCATATTGGCGTGGCCGATCTCTTTTTTACCGCCGCTCACGATAAAAACGCCGTCGTAAATGCAGATCCACCCCACAACGATGCTGATGGCGATGACTGTCGGCTCCGTCCAGGAGATGTTCCGCAGGTTGGTCAGCGCCGCCAGCGTCACACAGGCGATGAGGGCGCACACAGCCAGCGCGATCAGGGCGGCGCGGTGCCGCCTGACCTTGCGCTCCAGCTTTGCGACGTCCTCCTCGGTATACAGTTCCACGATGTTTCGGGGCATCTCTCCACCACCTTTTCCGATACAGTACCACAAATCCCCCTCATTTTCAAGCGGGGCCGCAAACCGTTTTTTTCGGCTTGACAATTCCCGCGCGGGGGCTGCATAATATTACCGAACCACCGCCCTATACATTAAATGAAACGGGGTATCCACATGAAAAAGCTGTCGGCCCTTGCCCTCTCCCTCCTGATGCTGCTCTCCGCCTGCGGCTCCCAGGCCGGGGCGCCCGCCTCCGGCGCGCCCTCCGCGGAGCCCTCCGGCGACGCCGTCCCCGCCGGCGAGTACGCCGTCACCGACGTGACCGTGGAGAACAGCGACGTCATCGACGACAACTGCCGGGTGTTCTACGAGATCTTCGTGGGCTCCTTCTCCGACTCCGACGGCGACGGCACCGGCGACCTGCGGGGCATCATCAACCGCATGGACTACCTGAACGACGGCGACCCCGCCGACGGCCTCAGCCTGGGCGTCGAGGGCATCTGGCTCTCCCCCATCCTCACCTCCAAGAGCTACCACAAATACGATGTGGACGACTACTACGCCGTCGACCCCGCCTTCGGCACCGAGGACGATCTGAAAGAGCTGGTAGACCTGTGCCATGAGCGGAACGTGAAGGTCATCATGGACATGGTCATCAACCACAGCGGCTCCAACAACCCCTGGTTTGAGTCCTTTGCGGCCGCCCACAAGAGCGGCGACACCTCCGACCCCTACTACGACTTTTATACCTGGTGCGCCGGCGCCGGCGCGATCCCCGCGGGCCGGACGTTCCGGCAGATCCCCGGCTGCGATGATTACTATGAGTGCAACTTCTCCGGCGACATGCCCGAGCTGAACTACGACAACGACGCCGTCCGCCAGGCGGTGGTGGATGTGGCGAAGCACTATCTGGATCTGGGCGTGGACGGCTTCCGCTTCGACGCCGCCAAGTACATCTACTATGGTGACAACGAGCAGAGCGGCCAGTTCTGGGTGTGGTACATGGATCAGCTCAAGGCCATCAAGCCCGACATCTACACCGTGGCCGAGGTGTGGGACGCCGACGCCGTCACCGACTACTACTTCCCCGCCCTCAACTGCTTTGACTTCACCACCAGCCAGGGCGAGGGCCTCATCGCCGCCACCGCCAAGGGCGGCAGCGTCAGCGCCTTTACCGGCTATGTGGACGGCTATCTGGACGAGATCAAGGCTCTCAACGAGGACGCCATGATGGTGCCCTTTATCGCCAACCACGACACCGACCGGGCCGCCGGCTACCTGAAGGCCGACAACGGCACCGCCCAGATGGCGGCCAACCTCTACATCCTCTCCCCCGGCACCCCCTTCCTCTACTATGGGGAGGAGATCGGTCTGAAGGGCTCCCGGGGCGGCGCCAACACCGACGCCAACCGCCGCCTGAAGATGGAGTGGGGCGACGGCGACACCATCGCCGACCCGGAGGGCAGCACCTACAAAGCCGACAACCGGGTGGCCGCCACCGCCCAGGAACAGCTCTCCGACCAGAACAGCCTCTACAATTACTATAAAAAGGTCATTCTGGTGCGCAAAGCCAACCCCGCCATCGCCCGTGGCGACTACACCCCCCTGACCTTTGGGGACAGCAAGGCGGGCGGCTTCCTCGCCGCCTATGAGGGTACCACCGTGGCCGTCATCCACAACACCTCCACCGAGGCGGTGACCCTGGATCTGTCCGCCGCCGGTGTGACCCTCTCCCAAATCAACGACGTCGTGGGCATGGGTACCGCCTCCCTGGACGGCGCCACCCTCACCCTGGACGCCCAGACCAGCGTGGTGATCGCATGAAGGGCAAAATAACCCCATCCCTGAAAAAGTACTTCGACTCCCGGGAATTCCGGGAGCGGTACCACTATGACGGCGTCCTGGGGGCCCTCTGGGCGCCCGGCAAGACCACTTTCCGCCTGTGGGCGCCCACCGCGCAGGATGTGACTCTGCGCCTCTTCAAGCGGGGCCGCGGCGGCAGGGCGCTGGAGCAGTTCCCCCTTGCGCCGGGGGAACAGGGCGTCTGGAGCCTGGAGGTTCCCGGCGATCTGGACGGCGTGTACTACGACTACCGGGTCACCGTGGACGGCGTCACCCGGCGCACGGCGGATCCCTACGCCGTGGCCTGCGGGCTGGAGGGCGGCCGGAGCATGGTGGTCGATCTGCGCCGCACCGACCCGGAGGGCTGGGCGGAAGACAGAGCCCCCGCCCGGCAGCCGGAGACGGTCATCTATGAGCTCCACGTCAAGGACTTCTCCTGGGATCCGGCCTCCGGCGTCAAGCCGGAGTGGCGGGGCAAGTTCAAGGCCTTCTGCCAGGAGGACGCCACCCTCAACGGCGACGGCGTCCACCCCACCTGCCTGCCCTATCTGCGGGGACTGGGCGTCACCCATGTGCAGCTGCTCCCTGTCTTCGACTACGGCTCGGTGGCGGAGGGGGGCGATCCGGCGGAGTACAACTGGGGCTACGACCCGGTGAACTACAACGTGCCCGAGGGCTCATACTCCACCGACCCGGCGGACGGCGCGGTGCGCATCCGGGAGCTGAAGGAGGCCGTCCAGTCCCTCCACAAAAACGGCCTGCGGGTCATCATGGACGTGGTATACAACCACACCTATCACCTGGACTCCTGGCTGTGGCGGACGGTGCCCGGCTACTACTGCCGCCAGCGGACGGACGGCACCCCCTCCAACGGCTCCGGCTGCGGCAACGATCTGGCCTCCGAGCGGAGCATGTGCGGCAAGTACATTCTGGACTCTGTCCTCTACTGGGCGGAGGAGTACCACATCGACGGCTTCCGGTTCGACCTGATGGGCCTGCTGGACGCGCCCCTGATGAACCGCATCCGGCGGGCGCTGGACAGGCGGTACGGCCCCGGCGAAAAGGTGATGCTGGGCGAGCCCTGGAGCGCCTCCGATACCGCCGCCCGCCCCGGCACCCGCCTGGCGAACAAGGGCAATCTGACCCGGCTGAACCGCGGCGTGGCCGCCTTCTGCGACGCCACGCGGGACGCGGTAAAGGGCAGCCTGTTCGACGGGGAGGCCGCCGGCTTTGTCAACGGCGGCGGGCTGGACGCGGAAGAGCTGGCCTGTTGTCTCAGGGGCTGGGCGGACGGCTGGGAGGGCGCCCCCCACTCCCCCGCCCAGACCGTCAACTATCTGTCCTGCCACGACGACTGGACGCTGTGGGATAAACTGATCCAGACCGGGGGCCGTGCCCCGGATTTCCAGTCCCTCCACCCCGAGCTGCTGCGGCAGAACAAGCTGGCGGCGGCCATCGATCTCACCTGCCAGGGAACGCTGTTTTTCCTGGCGGGGGAGGAGTTCGCCCGCACCAAGTATGGCGTGAAGAACTCCTACCGCTCCCCGGCGGAGCTGAACCGGCTGGACTGGAACCGCGCCTGGGAGAACCGGGCGCTGGTCGACTACTACCGGGGCCTCATCGCCCTGCGGAAACAGGCGCCCGGTTTGATGGACAAGTCGGAACAGGCGGCGGCCCGGCTGCTGACGGGGGGACAGGAGGCCGACGACTGCGCCGGCTACCTGCTGGACAACTCCGGCAACAGCCCCTGGCACACCCTGGCGCTGATCTACAACGCCAGCCTGGAGACGGTTTCCGTATACCTCCCCGAGGGGACTTGGGAGGTGCTGGTGGACGGGGAGTCCAGCTTCCTCTGGCAGAACCCCGGAACCGTAGAGCACGTAGTGGCGGTGCCGCCGGTCTCCGCCCTCATTCTTGGCCAGCGCTGACGAGGTGATATCGTGCGATTCGTCTATGACAAGGGGGATATGCCCACCCTGGAGCGGGCAGAGGAGAACTGCTGGCTGCTGGCCAACGGTCTGGGGGGCTACGCCTCCACGTCGGCGGCCTTTTCCGTGTCCCGGTGCGACCAGGGCCTGCTGATCGCGGCCCGATCCCCCAACCGGCGGTTCGGGCTGGTACACCGCCTGTCCGAGGCGCTGACAGTCGGCGACAAAACAGTCTTTCTCTCCTCCCAGCGCTTCGCCGACAACACGCCCCCGGAGGACGGCTGGCGGCGGCTGATTGCTTTTACATTCGACGGCGTGCCCATGTGGGACTATGAGATCGGGGACGTCCACGTCCGCCGGCAGGTCGCCGCAGACCACGGCTCCAACCGGGCGGCGGTGGTCTACACCGTGGAGAACCGCTCCGCCGGGGACTGCACCCTCCGGGTGACGCCGTCCTTCCACTTCACCCCCAAGGGCGAGCCGCCCAGAAAGGCGGTATCGCTGACCTTTGAAAACGGCGTCATCCACCGGGATGGGCTGTCTCTCCGCATCACTGCAAACGGGCAGCTCTCCGCCCGCCCCGAGCGGGCGGAGGCGCTTTTCTACGCCCACGACGCCCGGGACGGCCGGGCGGAGCACGGCCTGGGGCTGATCTGCTGCCGTGCGGAGTGGGCTGTGCCCGCCGGCGAAACCCGGCAGCTTGAACTGGTGTTCTCCACCGAGCCCACGGAGCGCACCGCCGGCGATATCCTTCGGGACTGCGCCGCGCGGCAGCGGGCCCTTTTGGACAGCGCCCCCTTCCGGGATCCGGCGGCAAAAGAACTGGTGCGCGCCGCCGACGCCTATATCGCCTGCCGCGCTTCCACAAACGGAAAGACCATCATCGCCGGCTACCCCTTTTTCGGGGACTGGGGGCGGGACACCATGATCGCCCTCCCCGGCTGCGCCCTGGCCGCCGGCCGGTACGACACGGCCAAAAGTATTCTCCGCACCTTCCTGGCCTACGAAAAAGACGGCCTGCTGCCCAACCTCTTTCCCGAGGGGGCCGAGACGCCGGAGTACAACTCGGCGGACGCCCCCCTGCTGCTCATCAACGGGGTGTGGCTGTACTGGCAGAAGACCGGCGACGCCGATTTCATCCGGGAGGCGTGGCCGGTGTTGACCCGCATCGTCCGGGCGTATCAGAGCGGCACCCGCTATGCCATCGCCATGGATGACGACGGCCTCATCCGGGCCGGCTCCGGGCTGGATCAGGTGACCTGGATGGACGTGCGGATCGGCGATATCCTCCCTACCCCCCGCCACGGCAAGCCGGTGGAGATCAACGCCTACTGGTACAGCGATCTGCGGATCATGGCCCGTCTCGCGCCCGCCGCCGGTGAGGACGGCGCCCCCTTCGACAGGCTGGCGGAGCGGGTTAAGACCTCTTTCAACGAGAAATTCTGGCTGCCGGAGCGGGGCTGCCTGAAAGACGTCATTTCCGGCACAACAGCCGATACCCAACTGCGGTGCAATCAGATCTGGGCGGTGTCCATGCCCTTCACCATGCTGCCCCCGGAGCGGGAACGCATGGTGGTGGAAGCGGTGGAGCGCAGCCTCTACACCGGCCACGGCCTGCGCACCCTCTCCCCCGGCGACCCGGAGTTCCATCCCACCTACGGCGGCCCTCAGAAGGCGCGGGATCTGGCCTATCACCAGGGCACCGTCTGGCCGTTCCCCCTGGGCGGATACTATCTGGCGTATCTGAAAGTCCACGGCAACACCCCGGAGGCGGCGGCCCGGGTGCGGGAGAAGCTCTCCGCCATGCCCGCCCTGCTCCGGGAGGGCTGTGCCGGGCAGCTGCCTGAGATTTACGACGGCATGGATCCCGGCCCCTCCAGGGGCTGCTTCGCCCAGGCCTGGAGCGTGGGCGAGCTGCTGCGGGTGTACGAGGCGCTGGAACAGATCGAGCGGGAGGCGGACTGTCCGTGAAATACACCGACTGCATCTTTGATCTGTACGGCACCCTGGTGGACATCCGCACCGACGAGCGCAAGCCCGCGCTGTGGCGGGCGCTGGCCGCGTGGTACAAAGCGCACGGCGCGGCCTATCGCCCCAAAGAGCTTGAGACCGCCTATTTCGCCGCCGTGGCCGAAAAGGAAAAGGGCATGACTGCCCTGCGGCACGACAGCCACGAAGCCCACCCCGAGATCAGGCTGGAGGAGGTCTTTTTTGAGCTGTTCCGGCAAAAGGGCGTGGACGCCGGCCTGCCCCTGGCCGTCTCCGCCGGGGAGCGGTTCCGGGCGCTGTCCATGGACTACATCCGCCTGTACCCCGGCGCGCTGGAGCTGCTGGCCCGTCTCCGGGGGGCGGGGATGCGGCTGTGGCTGCTGTCCAACGCCCAGCGCATCTTCACGGAGTACGAACTCCGCACCCTGGGGCTGGAGGGCCAGTTTGACGGCGTATACCTCTCCTCCGACTACGGCGTGAAAAAGCCGGATCGGCGGTTCTTCGACCTTCTGCTGACGGAGCGGCGCATCGACGTGAACACCGCCGTCATGATAGGCAACGACGGGGTCTGCGACGTCGCCGGCGCCCGCTCGGCGGGGCTCGCCACGGTATATATCCGCTCCAACATCTCCCCCGATGAGCCGCTGCCGCAGGCGGACTACGTGCTGGAGAAAATGGATCTGGAACGAGTGGCAGACATCCTGCTCTGAATCTCAACGCGCAAAAGCGCCTGAAATCGTGAGATTTCAGGCGCTTTTTCATTCATCATTCAATTCGCGGCAGATCAGAGCAGCAGGCCCCGCTTTTTGGCCTCGAACGTCAGCTCGTCCCGGAAGTTGGGGTGGGCAATGGCGATCAGCCCCTGCACCCGCTGGCGCAGCGTTCTGCCCCGCAGCTTGGCCACGCCGTACTCGGTGACGACGCAGTCCACGTCATTCTTGGAGGTGGTTACGATGGCCCCCGGCGTCAAGGTCGACTTGATCCGGCTGATCTGGCCGCCCTTGGCGGTGGAGGGGAAGGCGATGAAGCTCTGCCCGCCCTCAGACATCACGGCGCCCCGGACGTAGTCCACCTGGCCGCCGGTGCCGGAGACGTGCCGCGTGCCCACCGACTCGGCGCACACCTGGCCGAAGAAGTCCACCTCCAGCGCGGCGTTGATGGACACGAAGTTGGGGTGCTTGGCGATCACGATGGGGCTGTTTACATAACTCACCGGTAACATCTCAAAATCCGGATTGTGGTCGATGTAGTCGTACATCCGCTTGGAGCCGTAGGCGAAGGCGGACACCGTCTTGCCGGTGTGGATGGGCTTCATGGAGTTGTCCACCGCGCCGCACTGGATCAGTTCCACCATGCTGTCGGTGAACAGCTCGGTGTGCAGGCCCAGGTGCTTTTTCTCCCGCAGGGCCAGGCCCACCGCGTCGGGGATGGCCCCGATGCCCAGCTGGATGGTGGCGCCGTCTGGGATGCGCTCCGCGATATAGTTGCCGATGGCCAGGCTGACGTCGTCCAGATTGCTGGCGGGCAGGGTGGCCAGGGGCCGGTCGTTCTCGCACAGCCCGTCGATCTCCTCCAGCCGGAACGGGGTGGCGGAGGCGGAGAAGGGCATGTTGGCGTTGACCTCCAGGAAGATGTGCTTTGCCTTTCTCTTCAGCGCCTCCAGCGCGGCGCCGCTGCACCCGCAGGCGAACACGCCGCCCTCCTGCATGGAGGAGACGGTGACGCACAGATAGTCCACGTCGATATACTGCTCGAACAGCCCGGGGAAGTCCCGGAAAAAGCCGGGCATGACGTCCGCCCAGCCGCCGTTGACGGCCATGCGGGCGTCGCCGCTGGAGAACCAGGACACGCCGGTGAGCCCTCCCGCCACGTCCTGCTGGTAGCAGGGGGTGCCCGGCACCTCTAGGATGGTGTGCTGGGTCAGACCGGTCACCTCCCCGGCCCGCACCCGATCCGCCACGGCCTCCATAATGCCGTAGGGCATGGACAGGGCGGTGTCGGTGCTGATGACGGAGCCGGAGGGGATCTTAGCGGCGATCTCCCGGGGCGTCATGCGCTTCTGGTTGTAGAGTTCCTGCACGGTCATGCGATCAGATCCCTTCTGAGATGGTGTACGAACAAGCGCCCGCGGCTCACGCCCAGGGGTTCTCCGTGGGATAGGGCAGGCTCCTGGGCTGGTTCCAGGCGATGTCCTCCACGCCCAGGAATTTGAACACCTCGAACAGCGCCTTGCCGTAGTGGCCGAAGGCCACCGCGCCGTGGTGGGGGTACCGCTTCTGGATCAGCACGTGGCGGTAAAACCGGCCCATCTCCGGAATGGCGAAGATGCCGATGCCGCCGAAGGAGCAGGTCTTGACCGGCAGAATCTCGCCCTGGGCGATGTAGCTGCGGAGATTCCCCTCGCTGTCGCACTGGAGGCGGAAGAAGGTGATGTCGCCGGGGGCGATGTCGCCCTCCAGGGTGCCGCGGGTGAAGTCGGGCTCGCTGCCCTTTGGCTCCAGCAGACGGTGCTGGATCAGCTGATACTTCACGGCCCGATCCCCGCACAGCTTGCACTCCGGCGTATTGCCGCAGTGGAAGCCCATGAAGGTGTCGGTGAGCCGGTAGTCGAACCTGCCGGCGATGTCCCGGTCATAGGTGGACTTGGGCACACTGTTGTTGATGTCCAGCAGGGTCACCGCGTCGCCGGACACGCAGGCGCCGATGTACTCGCTGAGGGCGCCGTAGATGTCCACCTCGCAGGCCACGGGGATACCCCGGGACGCCAGGCGGGAGTTGACATAACACGGCTCAAATCCAAAGGCCTCGGGGAAAGCGGGCCAGCACTTGTCAGCGAAGGCAACATACTTGCGGGCGCCCCTGTGCTGCTCCGCCCAGTCCAGCAGGGTCAGCTCAAACTGGGCCATCCGGGCGGACAGCTCGGGATAGAATCTGCCCTCCCCCATCTCCCTGGCCATCTCGTCGCAGATACCGGCGATGCGGGGGTCGCCCTCGTGGGCCTTATAGGCCACCAGCAGATCCAGCTCGGAGTTCTCCTCGATCTCCACGCCGATCTCATACAGGCCCTTGATGGGCGCGTTGCAGGCGAAGAAGTCCTGGGGCCGGGGGCCGAAGGTGATGATCTTCAGATTCGCCACGCCGATCAGCGCCCGGGCGATGGGCACAAAGTCCGCGATCATCTTCGCGATGTCCTCGGCGGTGCCCACGGGGTACTCCGGGATGTAAGCCTTGAGATGCCGCATGCCCAGGTTATAAGAGCAGTTCAGCATGCCGCAGTAGGCGTCGCCCCGGCCGTCGATCAGGTCGCCGTCCCCCTCGGCGGCGGCTGCGTACATCACCGGGCCGTCAAAGTTCCTGGCGATGAGGGTCTCCGGGGTCTCGGGGCCGAAGTTGCCCAGGAACACCACCAGGGCGTTGCAGCCGGCGTCCTTCACCTCTGCCACGGCCTTGAGCATATCCGCCTCGTTCTCCACGGTGGTCTGGGCCTCATAGAGGTCTAAACCGCTGCCCTTGCAGGCGGCCACGATGGCGCTTCTTCTCCGCTGAGACAGGGAGATGACAAAGCAGTCGCGGCTGACGGCCACAATGCCCAGCTTTACCTCAGGAATGTTATTCCACATAGCGTTTTCCTCCTTAAACATATCGTTGATGATATCAATGTCATTGCCTTTATTCTATAAAGGAAAAGGGCAAATGTCAACCGCGGATATCCCTTTTGCGGCAAAGCGCCGCCGCTGTGGACGAACCGCAAAAAAGCGGCGGACTTATCAGCCCGCCGCTTTCCGTATCTTGGGAAGCAAAAAAGAAGTGGGAGTTATTACTCTCCGTGGAATATCTCCCGCAGGAGGGCCATCATCCTGTCCATGTCGATGGGCTTGGCCAGATGGCCGTTCATCCCCGCCTCCATGGCCCGCGCCCGATCCTCCTCAAAGGCGTTGGCGGTCATGGCGATGATGGGGACCCCCGCCAGGGCGGGGTCGTCCATGGCACGGATGGCCCGGGTGGCGGCATAGCCGTCCATAATGGGCATCTGGATGTCCATCAGAACCAGGTTGTAGTACCCCGGCAGAGACCGCCCGACCATGTTACAGGCCTCCTGCCCGTTCTCGGCGCACTCCACCAGGAAACCGGCCTCCTGCAGCAGTTCGGCGGCGATCTCCCGGTTCAGCTCGTTGTCCTCCACCAGCAGGATCCGTTTGCCCGCGAAATCGTCCCCGCCCTCGGGAACGGCGGCCGTCTTCGCGGAGGGCGCCTCCGCGCTGAGCCCCAGGCTGCGCTCCAGGGTGTGGTGGAGGTCGGAGGCGAACAGGGGCTTGCTGATGAAGCCGGTGACCCCGGCGGCCCGGGCCTCCTGCTCGATGTCCGTCCAGTCATAGGCGGACATGAGGATGATGGGGGAATCGTGCCCCACGATCCTGCGGATCTGCCGGACAGTCTCGATGCCGCTGAGCTCTGGCATGGACCAGTCCACGATATATACCTCGAAGGGGTCGGCCAGATCCACGGCTTCGGTGGTGCGGGCGATGGCCTCCCGGCCGGACAGGGCCCACTCCGCCCGCATACCGATCTCCCGCAGCATCTTGGACACGCTCTGGCAGCAGACCATGTCGTCGTCCACCACCAGGCCCCGGAAGCCCTTCAGCTCCGCGATGGGGCCCATCTCCTGGCGGGCGGCGGAGAGGCGCAGCTCCAGGTTCACGGTGAAGGTAGTGCCCTTCCCCTGCTCGCTCTCCACAGAGATGGTGCCGCCCATCATGTCCACGATGTTCTTGGTGATGGCCATGCCCAGGCCGGTGCCCTGGATGCCGCTGACGGTGGAGGTCTGTTCCCGGGTGAAGGGGTCGAACACGGTCTTGGCGAACTCCGGGCTCATGCCGATGCCGGTGTCGCTGACCCGGAACTCATAGAGGCCCCGCTTGGGGGATCGGGAGGGCTTCTGGGTGACCCGGACGGCCACCGTGCCCCCCGCGGGGGTGAATTTGATGGCGTTGGAGGTCAGGTTCAGCAGGATCTGGTTCAGCCGCAGCTTGTCGCAGTAGACCTTCTCGTCGGTGACGTCCACGGTGTCGATGAACAGCTCCATGTGCTTGGCGTGGACGTCGGACTGGATGATGTTCCTGAGCCCCTGGAGGATGTCCGCCAGATCCTCGGGCCGCTCGTTGATGGTGACCTTGCCTGACTCGATGCGGCTCATGTCCAGCACATCGTTGATGAGAGAGAGCAGATGGTTGGACGCCTGAGCGATCTTGGCCAGATAGTCCCGGGCCCGCTCCTTGTTGTCCAGGTGGGTGGTGGTCAGGGCGGTGTAGCCGATGATGGCGTTCATGGGGGTGCGGATGTCGTGGGACATATTGTTGAGGAAAGTGGTCTTGGCCCGGTTGGCGGCGTCCGCCGCCTGGAGGGCCCGGGACAGCTCCTCCGTCTTGGCCTCCAGTTCCCCGGTGGCCAGGGCGATCTTCTTTTTCAGCTGCCGCTGGTTGCGGGTCCGCACCGCCAGCATGGCCAGGGCGAAGAGGAGCATCAGGACCAGAAACACGCCCAGCACGCTGTAGATCGGGTTTTTGTACAGAAAGGCCACCAGGCTGACGCTGTCATCCCGCCCGGCGTCGACCTCCCGGGACAGGATGGCATCCAGCTCCGCCCCGGAAATGCTGTCCGCCCCCTTGTCCAGCAGGGAGAGCAGGTAGCGCCCGCCGTGGACGCCCTCCCCCACGGCGAAGGACAGGGAGGTCTCCCCGATGACCACGGAGGCCAGCCGGTTCTGCTCGTCCCGCTGGGCGTACCACTCGGCGGTGTAGGCATAGAGGATGGTGGCGTCCGCGTCGCCGTTCAGCACCGCCCTGACACACTCCCGCGAGGTGGGATACCGGAGCAGGGCCTCCTCCGGGTACCGGCTGGCGATGTAGCTGTTGATGGCCTCCGCCCGCTCCATCACCGCCAGGTGCTTGGCCGTCCCGGAAAAGCCGTCCAGAGCCAGGCGGGCGAAGTTGGTCTGGAAGTAGGGCACCGTGATCTTGTAGCCTTCCTCCTCCGCCAGATAATAGTCGCCGGTGAAGTCCAGCACCACATCGGCCTCGCCCGCCGCGCGCATGGCGTAGTACTCCTCCCGATCCTTCACGGGGACGAACTCATAGCTGAGCCCCAGCCGCTGGGCCAGAACGTCGAAAATGGCGGGCAGGATACCCTTGGCCTCCCCGTCCTCGAAGTAGCAGTAGGGGGGGCGGTCCGGGTTGAACAGCAGCCGCAGGGGCCGGCCGGAGGCGCGGTGCTCCTCCAGGTAGGCCCGCTCCCCGGCGTTCATGATGATGGCGCCGTCCTGGTCGGTGGCGTAATAGGTCTCGTGAAGGGTGTCCCGCCAGTTGGGGGCGTGGAGATCCATCTCGTTGATGGCCTCGTCGATCCGATCCATCAGGTCGGCGCGGTCCTTCCGGGTGCAGATGTAGAAGGGGCTGGCGTCGAAGGACTCCAGCAGCCACTCGTTTTCCAGCAGCCGCAGGCTGCCGGTGACGGCGGCGTCCACCTCCCCCGCCTGGAGGGCGGCGGAGAGCTTGTCCTGGCCGGCGAAGTACACCGGTCGGAAGGAGAAGCCGTGTTCGGAGGCGAACTGCTCAAAATTTGCGTTTTTGGAGTTGCCCTCCAGCATCCCCACGGCGATGCCGTCGTAGGTGGCGTAGTCCCCCTCCACGATGTCCTGGTTCCCGGCCTTTACGGTGAAGATGGTGGAATTGACGCCGATGGACTGGTCGGAGAACAGGAACTCCTCCTCCCGCTCAGGCGTTTTGGACACGGAGGTGACGATATCCACTTCGCCGCTCCGCAGCATATCCAGGGCCTCGGCGTAGGAGCGGTCGTACCCCACATATTCATAGGACCAGCCGCCGTGGATGGCCAGGCGCTGGAGGAACTCGTAGCCGTAGCCGCTCCGGCGGCCGTCTTCCTCTATGACATGGTACCCCGAGAAGGCGAAAAAGCCCACCCGAAGGACCTCCGGCCGATCCGCTGCCGGCCCCGCGGCCCGGACAGCGAGGCATAACGGCGTCAACAGCAGCGCACACAGCGCGAAGCACAGCAGGCGAACCCTTTTCATAGAATATACCCTCCTCCGGATCGGCGGCGCATCCTTTGCAAAAATGCTCCGCGCGTCCACATCCACGCATAAATCCAATTATACTTATCCATTTTCCGTCCGCGACAGGCGCGAATCGTCCATCATCTTCACGCAGCCCTTCACGTCTGTCTCCCCCCGGAACATGCTGTTCAGGGCCGCCGCCACATCGTCGCCGCTGTAACCCTCGATCCGGGTGGCGGCGGTGGACACCCGCTCTTTGGCCGCAATAGAGGCGGCGGCGTCGGTGACCATCTGGGACTGGATGTTGGTGGTCTGCCCCTTGAAGCAGCTCACGGTGGGGATGCCCGCAAAGGCGGCGTTGTAGTTCTCCGGCTGGGCGCAGAAGGCCAGGAAGTCCAGAGCGGCCTCCACCTGCGCCCCGTTCCTGTTGACCATCATCATGTTCAGGTTGCCGCCCTCATAGGTGCCCCCCTCCGCCGTGTTCAGAAACGCGGGCATGAGGGCGAAGTCGTCCACGGTATACTTCCCGCCCTCCTCCAGGTCGGTATAGAACCAGGTGTCCCAGATAAAGGTCATCACCGCCTTGCCGGAGGCGAGAGTGGAGCTGATGTCCGACCAGCCGGTGTTCAGGTAGCGGTCGCCGAACCAGCCCCTGCCGGCCGCGTCGGCGATCCACTGGATCAAATCGGTCACCGCGGGGATGTCGGCGTAGGCGATCTCATGGTCGTTCAGCTTCTCCAGCGTGGAGGGATCGTCGGCAAAGATGGGATCCAGCCCGAACTGAGCCATCCAGCTGCAGCCGTCGGCGGGCCAGCAGATGGGCGTGTAGCCGATCTCCGCCAGGGCCTGGCAGAGGGTGTCGAATTCCGCCTGGGTGGCGGCGGCCTTCAGCCCCAGGCTGTCCAGCAGGGTCTTGTTGTAATAGCAGCCGGACACGGAGCTCTCCCAGAAGGGCAGGCCCAGCAGATTGCCGTCGCTGTCCGTGCAGTAGGCCCGGGCGCTGTCGGTCAGATCGTCCACCCACGCCTGGTCGTTGAGATACCGAAAGTCGGCGGCCACGTCAAAGCGGTTCAGATCCGCGTTGTGGAAGTGCATGAACACATCCGGGCCCTTCCCCTCCTGGAACAGCCGGACGGCCTCCGCCTCGTACTCGCTGTCCTCGGGGTCGATGATCTTCACCTCATTGCCGGTGGCGGTCTCGTACCGCTCAAAAATGCGGGTCATATAGGTCTTCCCCAGATCGCTCCGCTTGCCCAGGACGGTCAGGGTCAGATGGCTGTCCCCGGACTTCTGGCCCCCGCAGGAGGCGAGCAGCACCGCGGCGCTCAGGGCCAGGGCAAGTATGGAAAACAGGCGCGTCCTTTTCCGTCTCATTGCTCTCCCCTCCCCAGCAGGCGGCCCACCGTCTCCCGCACGGCGGCCATGTCGATGGGTTTGGCCAGATGGCCGTCCATCCCGGCGTCCAGGGCGCTCTTCACGTCCTCGGCAAAGGTGTTGGCCGTCATGGCCACGATGGGGATGGTCTTCGCCTCGGGATGATCGCAGGCCCGGATGGCCCGGGCGGCCTCGTAGCCGTTCATCACCGGCATCTGCACGTCCATAAAGATCATATCGTAGTGCCCAGGCTCGGAGTGCTGGAACAGCTCAAGGGCCTGCCGGCCGTCCGCCGCCACCTCGCACCGGGCGCCCTCCATGTCCAGCAGCTCGGTGAGGATCTCGGCGTTCAGCTCGTTGTCCTCCGCCACCAGGAACAGGCGGCCCCGCATCACGTCCCCGGCGTCGGCCCCGGGGGCGGCGCCGGCACGGGGCTCCTCCCCCGCCGCGTCCTGCTCCGGGAGGGCGAAGGACAGCTCCACCGTAAAGGTGCTGCCCTGCCCCGGCGCGCTCTCCACCTGGATGACGCCGCCCATCAGATCCACCAGGTTCTTGGTGATGGCCATGCCCAGGCCGGTGCCCTGGATCTTGTTGGTCACCGAGTTGATCTCCCGGCTGAAGGGGACGAATATCTGCTTTTGGTACTCCTCGCTCATGCCGATGCCGTCGTCCCGGACGGTGAAGCGCAGCTTGGCGTACTGCGGGGCGCTCTGGGGCAGCTCCTCCACCAGGAACTGGATATTGCCCCCCTCCGGGGTGTACTTGATGGCATTGGAGAGCAGGTTGATGAGGATCTGGTTCAGGCGGAGCTTGTCGCCCATCAGGTACTCCGGGGGCGTCCCCTCCACCCGAACGGTGAAGCTCTGCTCCCTGGCCCTGGCCTGGGGCAGCAGGATGATGTTCAGCTCCTCCATCAGCTCAGGCAGGCTGAACCGCTCCACATTCAGGGAGGTCTTGCCGCTCTCGATCTTGCTCATGTCCAGCACGTCGTTGATGAGGGAGAGCAGATGGCGGCTGGAGGCGGTGATCTTCCTGGCGTGCTCACGCACCCTGTCGGGCCGGTCCGCGTCCTTCTCCAGCAGCACGGCAAAGCCCACGATGGCGTTCATGGGGGTGCGGATGTCGTGGGACATATTGGACAGGAAATTGCTCTTGGCCTCGTTGGCGCTGCGGGCGGCGTCCAGGGCCTCCTGGAGCTTCTGGTTCATCTGCCGCTCCAGGGTGCGGTCAGACAGCACCACGATGAACTTCTCCACCTGCCGGATGCTCATGCGGTATACCGTCATCCGGTACCAGCGGCGCTCCCCGGTGGTCTGGTGCATGTACTCGCACTCCCGGTACATATTCCCCCCCAGGGGGATGGCGTCCAGCTCGCTCTTGGGGATCACCACGTCGTAGTCCACGGCGCACTTCTCCATCACCCGGATCTCCCTCCGGGCCTCCTCCACCGGCACGCCCAGCAGCCGCTCAATGTTGGGGCTGACGTATTCCGCCCGCTCCCTCTCCTTGTCCAGCATCAAAAAGATGTCGTCCACGTTGTTGGACAGCACATCGAACATCAGCTCCCGGTACTCCAGCTCCGTCCGGCTCCGGCGGAACTGGCTGCGGCTGCGCAGGATCAGCAGGGTGACCACCACCGTCCCCACCAGCAGGAAGATGGCGGCCAGGCCGTAGATGGTGGTGTGCTGAACCGACAGGAAGCCGGCGCTCACCGCGCTCTGGGGCACCGCGCTGAGCAGGATATACCCCTGATAGCCCACAGGCTGGTACAGGATGCAGCAGTTCTCCCCGCCGATCCTGCACTGGAGCAGCCCGGAGGCGCCCCGCTCCCAGTCGCTCTGGAGGGCCGCCAGCTCCGCCCCGTCCAGGTCGGAAGCGGCCCGCAGATAGGCCAGATAGTCGGCGAACACATTGCCGCCGGTCTGGGTGGAGAGCAGCACCTTTCCGTCGCTGCCGATGATGAAGCACCTGGCCTTGCCGGAAAAGGCGTCCACTTTCAAAGAGTCCACCAGATCGGCGTTGGTGTAGCTGACCGCCACCGCCTCATAGGCGAAGCCCCGGTAATTTCCCGGCGACGCCGGCGCGGCGAACACGGTGACCTCCTGCCCGTCCGGCTGGGTCTCCCCCGCCATCACGCGCCCGCCCCGGGCCAGATCCTCCCGGACACCCTCCAGCGCCATGGTCCCCCGGTCGCCGTCCAGAGTCATGCAGGAGCCGTCCCCGGCGAGGAGATAGAACTTGGAAAAGCCCCAGTAGTCCCGCTCCTCCTCCAGAAAGGCTGCGGCCTCGCCGTCCTCCCCGCGGGCGAGGCAGTCCTCCCAGTCCCGCAGGAGGCCCCAGTTCCGCTCCACAAATGCGCCGAACGCGCGGTTCACCTGGCCGTAGATCTCCTGGAGATGGCCGGTGCTGTCCTCATAGATGCGCTGGGAGATGAACCGGAAATAGACGGTGCCGATCACCGCCACCGCCGCGGCCGCGGCGCAGATCAGTGCCGCCGCCACCAGCTTGACAGGCCGCTTTTTCATTTCCACCCCTCCTTCGCGCACAGGGTATATTTTTTAGATTTTACCACAGTACGGACGGAAAATCAATCACCGCTTCCCCCATCCCGCAAAAAGGCCCCGTGACCGCAGTCACGGGGCCTTATGCGCCTTTACGGCTGGTATTCAAAGAAGATGATGATGGCGGACACGTCTACCTCAACGCCCAATTTTCTGTGCCACACTCTCCCTCCTTTACCCGTCCGCCTCAAAGCAGCGATAGATACCACTCCACCAGCGGGCCGCCGAACACCGCCGTCACCACCGTCCCCAGGGCGATCCAGGGGCCGAAGGGCATGGGCTCCGTCCGCTTCTTCCGGGCGATGGCCGCGTACAACAGCCCCAGCACGCAGGACACCAGCAGGGTCAGCACCGTCTCCGCCCAGGTGAAGTACAGCCCCACCACGAAAAACAGTTTGATGTCCCCGCCGCCCATGGTCTCCCGCTTCATCACCTTGTCCATGATAAGCACCACGATCAGCAGCGGCAGCGACACCGACAGCGCGCTCCCCACCAGCCCCGGCAGCCGCGCCAGCCGATCCGGCGGGATGAGCCAGAAGATCAGCCGCACGATGGCCGCCGCGATGAGCAGCCCGTCGGGCAGGATGCGCCGGTGGTGATCCTCCAGGGACAGCCACAGCAGCAGCGCCCCGAAGATCAGCCACTGGAGCGTCTCCAGGGACAGGCCGAACCGCAGCGTGATGGCCACCGCCCCCGCCGCCCCGGCAATCTCCGCCCACAGGGCGTCCGGCGGGATCTTCGCCCCGCACTTGCGGCAGCGGCCACGCTGGAAGATGTAGCTGAAAATGGGAATCAGCTCCAGCGCCCCAAGCTCCCGGCCGCAGGAATCGCACTTGGACCGCCCCTTCCAGGGGGAGATCCCCGCCGCGTGGCGGGCGGCCACGCAGTCGAAAAAGCTGCCCAGCACCGCCCCGAGGATCCCCAGGAATACCGCGTACAGGGGGATCAGGGCGCTGTCCAGGGCGTAAAGCTCCCAAAATGTATGTTCGTGCATGAATATGTGACCTCCGTTCCTTCGGTTCGGAAAGCGGCCGAACACCCGGTTCCCCGCGCCGCAACCCACAGCGCGGGAGAACACTATTTACGAATATATGTCATTCCCCAACAAAATGCAAGAACTGATTCCAGAAAAAACCGTAAATTATTTCCTGTCCGGCCGGGCCGCGGAAACGGAAAAGGAAACACATTCCCGCTTGCAACTGCCGGGAAAAAATGATATCATGTTTTATCATTATGCGGAGATTTCGCCGTCTTCCCTTTATGAAAGGATCACACCGGTATGCAACAGAACAAAATACTGATTGTAGACGACTCTGAGATGAACCGCTCCATCCTGGCGGATATGCTCAGCGACGAATACGAGATCATCGAGGCGGAGGACGGGATCCAGGCCCTGGCCGCCCTCCAGAAGGGTTCCGGCGTCTCGCTGGTACTGCTGGACATCGTCATGCCCAACCTGGACGGCTTCGGCGTGCTGGAGGCCATGAACCACAACCAGTGGATCAAGGACACGCCGGTGGTCATCATCTCGGCGGAAAACAGCCCCGAACATATGGAGCGCGCCTACTCCCTGGGGGCCGCCGACTTCATCACCCGCCCCTTCGACGCGCTCATCGTCCAGCGGCGGGTGGTGAACACCCTGCTGTTGTACGCCAAGCAGAAGCGCCTGGTGGGCATGGTGGAGGAGCAGGTATACGCCCGGGAGCGGCAGGGCGATATGATGATCGACATCCTCAGCCACATCGTGGAGTTCCGCAACGGCGAAAGCGGCTTGCACATCCTCCACGTCCGCACCCTCACCGACCTGCTGCTGAACTGCCTCATCCGGAAGACCGAACGCTATCATCTGACCATGGAGGACATCGCCACCATCAGCACCGCCTCCGCCCTGCACGACATCGGCAAGATCGCCATCGACGACAAGATCCTCAACAAGCCCGGGCGGCTCACGCCCGAGGAGTTCGCCATTATGAAGACCCACGCGGCGATGGGGGCGGAGATGCTGGAAAAGCTGGCGGAGCACCAGGAGGAGCCCCTGGTGAAGCGCGCCTTTGAGATCTGCCGCTGGCACCATGAGCGGTGGGACGGCAGGGGCTATCCCGACGGCCTGAAAGAGGACGACATCCCCATCGCCGCCCAGGTGGTGGCCCTGGCCGACGTGTACGACGCTCTCACCAGCCAGCGGGTCTACAAGCCCCCCTTCTCCCACGAGCAGGCGGTGCAGATGATCCTGAACGGCGAGTGCGGCGCGTTCAATCCTCTGCTGCTGGAGTGCCTCAGCGAGAACGCCGAGGAGGTTCACACCGCCCTGGAGAACGAGTCCGGCCGGGATCTGCGCCAGAAAAAACTGCGGGGCATCTCCCTGGAAACGCTGAAAAACATCGACGGGGGCGCCTCCCAGCGGACTCTGCGGCTGCTGGACAGAGAGCGGATGAAGAACAGTTTTTACGCCGCCCTGACCGAGGCCATCCAATTCGAGTACACGGTATCCCCGCCCATGGTGACCATCTCCTCCTGGGGCGCCAGGAAGCTGGGGCTCCCCGAGATCATCACCAATCCCCGCCAGGACGCGGCCCTCCAGAACCTGCTGGACACAAACACCTGGGAGGAGCTCTCCCAGCGCCTCCGCGCCACCACGCCGGATCATCCGGAGGTTCGGTTGCCCTGTCAGATCCGCTACGACGGCGCCACCCGGTGGCACCGGGTGGTCACCCGGTCCCTCTGGTCCGACGATATCGAGCCCGTGTTTGAAGGGGCGCTGGGCACTGTGGTGGATATCCACGACACCCACCAGAAAATGCAGGAGCTGGAGCAGAAGGCCTCCCGGGATCCGCTGACCGGGCTTTTGAACCGGGCCAGCGCCAAAGAGCAGATCGAACTCAGGACGGAGAACGACCCGGGCAGCCATTTTGCCCTGGCGGAGCTGGACATCGACGACTTCAAGAAGATCAACGACCGGTACGGCCACATCTTCGGCGACGAGATCCTCCAGGAGCTGGGCCGCCGCATGAAGAGCAGCGTCCGCCGGTCCGACATCTGCTGCCGCGCCGGCGGCGAGGAGTTCTTCCTCTTCCTGGAGTACAATACCGACATTGAAAAGACCATCGATCGTATCTGGCACAGCCTGTGCTTCGAGTACAAGGGGTGCCGGGTCACAATTTCCATGGGCGTGGCCCTGGGCGAGATGGTGGGCCTCTCCTACGACGCGCTCTACCGGGCGGCCGACCTTGCCCTGTACAAGGCGAAGCAGTCCGGAAAAAATCAGTACATCTTCTATGATCCGACCATGACCGGCACACTCAGCACTCCCTCCGCCGGCGGGCCGGAGACGGAATCCTGATACGAGGGGAGAGCTTATCATGACACTGAAAGAGTGCTACACCGCCCTGGGCGGGGATCTGGACGACGTCCTGGCGAGGCTCCGCAGCGAGCGGATGGTTCAGAAATTCGTGCTCAAGTTCCCGGAGGACGGCAGCTTCGATCTGCTGTGCGATTCCTTTGCGCAGGGGAACTGGGAGGACGCCTTCCGGGCATCCCACACCATCAAGGGGATGTGCCAGAACCTGAGCTTCACCGCCCTGGGCCAGTCCAGCCACGATCTCACCGAGGCCCTGCGGGGCGGCAAAAAGCCGGAGGCCGACGGACTGCTGGTCAAGGTGAAAGAGGACTACCGGCGCACCGTAGAGGCCATCGAGGCCCTCCGCGCCTCCCTGTGACGGCCAAGACAGATACCACTGCGAAAGGTGGAGACAGCATGAAAAAGCACACGCCCCGCCAGGGGAGCATCACCGTCACGGTGGTGCTGATCGTCATCATCGTGATCCTGTTCGTGGCGGAGTTCTTCCTCATCAGCGCCAACCTCCGGGAGCGCTCCCTGGGCCGGATGGAGGAGGGGGTCAACACCGTCATCAGCGAGGTCGCCGCCAAGCTGGAGCAGGACAGCCGCATCCTCAACGCCACGGCGGACATCATCTCCTCCGCCAACAACTTCGACATCGACGCCACCCGGGAGATCATGGAGCAGGTGACCCCCCTGCTGGAGACCATGAAGATCCGGGTTCTCATGCCCGACGACCAGGTCATCACCCCCGACGGCGGCATCACCGACGCCTCGGAAGACAGCGGCCTGTCCTTCGCCGCGGAGGCCCCCCTGGGAGAACATATCTCCGACCGGGTGTATAGCCTGAACGGCTCGGTGCCCATGCTGCGGCACTTCGTGCCCATCGTCCAGGACGGGCAGACCGCCGCCCTGCTCTACGGCGTCACCCGGCTGGACGAGCTGCCCGACACCCTGAACATCGACAACCTCTACAACGCCTCCGCCAGCGTGTACATCATCGACACCCGAACCGGCGACTTCATCCTGGACACCTACCCCACCCACACGGAGCTGGGCAATGTCAAAGACTTCAACACCCCTGACCGGGAGGTCAGGGGGGACAAAGGCTGGAGCGAGTACGCCGACGATTTGATGAACCTTGGCACCGGCTATGTGATCTACCGCACCAAAAGCACCGGTGGCTGGGAGTATATGTACTACGCCCCGGCGGGCATCAACCAGTGGTCCATCAACGTCTCCGTGCCGGAGCGTGAGGCCTTCGCCAGCGTGTACACGGTGCGAACCATCTGTTTCGTGGTGGGCGCGCTCATGGCGCTCACGGTCATCGTATACTACATCGTCATCCACCGGCAGTCCCGGCGGGTCATGGCCCAGGCGGTGGAGCGGGCCGTGCTGGAGGAAAAGCTGAAAAAGGCGGAGGCCGCCGAGCGGGCCAAGAGCACCTTCCTCAGCAATATGTCCCACGATATCCGCACCCCCATGAACGCCATCATCGGCTTCACCACCCTGGCGGAGGCCAACATCGACAGCAAGCCCAAGGTTCAGGAGTATCTGGCCAAGATCATGTCCTCCGGCAACCACCTGCTCTCCCTCATCAACGACGTGCTGGACATGAGCCGCATCGAGTCGGGCAAGCTCAACATCGACGAGAAGCCCTGCTCCCTGTCCGACATCTTCCGGGATATGCGCAACATCATCCAGAGCCAGATGCAGGCCAAGCAGCTGAGCTTCTACATGGACACCCTGGACGTGATGGACGAGAACATCTACTGCGACAAGCTCCATGTGAACCAGGTGCTGCTGAACCTGCTGTCCAACGCCATCAAATTCACCCCCGCCGGCGGCTCCGTCTCCCTGACGGTTCAGCAGAAGCCCGCCGTCCTCAAGGGATACGGCCACTATGAGATCCGGGTGAAGGACACCGGCATCGGCATGAGCCCCGAGTTTGCCGAGCATATCTTCGAGCCCTTCGAGCGGGAGCGCAACTCCACCGTCAGCGGCATCCAGGGCACCGGCCTGGGCATGGCCATCACCAAGAGCATCGTGGATACCATGGGCGGCACCATCGAGTTGGAGACCGAGCAGGGCAAGGGCACGGAATTTATCATCAACTTTGAGTTCCGCCTCCAGGACGGCAGCGAGCGGGAGATCGCCATCCGGGAGCTGGCCGGGGTTCGGGGCCTGGTGGTGGACGACAGCTTCGCCACCTGCGACAGCGTGTCCAAAATGCTCGCCCAGATCGGCATGCGGGCCGAGTGGACCATGCACGGCCACGAGGCCGTCCTCCGGGCCAAACAGGCCGTGGAGATGGGCGACGAGTTCTACGCCTACATCATCGACTGGCTGCTGCCCGACCTGAGCGGCCTGGAGGTGGCCCGGCAGATCCGCGCCATCGTGGGACAGCACGTGCCCATCATCATCCTCTCCGCCTACGACTGGACCGCCATCGAGGAGGAGGCCCGGCAGGCCGGCGTCACCGCCTTCTGCAACAAGCCCATCTTCCTCTCCGAGCTGCGGGACACCCTCATCACCGCCCTGGGGACGGTGGATCTCCCCTCCCCCGCCCCCAAGCCCGACCCGGTGTCCAGCCTCCACGGCAGCCGCCTGCTGCTGGTAGAGGACAACGAGCTCAACCGGGAAATCGCCCAGGAGCTGCTGGAGGAGAGCGGCTTCCTGGTGGAGACCGCCGTCAACGGCGCCATCGCCGTGGACATGATGAAAAACTCCGCCCCCGGCTACTACGCCCTGGTGCTCATGGACGTGCAGATGCCCGTGATGAACGGGTACGACGCCGCCCGGGCCATCCGCGCCCTGGATGACCCCGGCCTCAACTCCGTCCCCATCGTGGCCATGACCGCCAACGCCTTCGAGGAGGATCGGAAGATGGCCCTCCAGAGCGGCATGAACGACCACGTGGCCAAGCCCATCGACCTGGATCGGCTGCTCCAGGTGCTGGCCGCCCAGCTCACCGAAAAGCGGCCCACAGTGTGACCCCTCAACAACAAGTTAGAAAAACCGCCGTTTTCTTGCGAAAACGGCGGTTTTTGTGGAGCTGCTGGGCAGATTCGAACTGCCGACCTCATCCTTACCAACACGAAAAGCCGGTTATTTGTGATAATTTCCTGGCATTTTTAGTTGTTTCCGCTCCAAAACAATTCTTTTCCGGCACTTTTTGAAAACAGGTTCTCCGTTGTTTCCAGCTCCGTCTGTGGCCGGTTATGTGGTCAAATACGGTTTCAGTCGCCAAAATGCGGTCAGCCACGGTAAGAGGGTCGTGCAAAAACTTCCCTGCATAAAACATGAACGAGAGTTTTCCGTCAGCCGGAAAGCTCTCTTTTTTCGCATTTGCAGCCATAACGGCATAACTTGACGGTCGCAGAGTTTGCCCCTCTGCGCCATCTGGCCCGATTTCCGCCGGTCCGGCCCGGTTTGCCGTCAGGATCGCTGAACGCTGACTAAAAAACCTGACTGCGAATATCTCACAGGCCCACCGCCGCCAGCTTGTCCATATTCTCGCGTTTCAGCTCCATAGAGGAGTGGACATAGCGGTTCAGCGTGATGGAGGTGTCAGCGTGGCCCAAGATCTCGCTGAGGCTTTTGATTTCAAAGCCCGCCTCCACACAGCGGGTGGCGAAAGTGTGGCGGAGCGTGTGGAAATGGACCCTCTCCAAGCCGCACTCCCGGGTGTATTTGGCCAGCCGCTTTTGCACCTCTCGTGGCTCCATGAACCGCTCTGTGCCGGCCAAAAGAAAGGCGGTCGGGCAGTGCGGATCGTACCGTCCGCAGAGCCTGACCGCGTTCTCGGTGAGCGGGATCGTCCGAACCGAGGTGTCGCTCTTGGGGCTGCTGATCACTACTTTCGTTTTCCCGCCTCCCGTGTTTTCATAATTTCGAAGCCGCTGCATCGTTGCGCACACATGGATCGTCCTGTTTTTCAGCGAGACGTTCTCCCATCTCAGGGCGCACAGCTCCCCGAGACGGATTCCCGTGAGCAGCGCCAGCAGGATGCCAAATTTGCACTCGTCCATGTCCGCCCGGAGATAGGCCGCAAAGCGCCGCTGTTCCTCCGGATCCAGGACGCGGGCCTCCTTTTTCGGCTCCTTGGGGTAGGTGATCTCAACGGCGGGAAGCCCGCCGGGGAACTGCGCCCCGGCGTATTTCAAAACCGTGCGCAGCACCGTGAGGACATCCCGCACCGTCTTTGCGGAAAGGCCTTTGTCCAGCAGCCCCTGTTTGAACTGCTCCACCTGCCGGGTGGTGATCCCCGGCAGAAAGCAGCCGCCCAGGCCGGGCAGAATGTGCTTTGCCAGGATCGTGTCGTATTTGACATAAGTGGATCCCTTCACCTTCCCTTTCTCCAGCTCCATCCACTCCCGGCAGAAAGCGGCGAGCCGGCGGCGGCTGCCCGGCTCAGGCAAGGGCGCACCCGACAGCATGGCCGCCTTACAGAGCGTGACCTTTTCCTTTGCCTCTTTGTAGGTTTTGCCGTAGCAGAATCCGTATCTGATCTTACCGGAGAGTTCGCGACCCTTGATATAGCGGGCCTCCCAGCGTCCATCCCCGCGTTTGAAGATATTTTCACCTTTCCTCGCCATACCGTATGCCTCCCATCATATTTTTTTGACGTTTCTAATAGCATTATAACGCCCTGCCGGAGGCCTCGACTGCGCGTATGACTGCGATTGATTGGGAATCGCAGTCAATTTTTACAGGGAACGGCCCGCTTTCCGGCGGGCGCACTCCGCACTTGCACAAATTTTATGAAAATGACGCACAAAACTATTGCACCCGGTTGACCCAAATGCTATACTTTACATAAAATTAGGCTTGGGTAATTGGACGCAGAGGGGCGAACTCTGCGACCATACCGCCCATGAGGCTTTCCCCCTTTCCGGAGGCGCTGTGCGCCGCCCGGATCGGAACCGTGAACTACCATTTGTCAGGAGTGACCAATCATGAGATCTGTCAAAAAGAATTCCCTGCCGCGCAGGCTTGCGGCTGCCCTGCTGTGCGCCTGCCTGGTGCTCTCGCTGTGCGAGGGGCTGCACCTGCTCCTCCCCACCGCCCACGCGGCGTCCACAGGGGGACCCACCGCCGGCGTCGATCGGCAGGCCGACCCCAGCACCATGGATACCTATCAACAGATGCTGGATTTCTCCACAAACACCCGCAACGCCGGGCGTCTGTGGTCGGATAAGTCCGTGTTCGCCCTGGGCTATAAAGATGCGGGCGGCAGAAGCGGGCTGTGGGCCGAGGGCAACGACACGACCAACGGCGTTCTGTCTCTGACGAAAGACCTTGACGGCGTGGAGGGCACGGTCTCGCTCAACGACGACTTCCTGCACGTCTATTCCGCGCTGGGCTCCAGCCTGGAGGTCATCGGCGTGCCCCCCGTCCGGGCCGTCATCGTGTTCGATAACTCCGGGTCCATGTATAACAGCAACTCCACCGGAAAAGTAACGACGAATGACGGAACCGGCGAAAAAACCGAGTATAAGTCCGACGAAGATCTGTGGAAGCTGCAGCGGATCGCCCTGACCGTCGAGGCCATCGACCGGGCCATCGACACGCTGATGGAGGCCAGCGTTTACAATGAGGTCTCCGTGGTGCTGTTCGGCGACGGGGCAAACAACGATATCAATGAAACCAACAGTACCCACCCCTACCACGGCAACAGCACCGCCGTGACCATCCTGCCCATGAAGCACTACGAGCCTAAGAAAGATGGTGGGGAGTATACCCCCTACCTCACCGCCGGGTGGAAAGGTACTGGAGAAATCAATGGAGAAACCCCTCTGCATACTGGCGCTAGTCCTTCTGCTGATGACACGACAAATAACCCGGGCATCAAACAAAAGGCGTATAGCGGCGGCTGGGTGTTCGTAAACAACGAGATCTGCCAGTTGAAACAATCCAACAAAGATGGTAGCGCAAACCCCGGAGACAATCCCGGGCACGACTGGTATAAAGCCGAGAGCTGGAGCGGCTGGAACAACTGCAACGATAATACATACACCGCCTACCAGAACGGCACCACCGACATCCAGGCCGGTTACTATGTGGGCATGCAGGAGTTGCTGAACGCCGAGAAGACCGAGACGGTGGGCAACCAGACCTATCAGTGCGTCCCCTCCCTGGTGATGCTGACCGACGGCCAGGCCACCGATATGCTGACGGGGAACTATATCAAGCCGGACTTTGATGAAAAGAGCGGCGAGCCCACAGCCCGGGGCTTTGTCAACGACACCGGAAACAGACTGCGGTCCTTCACCGGGGCCACCGGAAAAAACGCTAAAGAAATAGGCAATTTCTGGGATATGTTCGTCGAGATGGAAAAGGGGAGTTCTGGGAAGTATCAGTCCGCCGCATGGTACGAGGACATAACAGCCGCTGAAAAGAAATTGACGACTCCCACGGGCACGATGCTGGATCATATGAAAGCAGTGGCGAGGACCTACAGCGACTCCGTCGCCTCCATGCTGCTGGGCACCCTGATGACCACCGCCTACTACAAGGAGGCGGTGAAGCGCGCCTATAACGTGGCGGACCACTGGAACATCTACACCATCTCGGTGGATATGATAGACCTCGAAACCATGCCGGGCACTGCGGCAGCGGACGCAAAAAGCGCTTCTTCAAATCCGGAGCCAAAAAACGAACTGCCCGATAAGTGGGAGTATGGCATCAACAGCAACGCCCCCACCATGGACCCCGCGGATTACTTCTATAAAGATGGGAAGGTAGATATCGGCTGGCTGGTCGACAAGGGCTACATTGATGGGTTGGACAAAGGCCAACTGGCAGCTGCGATAGCCGCCGACGCCGAAAAAGATGCCGATGTTACGGGAAAGACCGTCTATCCCGACTGGTCCGTGGGTGAGATGCTCATCCAGGGCATCGTGACGGCGGCGCAGGAGCTGAATAGATGGCAGAGCGGGAGCCACAAGATTGAGTTAAACTACCAGTCCTGGAACTCGGCCAAGGGGATACTAAAACGTGAAACAAAGAAAGTAGACGGTAAGGATCAAGATGTCCTGGATGAGGATGAGAATCGGCAGCCGGCTGATTCGGACAAGTGGATTAAAGGCACGTACATAAACCCCTGGGGTCATAGCGACGGCTATCTCCTCAAAGAGCGGCAGGATGTCAAATTCCCGGCTCTTAGTGCGAGTGATGAGACAGACACAAACCCCTACGGCCTGAACGTAGCTGACGTGATGAAGAACATCGCGTACAACAATTTTGCCTACTATCCCTCGACCGCAAATGCCTCGGCGCAGGACCTGGCCGGCACCTTCGTAGAGATCATCGACTCCATCACGGAGCACCTGTTCGCCCCCGTAGGCGGCACCAACGACCTGGGCGTGGGCGACGCCGTCACCTACGTGGACCCGGTGGGCAAGTACATGGACGTGAAGGACGTCAAGAACCTGACCCTGTTCGGCAAGCTGTATGATCTCACCAAGACCGCCGTGTACGACTACCAGTGGAACCACCAGTACCAGGAGAACAAGGGCTATGCTACGCAACCCCTCGACGAGGGCTGGTACAAGGGCGAGCCCACCGACAACAGCAACGACGGCGTGGACTACGCAGGAGCCCCTGATAAGCTTCCCAGCGGTTGTGACAGCGCTGCGGATGCCTGGGCCAACGGCTGGGTCTACCGCGTCAGCTATTCCAACGCGTCGAAATACGTGCCCACGCTGAATGATATTAATAATGAAATCCCAAATCCCGAGCAAAGCACCGCGCTTGACAAGATGCGGCACACCACCTACACCTTCTACCGAATCGATAAAGGCCAGGAAGAGCGCGACGCGCTCCACATGAACCCCGCCTACCTTTCCGCGGGAGATAAGGAAGGAGATCTGGAGCTCAAAGCGGGTGACCCCGGCGTGTACGCCCTGTCCGACCTGCGCATCTGGGTGGAGGACAGCGGCGATTACAGCGCCAGCCTGGGCAGTTCCAAGACCGACACCAACTATGACGAGGCCCTGTGGATCAACATCCCGGTGAACATGCTGCCCCTGCGCACCATGTCCATCAACCTGGGCAAGACGGAGGAAGACGCCGACCATTGGGCGTACAAAACCAACCTGACCGCTGAGGCCGGCGACGCCTATAAAGCCAGCTTCCCCCTGCGTGTGTTCTACACCGTAGGCGTCAGCGACGAGGTGCTGGAGAACAGCAACCGCATCAACATCGCCGGGGGCATCAGCCCGGAGTACATCCTGCGCAACAAGATCACCACGCCGGCGGCGGCAGGCGCCCGGGGCATCGACCAGGGGAACCTGGAATTTTTCTCCAACTGGTACAATCCCCTGAACCGCTACGGCGACTACGCCACCACCAGCACCGACTACACCTTCGGCGACCCGGTGACCTCCTTTGCGCCCAGCACCGCCAACCGGTACTATATGTTTGAGAAGGCCCTGCCGCTGTACAGCACGGCCTATCAATTCACGGGCGGCAAGTGGCAAAAAGTGGAAATGCACGACGGGATCTCCGCCAACTTCGGCGGCAGGCTGCTGGAAGAGGTAAAGAAGGATAAAATCGGCACCAGCAGCACTGAGAAGGCCGTCACCAGCGAACAGATCACAGCCGTGCTGGAAACGAAAGAGAAACCCGTGGAGGGCGATATCGTCCTGCTGGAAGCGGACCGCCTGACCAATGTGGACAGACCCGCTGACGGCTCGGGACTCGTCGATCCGTTCCCCTCCAGCGACTATTTCTACCTGGCCATCGAGTACTACAACCTGGACGGTGAGAACGCCACCTGGACGCAGTTTGTCATCACCCGGAAGAGCAGCGAGTTCGGCTCGGCCTACGAGTCGGCCCACATCGCCAACGGCGACATGCTGTGCTGGCACGACCTGAGCGGCAAGTATCCCGACTACCCGTATCTGTCCTACACTGATACCAAGGACAGCAGCCGTGGCCGGAACTCCATCGGCTGGCCCCTGGATTCGAGCGGCTATTATGTGGGCTACAAGAAGGGCGAGAAGGAAGTACCCAGTGAGGATAAGTATAAGGCTGCAATCGAAGGGTTGACGGGCTACGACGAAAGCTGGACTACACAGCACGAAAATGTCCTGAGCGGCGGCAATTGGGTGCTTTGCGCCAAGCCCGGCGGGCTGCGCGTGGGCGATCTGGCCCAGAACGTCAAGAACAAGGGCGGCACCTATAATCAAGGCGGCGATATTCAAAAGTACTACGGCGAAGAGCAGTACAAGCAGGAGACCGAGGACAAGGGCCTGAAGTGGGGCTTCTTTACGAACAACGTCACCCGCACCGCCAACAACTACTACATGCCCACCATCAGCGCGGCGTCCAGGACCGAGGAGGAGGCCGGCGGCACGGCCGGGACCGGGGACAACGGCATCATCGTGAACGTGTACCTGGGCAACAACGGCCGGCTGTGGGTGAACGACACCACCCTGCTGGTGACGAAGCTGATCGATCCCCCGCTGGACCAGGAGATCGACGAGAACGACGCCAAGGAGGAGTTCAACTACCAGGTCTACATCCAGGGCATGGAGGGCAAACAGAGCGCCGTGGTGATCCACTGGAACCAGGCCACGCAGAGCTGGCAGCGTCAGTTCCACTATATCGATCTGGAGCTGGACAGCCAGCTGTTCCTCCAGACCCAGGACGGCCAGAAGGCCGTGGTGGACGGGGACGGCAAGCGCGTGGTCCCCAATCCTGATGGCACGGGGTACGTCTATGCCGATAGCAACGCCCCGTGTACCGACCCTTACTATGTCTACATCGGCAAAAACCGGTCGGGAAACGCGGAAGGTTTCGGCGCTTCCGAAGCGGGCTTCCGCGTCTACCACAACGATGCGGTGGACACGAACGGTACGGTTGATAAGGCAGACGTTATAAGCGAAGGTACAGGCGACAACGAGGGCACGTTCTATGCCGCCACGGTGTGGCTGGTGTCCGTGGATGACTATACCAGCAAATGGCAGAACGCCGAAGGAGGGCCTCTTGATCCGGTCAACGCAGGAAGCTTTGACGCCACAAACTACGGTGGAATAGTGAAAACCAACTTTGAGCTGCTGACCATCGATCCCAACGTCAGCGGCGCCGACACCACCGAGATCGCCATTACCTCGGACTACCTCACCAGCAGCGCCTACTGGACGAAGGATGTGTATTTCGGCTATAAGGATGTTAAGTTTAATGAGTCGGGCGCCATTGACGAGAGCAGCAGCAAAAAGCTGACCGAGGGCGACCTCTACGATCAGATCATCCCCAGCGGCGACCGCCCGGATTATTTCGATAATGATCCGGCTGGCAGAAATAATGCGGACAAAGGAACCATCGCGAAGAACACCGCCGAGTTCACCCTGAAGCACGGCGAGGCGCTGCTGTTCAGCGGCATCCCCTCCGCCTCCGTGTACCGGGTCACCGAGAAGCTGACCGACCGGCAGCTGGACGAGGGCTATTCCCTGAAAGAAGTGAGCCACGTCCAGCAGGTGGGCTCCGACAGCACCTACCGCCCCGGCGCCCAGAGCATCCCCGTCTATTATAACGAGGGCACGACCTACGGCGAGTACGGCGGCGACGTGTATCCGAATGCCTACGATAGCTACAAGACCGAAAAGGGCCTGACGTGGGCGGTGGATCAGGACGGAACGGCGAATAAGGACGACTATCTCCATTACGAGCCGTTCCACCACACCAACGCCGTTGTGTGGGAAGCCTATTCCACCATGGACGCGGCCGCGCAAGGCGACAACCACCACCAGCCGGCCGGCTTCCTTGCGGCTGGAAAGAACGGGACGTCGCCGTTCTATCTGTGGAACGGCACAACGAGCGAGAACACAGAGCAGACACATCGCGTCCAGGACAACCCCAACTGCAAGTCCCTGGAGGATGGCGGCTGCGACGAGGACATCGGCGGCGGCCAGGTCCGGCACTACTTCTTCAAAGGCGGCGAACTTCTTGACGCGCACTACCAGGGCGAGGGTTCCGGCTATATCCGGAACATAGGCCGCTACATCACCAGCCCCACGGTCCACTTCGGCGTGAAGGACGAGCAGCAGAAGGACGCGGAAACGTCCATGCCGGATATGAAGTCCAACACCGATTACACCGGCGTGTACTCCGTGTTCGGCAACACCGGCACCTTTGAGGAGTCCGCCAACTTCGTCAACACCAAGAAGGCCGACAAGCGGGAGACCGCCATCAACGGCGACGAGGACAGGATCAGCGGCAACGGCACCGGCACCCAGCCCGGCGTCCAGGCGGGCGACACCATCACCTACACGATCGACTGGTCCAACGATACCGGCAGCAAGGCCCGGGTGGTCATCATCGACCCGCTGGACGCCGGCGTGGAGTTCGTCGAAGCCACCACCGAAGTGGGAGAGTATGAGTACTTGGGAGAGTATAAGTACTTCGGAGGCATAAACGAGGCGAACGCGTACCTTGCCACGATCTACACCGATCCCAAAAAACCGGTCACGGTGGACTCCGGCCATGTGGTGATCTGGGATCTGGGCGAACGGGCCCCCGACGAACACGGCAGCGTGACCCTCACCGTGAAGGTGAAGGAGAACGCGGCGGAGTGGTGGGACTACGACGGCGACGGCGTGGCCGACAAGCCCGTTTCCGCCGATCCTGACCATCTGGTGCGGGACCGTGCCACCGTCCGGGTGGCGGACAACGCCTATTACACCAACACCGTGGTCAACCCCGTGGGCAAACCGGACAAGGACGAGACCAAGATCGACCGCGCGGCTGGCGGCGACCCCGAAACTCTGACCGATGGCAACTTTGTCCCCAAGGATGGGGCCGAGAACACCGAGGTCGGCCCGCTAGTGTACGTGGGTGACAAGATCACCTACAAGATCACCTGGCGGAACTATAAGACCGAGCCGGCGCTGGTCACCATCACCGACCCGCTGGATGCCAACGTGAAGATCATCAGCGCGGAGTTTGACCCCACGAAGACCCTGGACAGCAAGGGAGAACCGCTCAATACCTCCACCGGCTACACGGGCGCTCAGAAGGCGGATTTGACGAACCTTGTGCCCACCACCGGCGACGCCAAGCCCGCGGGTACGGATTCTACCGTGCAAGTCAATGTTGACAGCACCGAGCCTGAGAGCAAGCGTCCCGTCATCCAGTACACCAACGGGGAGGACTACCAGGTCGTCTGGAACCTGGGCTTCCAGCCCGCCGGGGCCTCCGGCGTGGTGACCCTGACGGTGGAGGTGCTGAGCACCGCCGCCGCGGCGGGCTATGTGGACAACACCGCCTTTGTGAAGATCAACGGCGACGCGGTGCAGCAGACCAAGACCGTGGAGAACCCCACCCCCGAGGTGGAGAAGGAGGAGACCAACCCCGGCAAGGGAGAACGCCTCACGGTGGGCCAGCAGGTGGACTATGAGATCTCCTGGCGCAACTACCAGTCTGCCGCCGCCAAGGTGACGGTCACCGACGTCCTGGATCCCGGCGTGGACTTCGAAAACGCCGCTTTTGGCGAAGTGACGCTCACTAAGGACGACGTTGGGCCGAAAGAGGGCACCGTCACTATCGGCGAGCAGACGGTCAACGTCAAGATCGAGTATACCCCGCACCAGATCACCTGGACGCTGGAGGATGTCCCCGCCAATTACGAAGGGAAGGTGACCTTCTCCGTCGCGGTGAACTCGAAAGCCTTTGAAAAGCACACCTATGACGGAAACGGCGCGTTCAAGACAGACGAGCCCGGCGACGAGACTGACGACAAGATCCTGAACCAGGGCGGCGTCCGGATCGACGACGACGCCAAGGTTCTCACCGAGATCATCCCCAACCCCGTGCTCAATACCGGCGCTCTCAAGATCTCCAAGAAGGTCGAAGGCACCGGCGGGGACAAGACTGCCTATTTCGCCTTCCGCATCGAGCTGGAGGGCGCGTTGGAGACCTTCGGCCCGCTGGACGGGGCGTACCCCTACGAAGGCAAAGTGGAGGACAAGGACAATGACAGCCTCGCTCTCGACGCTGAGGGCAACAAAATTATTACCTTCACGGGCGGCCAGGCCAGAGTGTATTTGAGGGATGGCGAGTCCATCACCATCAAGGGCCTGCCCGAGGGCGTCGACTACACCGTCACCGAGGAGAACCCCGGGGAACACACTGTGACGGTGAAGGTGACCCCCAACGAGGGTAACGAAGTAAATGAAGAGAAACACTCTGTCACCGGCAAGATCGAGGCGGACGAAACCAAAACCGTCGCTGTAGAGTTCACCAACAAAAAGGATCTGGCGCCGGTCGATCTGACCATCAAAAAGGCCGTCCTCGGCGAGGAAGATCCCAAGACGGAATTTACATTTACTCTTGAACTCACGCCGCCGAAGGACGTTACGTTGGCGGGGTCTTATCCTTATACCCTGACCGGCCCCGGCGCGGAGGAGATCGAGAGGGGCACAGTCGAGGTCGACGCGGACGGCAATGTGAAGATCAAGGACGGCGGCGACATCACGCTCAAGCACAACCAGTCCATCACCATCACCGGCCTGCCCAACGGGACGACGTATACCGTTACCGAGACGGCGGATTCGCGGAGCGGTTATGACACCACCGTAGACGGCGCGGAGGGGTACTCTACGTCCGGCACGCTGACCAACGAGGGCGGCAATGTGACGGTGGTCTCCTTCGAGAACACCAAGCAGCATGAAACCAAGCCCGGCTTTGGCGACGTGCAGATCACCAAGAAGGTCACCGGCGTGAACCTGTCCACCAAGGACGAGTTTACCTTCCACGTGGAGTTGGAATTCCCGGAGGGGACAGATCCTATCCCCGAGGTCAAGTACACCGGCACGGTGAGCGACACCATTGAAAACGGCAAGGGCGACATCACCCTGCCCGCCGGCGGAACGGTTCTGTTCAATGACCTGCCGGAGGGGACTGTCGTCACCGTGACCGAGACGGGTCTGGACGGCGATAAGTACAAAATGACGGCGGAAGGCGGGGAAACGGTAGAGAACGGCGTGAAGGTTACCGTGACCGAGGGCGCCACCGCCGCCGTGAACATCGTGTTCACCAACGAGCGGAAGACCGGCGGCCTGACCGTGACCAAGACGGTCTCCGGCGAGGGCGCGGACACCGAGCGGCACTGGAACTTCACCGTGACCCTGGAGGATACCAGCATCAACGGCAAATTCGGCGACATGACCTTTAAAGACGGTGTGGCCACCTTCCAGCTGAACGGCAAGGATCCCAAGACCACCACCGCTACCGGCCTGCCCGCGGGGATCAAGTACACCGTGACCGAGGACGACTACACGGCGGAGGGCTACACCACTACGCCGGCTGACGGCGCCACCGGGATCATCCCGGCGGGCGACAAGGCCAGCGAGGAGTTCTTCAACTACAAGGGTAAGCCGGAAACGGGCGGCCTGAAGGTCACCAAGACGGTCACCGGCAACGCCGACGATCCCAACAAGGACTGGAGCTTCACCGTGGCCTTCACCGCCCCGGATGAGGACTCGGTGAATTGGGAAAAGATCGCGGAACTGAAGTTCAGCGTCCGTGAATCCACGGAGCACGTCGTCACGTGGGACGGCAATATGCTGACGTTCACCCTGAAGCACGGCGAGTCTGTGGAGATCACCAACCTGCCCGTGAATACCAGCTATACCGTGACCGAGGACTACACGGGAGGCTACTTTACCGCCACCGTTACCGACAGCGACGACCCCTTTAACGACGGCAAGGGTGCCATTGGCACGGCGGGTGAAATGGACAACGTCGAGTTTGTGAACGACTTCGGCGAGGTGCTTGAGCCCAAGATCGGCTGCCTGACTGTCTCCAAGATTGTCTCCAAGGCGGTCGAGGGCGGCGACGAGGCCGTGGGGACGGACTTCCGCTTCAAGGTGGAGTTCACCGCCCCGGCCGGGGTGTCGGTCAACTGGAGCGGCGTGGAACTGGTCTTCAGCGACGAAACCGCGAACCACAACTACGGTTGGAAGGGCAATGAGCTGACCTTCACCCTCAGGGACGGCGAGTCCGTGACGATCTCCGGCCTGCCTCTGGGCACGAAGTACACCGTCACGGAGGAGTCCGGCGAGTACAGCACCACGGCGACTGTCACCGTCGGTACGGTCACGAAGGAAGGCACTGCAACGGAAGGCGGCTACACCGTCTCCGGCGACCTCGGCAGCACGGGTGAGGCGAAGGTGGAATACACCAACACCATGCCCACGGTCGGGGAGGCCACCGTCAATGTGGAACTCACCAAGACGTTGAAGGGCGGCACGCTGGAGGCCGGCAAGTTCACCTTCGTGGTGACGCCCGACGCCGGCAATGACAAGGACTCCGACCCGCTGCACGGCGAACCTCTGGAGGTCAAAAACGGAACACCCACAGCCGAGGGAATCGCCACGGTGGAGCTCTTCGGCGCGGAACGTGCCTTTACACAGGCGGGCACCTACAAGTACACCGTGCGGGAGAAGGCCGACGGCCAGCCGGGCATTTCCTACGACGACCGGGTCTATACGGTCACTGTTGTCGTAACAAAGGAGGAGTACAACAGCGACACGAACACCTGGCCGCTGAAAGCGGAGGCGACCGTGACCAAAGACGGCGCGGAGCCGGGTGCGGGCGGTCTCGCCTTCACCAACGAGTATAAGACCGGCGAGATCAGCGTCCCCCTGCAGGCGCGGAAGGTGCTGACGGGCGCCACGCTGAGGGCGGGGCAGTTCAGCTTTACCCTGACCCCGGGCGAGTCCACCGTCGATGGCGTGACGGGCACTTCCCCCATGCCGGACGGCACGTCCAGCCCACTCACCGTGACCAATGACGGCAGCAACTGGGTGAACTTCGGCTCCGTGAAATTCACCAGGGCGGGGATCTACTATTACACCATTCAGGAGGTCAAGCCGGAGGGCGCCCCGGGCTACGTCACGTATGACGACACGGAGTACCATGTGACGGTGACCGTGACCAGAGAGGGCGACGCGCTCCAGGCGACGGTCACATATAAGGACGGCACGGACGGCGTGGCAAGCACGAACGTCCCCACCTTCACCAACACTGCCAACACCGGCAGCCTGACCGTGAAAAAGACGGTCACTGGCCTCGTCGGTGATCGCAGCGAGAACTGGATGTTTACGGTGGTGTTCACCGACCCGGAGGGGGAGACGGTGGATTGGAAAAACACCGCAAAGCTGACGTTCAGCGACAAAACCGAGGAAGGACACAGCGTCAGTTGGGCCAGCAATACGCTCACCTTCACCCTGAAGGACGGCGAGTCTGTGACGATCAGCGAGCTGCCCGTGGACACAGGGTACACGGTGACCGAGCCAGATGCCAACAAGGGCGGCTACACCACCACGCCCGAGACAGGCGTTGCCGACGGCACGATCGAGGCGGAAAAAACCGCCACTGTGGAATTTATCAACAACAAAGACACGGCGGAGACCGGTGATCTCAAGGTGACCAAGACGGTCAGCGGCGCCGTCACGGACAAAGCGTTCCACTTCACCGTGACCTTCAGCGCCCCGGTGGATCAGAAAATGGTAACGCTCACGTTCAGCCCCAAGGATGAAACCGCAGACCCCGAGGATGAAACCGCAGATTACGGCGTCGAGTGGACGGATGACCATACGCTGACGTTCGACCTGAAGAACGGCCAGACCATGACCGCAAGCGGCCTGCCGGCGGGCATCACCTACCATGTGACCGAGGACAAATACGAGGACTACACCACTGAGATCCACGGCGATGAAGAGGGCTTCATCCCCACGAATGCCGCCGCTGAGCTGCAGTACATCAACCGCGGCAAGGGGCAGAGTCCCAAGACACGCAGCCTGACGGTCTCCAAGACGGTCACCGGCGAGGGGGACACGGAGAAAGACTGGACTTTCACCGTGGTGTTCACCGCCCCGGAGGAGCAGATGATCGACCATAGCAGCGTAAAGCTGGACTTCAGTGGCGAGACCAAAGACCACAAAAATAAATGGACGGACGACCATACGCTGACGTTCACCCTGAGGCACAACGAGTCTGTGGAGATCACCGGTCTGCCCGACGGCACAGGGTATACGGTGACCGAGACAGAGGCCAATCAGGACGGCTACATCACCACACCCACCAGCGCCAGCGGCACCATCTCTGAAACCGACGCGGCCACGGCGGTCTTTACCAACGATAAGCACACTACGCTGCCGGACAAGGGCAATCTGACCGTGAGCAAGACGGTCACCGGCAAGAACGGGGACACGACCAAGGAGTTCCACTTCAAGGTGACCATTTACACGGACGAAACCCGCGAAACTGTGGATGAAAGCTTCAACGGCACCTACGGTCACATGACCTTTAAGGACGGCGTGGCGGAGTTCGACCTGAAGCACGGCGAGAGCCTGACCGCCACCGATCTGCCCAAGGACCTCACCTACACGGTGACCGAGGGCGACTACACGGGAGAGGGCTACATCACCACGCCCGCCGGCAACGAGGGGACTATCCCCGGCGGCGATACGGTTACGGCTGCCTTTAGCAACGCAAAGCCGGGCAAGGGGAACCTGATCGTCACCAAGATGGTGTCCGGCGCGGGCGATACGGCCAAGGACTTCACCTTTACCGTGACCTTCACCCCCCCGGCCGATGCACCGGCGGACTGGCAAAAAGGTGTGACGCTCACAAAGTATAACGCCGACGGAACCACTGTCACGGAGAACCCCACCATCACGGGCAACAGCCTGACGTTCACCCTGAAGCACAACGAGTCTGTGGAGATCGAAGGCCTGCCCGAGAAGACAGGGTACACCGTGACCGAGACCGATGCCAACGCGGACGGCTACACCACCACGGTCACCGGCAGCGGCACAGTGGAGGACGGCAGCATATCCGGCAAAATCGAGGCGGAAAAAGCCGCCAGCGCGTCCTTTGAAAACAGCAAAGACAAGCCGGAGCCGAAGGTCGGCAGCCTCACCGTGACCAAGACGGTCGCCGGCCCGGGCGGGGACAAGGCCAGGCCGTTCCACTTCAAGGTGACGCTGAGCAAACCTCTCAACGGCAAGTACGGCGATATGATCTTCACCAACGGTGAGGCAGAGATTACCCTGAAGCACGGCGAGACCATGACCGCCGAGGGTCTGCCCGCGGACACAGAGTACACGGTGACCGAGTTTGAGGCCAACAAGGATCACTACAGCACCACGTCCGAGGGCACCAGCGGCACCATCGCCAGTGACGAGGAGGCCAAAGCGGAGTTCACCAACACCAGGAAGACGGGCAGCCTGTCCGTGACCAAGACGGTCACCGGCGAGGAAAGCTCGGACACGGGCTTCACCTTTACCGTGGAGTTCACCGTCCCGGCGGGGTCGGAGATGGGTGATTGGAAGAATGCCGTGGAGGTGACGTTCAGCGGCGATGGAATCGAGGAAACGCCTAGTGCCACATGGACGGACGGCAATCATCTGACGTTCACCCTGAAGCACGGCCAGACCATGACCGCCGAGAATCTGCCCGCGGGCGTCACCTACACGGTGACCGAGACTGAGGCCGACGAGGACGACTACACCACCACCTCCTCCGGCGAAACCGGAACCATCCCCGACGTCGGTAAAGCTGAGGCTGTCTTTAACAACCACAAGGATCCCACGGCAGATTCGAACAAGGGAGACCTGATCGTGACCAAGGAGGTCACCGGCGAGGACAACTCGACCACGGCGTTCAACTTCACCGTGGTGTTTACCGTCCCGGACGGTACGGCGGAAAGCTGGCAAGATGATGTGACGATCACAAAGTATGACGCCGACGGAACCGATGTCACGGATGGCCTCACCATCGAGGGCAACGAGCTGGAGTTCACCCTGAAACACGGCCAACGGTTGGAAGTCACCGGCCTGCCCAAGGACATCACCTACAAGGTGACCGAGGAAGCCTGCGAGGGCTACACCACCACGCCCGAGGAAGGCGTTGCCGACGGCACGATCGTGGCGGGAAAAACCGCCAGCGCGGAGTTCGTCAACGACAAGGGAGAGGAGTCGCCCCCCGGGGACGAGGGTACCGGCAGCCTGTCCGTGACCAAGACGGTCGACGGCACCGCCGGAAGCACGACCCAGGAGTTCACCTTCACCGTGACGTTGAGCGACACGACCGTCACTGGCACGCACGGTGATATGGAGTTCACCAACGGCGTGGCCACATTCACCCTGAAGCACGGCCAGACTATGACCGCCGATAATCTGCCCGCGGACGTCACTTACGAGGTGACCGAGGCCGGCGTGGACGGCTACACCACCGGCTCCACCGGTTCCACCGGGACGATCCCGGACGGCGGCACCGCCGAGGCGAAGTTCACCAACATCAATGATTCGTCCGAATACGGGGAACTGACCGTGCACAAGACGGTCTCCGGCGACGCGGGGGATGCGAAGTTCCACTTCAAGGTGACGCTGACCGGCGCCGCTGCCGACGGCACCCCGGCCGGCTCCATCACCGGCCAGTATGGCGACATGCACTTTACAAATGGCGTAGCGGAGTTCGACCTGACGGCCGGCAATAGCCTGACCGCCACCGGCCTGCCCAAGGGCATCGGCTATACCGTGGAAGAGATGCCGGTGGAAGGCTTTACCGTCGAAAGTCCCGAAGATGGCTCCGCCAGTGGGATCATCCCCGGCGGCAGCGAGGCCAAGGCAGATTTTGTCAACAAACCCGTCACCACGGAAGACCCGAAGCCCGGCAGCCTCAAGGTGACCAAGACGGTCACCGGCGAGGGCGGCGAACAGGATAAGGACTTCACCTTCAGCGTGGAGTTCACCGCCCCGGAGGGGAAGACGATCGACCAAAGCAGCGTGAAGCTGACGTTCAGCGCCCGCGACTCTGAAAAACACAAGGTCGCGTGGGAGGACGGCAAACTGACGTTCACCCTCAGGCACAACGAGGATGTGACGATCACCGGTCTGCCCATCGGCACAGAGTACACGGTGACCGAGGACGACTACAAGGCTGACGACTATGTCACCTCCTACACCGGCGACACCGGAACCATCCCGAAGGACGCCGCGGTCGAGGCCCGCTTTGTCAACCACAAGATCCTCCCCGGCGATCTGTCCGTCACCAAGACGGTCACCGGCGAGGGCGGAGACACGACCAGGGAGTTCAACTTCACCGTGACGCTGAGCGACACCAGCATCAACGGCACCTATGGCGGCATGACCTTCGTGAACGGCGTGGCCAAGTTCACCCTGAAGCATGGGGAGAACAAGACCGCCAGCGGCCTGCCTGCCGGCCTCCAGTACACGGTGACCGAGGAAGACTGCAAGGGCTACACCACCACGGTCACCGGCACCGGCACAGTGGGCGAGGATGGCAGCATATCCGGCAAGATCCAGAAAGCTACCCCGGAGCGGGCTGACTTCACCAACAAAAAGGATCCGCAGGGCAGCCTGACCGTGACCAAGACGGTCACCGGCGATGGTGGAGACAAGAACAAAGACTTCCACTTCACCGTGACCTTCGATGCCCCGGCCGGTACGGCGGAGGGCTGGCAAGATGATGTGACGATCACAAAGCACAACGCCGACGGAACCGCTGTCGAGGAGAGCCTCTCCATCACGGGCAACGAGCTGACGTTCACCCTGCACGACGGCCAGAATGTGACCGTCACCGGCCTGCCGGCGGATGTCACCTACACGGTGACGGAGACCGAGGCCAACCAGAACGGCTACACCACCACTGTCACCGATAGCGACGTCCCCAAAAACGACGGTAAGGGAGCCATCGAGGCGGACAAGACGGACGAGGTGAAATTCGTCAACGACAAGCCCAACGACCCGCCTCCGCCTCCGCCGCCGGGGCCCAGCGAGACGCCGGGGCCCAGTGAGACGCCCGGGCCCAGTGAGACGCCCGGGCCCAGTGAGACGCCCGGGCCCAGCGAGACCCCCGGGCCCAGCGAGACCCCCGGGCCCAGCGAGACGCCCGGACCCAGTGAGACGCCCGGGCCCAGCGAGACACCCGGGCCCAGCGAGACACCCGGGCCCAGCGAGACACCCGGGCCCAACGAGACGCCGGGGCCTGGCGAGACACCCCAGCCCACCACCCCGTCGGACGACACGCCCAAGACCGGCGACGACAGCCATATGGGGCTGTGGATCGTGCTGATGGTCATCGGCATCGTCGGAGCAGCCGCGGCGCTCTGGCCGACGCCGTGGCAGAACGGGCACGGCGGCAATAAGGGCCGGCGCATCAAGAAATAGCAGACGCGAAAAGGCGGCGGACAGGCATACGCCTGTCCGCCGCCCTGCACAGAAAAGCCCGGAGGAGGCGGAGAATGAACCGGAAAACAGGCAAAAGACCGCCTCTGCGGATCATCATCGGCGTGTGCTGCCTCCTGTTGGCCTGCGTATCCGCGTATATGGTCATCTCCCAGCTGATCCGGGAAAAGCGGGACGCGGACGCCTTCGAGGCACTGATCGACCAGATCGAACAGGATGAACCGACGGCCACCCCCGGCCCCGCCGTCTCCGCCGTCCCCGCCGGCAGCCCCCCGCCCCAGGCGGAGCCGACCCCGTCTGGCTTCCACAAATACGATGTGCTCTATAAGCAGAACCACGACCTGTTCGGCTGGGTCGGCATCGACGGAACAGCGCTCAACTACCCGGTCATGCACACGCCGGACGACCCGGAGCACTACCTCCGCCGCGCCTTTGACGGGTCGTACTCCGTCAGCGGCGTCCCCTTTCTGGACGGGGACTGCTATACCGGCTGCGGCAACTATATCGTCTACGGCCACCACATGATGAACGGCACCATGTTCACCGCGATCACGGACTACGCCGACGAGTCCTTCTGGAAGGCGCACTCCGTCATCCGTTTCGACACGCTGGACGAGGCGGGCGAATACGAGGTGCTGGCGGCGTTTTACGCCAAGGTCTACAAGGTGAACGAGCAGGGCGTCTTTCGCTATTACAACTATACCGACCTGACGGACGAGGCGGTCTTTGACGAATATCTGGATCATGTCCGCGCGGCGGCCCTCTACGACACCGGCGTCACGGCGGAATACGGGGATCAGCTCCTCACCCTCTCCACATGCAGCTACTACACTGCGGACGGCAGGTTCGTGGTGGTGGCGAGGAAAGTTTAACGAGTAAATCATCCCGTAGATACAGTTCAGAAAGTGTTGAATCACATCTGTGAACAGTGGCCGGCGATCTTGTGGAGCAATCAAGGCCCTATTCCTGTGCCGCCGAAACAAAGAGGAAGCCCCGGTCGATCTTGAGATCGACCGGGGCTTCCTCTTGCCTTGCTCTGAAATTCCTCCCGCATCCGGTACCCGCAAACCCCGAACCCAGGCTCCTGCCCCATGCTCTCTCGGGGTATCATCATAAGCGTAAAATGCAGCGGCGGATATACAGCTTGATAGAGTATCACAAAACTGCTGAGATGGTATAATGGCCGCCGCTCCCACATTTTCGTGGGAGCGGTATTTTATTTTTCAAAGAAGTGATGTCCTATGGAACCATTTTCGTGACCTCACGAAAATGATCAGACACCGCAATCACACTTGTTTCGCAGGACTCAATTGCGCATAAAAATAATTAAAATGTAAGCGGAAAGGGAGAAAATTGCAATCCCATTTGAGCCGTTGCATCCCGAGATAAGCGTTACCGAGCGTTCAACTCCCGCCGAAGTTCCTCTGTGATCGCCGCCCGCTCACTCGTCTCTGCGCACTCATATTTCTCCAACGCCTGATCCCGCAGTTCCTCCGCTCCCCGGGCCCAAATCTCAAACTCTCCCTTGGTCATTGTTCCCTTCCGGACCCTAGCGTGGTATTTTTTGTAGGCCCGTTGGTGGAGCTTCCAGATATCGTTGTTGCGTACCTTGGCCTGAAAGCTGACAGCGGCACCTACGTCCCGGCAGGTCTTCTCTGCCTCTCCTGGAGCGATCCTGTCACAATAGGCATACGTCGCTCCCGGTTCCTGCAAAAACCATTTGCCACAGTTGCCACATCGCTTTGGAATAAACCCTTTCTGTATCCCCTTCATAAATTCCACATAGACAAAATCCGCCAGCCGGTCAAAATACACCTGTTCCACTGCCTCCGGCTTACTGTTCGTCGGTTCGTAGATCATGTACTGCACGTTGACCCGCGGCGCATCCACCGCTCGATCCTCGCCCAAGCTCCGCCCACTGACGTAAGGTTCCAGCGTCCGCTCCACTATCTGCTCGGCCAGAGAATGCTTTCTCTGGCCCTTTTTCTTTTCCGATGTCTGTCCCTTCGCCAACTCATCCAGAAACCAGGTATACCGGCGCTGGATAAACAGGATATCGTCACGGGCCCACACATACCTGTTCAAAATGTGCCCGTCATCTGAAATGATCTTGTCTGCCAACGCCGGCGCGTTTGCGTCATTGATCAGGCCGCCAATGATCCCGGGCTCCAGCGTATCGTAGTCCTCTACATACAAACTGTAATACGGCAGGAGGGCAAACTTCCGTATGACCTCTTCAAACGCATTCAGTGTCTCCCGACTGTCGCGCTTCCCCTTCTCCAGCAGCAAACGGTCTATAGCCTGACCGTACTCGCTGGCATCGTAGTTGAGCAGTTCCGTCAGTATGGCCCCATAGGTCTGCGGCAGTTCGCAATGCTCGATCCAGTACTGCTGATCGCCAAACCGCACCTTCACGTGATCGATCGGTCGTCCAATGTTAAAAAGGTCTTTTCCCAAAACTCCCATAGACCGTCCCTCCAATAGATAACCTATCTCCCGCAATCGTGTATGCTGGTTTATTATACATTTTCTATTGACAGAATGCAAGAGGACTGTTGCCATCTGTGATAGATAATTTTATTATTTGAAGATTATCTAATCCGGAATAGCAGTACCTCAAAAACGATTCCCAAAATCATCATGGAGGAAGAAACTATGAAAGAATCAATCTACAAGACCTACGACGAACTGCCGCTGTTCCTCAACGCGCAAACGGTGGCGAAGGTGCTGGGCGTGTCGCCCAGCAGTGGTTATGAACTGCTGCGCGAAAAAGATTTCCCGTCTCTGCGGATCGGTAACCGCATCGTGGTTCCCAAGGAAGATTTCATCCGCTGGGTGGAGCGGAGGACGGGAGGCGCGGAATGAATCACGACCTGCTCATCCACTCTCCCGCGTCAACAGACTTCCCTCTGCCCGGCGAGGTGTTCCGTATCCCGCCGAAGCGCGGCAGGCTGGCGGTCTATCTTTTTCTCGTCCGCTGGCTGAGCGAACAGCGCGACGGTCTCAGCTGCTCCGTCATAAGTCAGTCTCTGCGCTTGGGTAAGCGGACAGTAAAAAAGCATCTCCGCGCTCTGGTAACGGATGGTCTCATCCTGCTTGAGGAGTGCGGCGACGATCTCACCGTCACCCTCTGTCCTATCGCGGACAAGATCCAGAAGGAAGAAGCGGAGCAGCTCCAGATCAGGATGCCGCGCACACCGAGAGTATGGCGTGAACGTGTACGCTCGGCGCGCCGGGACGACGACTGGGAACCGCTGCCACTGTGAGTGAGGAGGCGAACTCGTGAAGCAAACCTGGCTCACCGGCGAGGTGTTCCAAAATATTTTTCCGATCCCCCGCGCGGTGTTCGATCTCGGCCTCAGTCCCGGCGACCTGCTGGTCTACGTCTATCTGCTCTATCGAAAAAACGGTCGCAGCGGGAAATGCTGGCCCAGCTACCGGGACATCGGCAAGGCGGTGGGGCTGAACCGAAAAACCATTCGCAAACACGTCTGCTCCCTGGTGGACGCCGGACTCATCGAGACGGAAAACACCACCGTCCGCTGGGGCGGCCACACCTACAACGGCAATCTCTGCTACACGCTCATCCCGATCAAAGATGTGCTGGCGCGGCGCAACAAGGCTCTGCTGGCGAAGCTCTCCGCCCTGCAAAAACGCCCCTCGCCTGAAACAGCAGGGACGCCTCCTCCGAGGCGGATAGAGCCGTGCTAACGAGGGGGGCGAGGGTGGCAGGAGAAAGCCCCGGCGCTTTTCAGCGCCAGGGCGGTCACTTCTGCCCGCAGTGCGGGCAGTTTCAAGGGATGGGCCTGACGCTTTTGTCAACAGCCCATTCTGGCTTTGACGCTAAAAAGCCGGTAAAACCCACCGTTCGGGGATTCTACTGGCGCTTATCAAAAAATCAGGAGGTTTCAGACCAATGGCAGAAGAAAAAAGCAGACACTCCGTCTGGCTGGCCCACG
>CANQZJ010000014.1 GCA_947628315.1 uncultured Oscillospiraceae bacterium
TTACTATGAAACCAATCATCAAGGGCGGGACAAGCGGCGAACCATCGGCGGTAGAGCTAAAAAACCGCACCCTGGCCCGCAAGGCTGCGGCCGAGGGCTTCGTACTGCTGGAAAATGACGGCGTTCTGCCGCTGAAGGAAAAGAAAATCGCCCTCTACGGCGCCGGGGCCCGGATGACCGTCAAGGGCGGCACCGGTTCCGGCGCAGTGCGGGAGCGGTATTCCGTCACCATCGCCCAGGGCCTGGAGGACGCAGGGTTTGAAATTACCTCCACCGGCTGGCTGGACCGTTTCGACAGGTTCTACGCCGATACCTATGAAGCCTACCGCCAGGAGATGGAGAAGAAAGTGGAGGGCATCCGGGAGTTCTACCGCATCCTGGGCATGATCCCGCCCTTTGAGCACCCCACTGGCATCCCAGTGACGGAGGAAGACGTGGCTGCTTCTGCCTGCAACACCGCCATCTATGTCCTGGCCCGGCAGGCCGGGGAGGGAAACGACCGGGAGGACAAGCAGGGGGACTACCGCCTGGATGACGTGGAGCGGGAGAACCTGGAGTTCGTCTCAAAAGCCTATAAAAATTTTATCGTAATCATCAACGCGGGCGGCGTCATCGATGTGTCCTTCCTGGACACCCTCCATGTCAGCGCCCTGGTGTACTTCGTCCAGGGCGGCGAGGAGGGCGGGAACGCCCTGGCCGACGTGCTGTCCGGGAAAGTGAACTTCTCCGGCAGGCTGGCCACCTCCTGGGCATACAAGTTCGAGGATCTGCCCTCCAACACGACTTATTCCTATCTGGGCGGCGACAGGTACAACCAGGAGTACAACGAGGGCATTTATGTGGGATACCGCTTCTTCGACACCTTCGGCGTGCAGCCCCGGTATCCCTTCGGCTATGGCCTCAGCTATACGACGTTTGATATCGCATACAAGGGTGCCGCGCTGGAGAAGGGTTGCGTGAAGCTGACAGCCGCCGTGACCAACACCGGCAAAGTCCCCGGCCGGGAGGTGGTCCAGCTCTACGCCACCGTCCCCTTTGGGTCGGAGGGCGCGGAGTATCAGCGGCTGGCCGCTTTTGCCAAAACCGGGGAACTGGCTCCTGACGAGAGGGAGAACGTAACTCTGTCGGTCTCGCTGAGAAACCTGGCCTGCTACGACGAAGCAAGGGCGGCATGGGTCTTGCGCAGGGGGAAATACTTCCTGCGCCTTGGCAATTCCTCCGCGAGCACGAAACTGGTAACAGCGCTGTCGCTGGACCATGAAGCTCTCCTGGAGCAGTGCGTCAACATCTGCCCGCTCCAACATTCCATCCATGAAATCACACCCCCCGCACGACGGGACGAGTATTTCTCTCAGCTGCCGGTCATCCCGATCAACGGTTGCCTGCCTGATCCTGTTTTCCACACCTATGAGACCCCGGAGGAACCGGACGATGCCCTGGTGGAGTCCATGACTGCCCGGCAGCTGGCCACCCTGGCGGTGGGCGGCGGTACCGGCAACAAGCAGCTCCAGGTCATGGCCATGGGGGCCTCCGGCTCCACCACCCCGGACCTGTATGAGAGTATGGGCATTCCAAATGCCATCCTCTCCGACGGCCCTGCGGGGCTGAATCTGACCAGCCAGGTGGTGGAGCTGCCCGACGGCTCTGTCAAAGCCGCCCGTGTACCGGAGACACTGGAGGCATACCGCAGGTATCTGTTCGGCTTTGCCGGTATGGCGCTGAAAAGCCAGATGGCCAGGCCGGAGGACGGCGTGGTCCACTATCAGTACGCCACCGCCTGGCCGTGCAGCCAGCTCTTGGCTCAGAGCTTCGATCTGGGATTGCTGGAGCAGGTGGGGGACGCGGTAGGGGCCGAGATGGAACAGTTCGGCATCACCGTCTGGCTGGCCCCCGGCATGAATATCCACCGGAACCCACTGTGCGGGCGTACCTTTGAATACTACTCTGAGGACCCGCTGGTGTCCGGCAGGATGGCGGCCGCCATTGTCCGGGGCGTCCAGTCCCATCCCGGCAAGGGCATGAGCGTGAAGCACTTCGCTGCCAACAACTGCGAGCTGGAGCGGAACCAATCCTCCTCCAACATGACCGAGCGGACCCTGCGTGAGCTGTATCTCCGCGGGTTTGAAATCGCGGTGAAGGAGAGCAACCCCATGACTGTCATGGCGGCCTACAACAAGGTGAACGGCGTATACTGCACCAACAACTATGATCTGCTGGTGAAGGTGCTCCGCAACGAATGGGGGTTCCAGGGGCTGGTGATGAGCGACTGGGATGCCATGAAAGCCGACCAGGCCGATTGCACAAAACCCGCCAGCGGCGATGTGCAGAAGGCACCGGCTGCCCAGTGCGACCTTGTCTGTCCCGGCCGGCCAGACCAAGTGGATGCCCTGCTGAAGGGGCTGGAGAGCGGAGCGGTAAAGCTGGAGGACCTGAAGCGCAGCGCCGTCCGCATCCTGCGCATGGTCCGGGCCAATACGGTGCTGGAGAGCAGATAGGGAGGGTAAGCGATGGTTTTCAACGTCAGCATGAAGCTCGCCAGCCTCCTGGAAAACGAGCAGGGGGCGGCGGTATTTGACCGGTTCCTGCCGGGGGTGCGGAAGATGGCGGAGAGCAATCCCCAGGCTGGTGCCCTTTCGGTGGAGCAGCTGGTCCGCTACACCCGGATCCCGGAGGGAGAAAAGGTCCTGGTCGCAATGGGTGAGGCGCTTGAGGCACTGAACACCCCGGAGAACAGGATCAGCCCGGCAGAGAGAACGCTCATCGAGCGATTCCGGGAGCTGGACCGGCAGGACAGAGAAAAGGCCCCGGCAAAGCCGGACCACTTTCAGGACGCGATCAGTCCCGGCCAGCCCTGGCTGGACACCAAGGGGGAGCGCATCCAGGCCCATGGCGGTGCGGTGTATTACGAGGACGGGATCTACTACTGGTACGGCGAGAACAAGGAGCATACCGACGGCAAAAACGGGGTGTGGACCTGGGGCATCAAGGTCTATTCCTCTACTGACCTCTATAACTGGGAGGACCGGGGATTTCTGATCCCGCCAATCCTGGATGATCCCGACGCCGCCCTGTTCCCCGCCAAGCGTGTGGACCGGCCCCATATTCTGAAATGTCCCTCTACCGGGAAATACGTATGCTGGATCAAACTCTCCGGTCCGGAGGCCGCCTTTACCATCTGGCAGGCGGACAGGCTGCTGGGGCCTTATGAGCTGGTGGAGAACCTCTATAACCCCGGCGGCCACAAGGCAGGGGACTTCGATCTGGTCTCCGACGAGGCCACCGGGAAAGGCTATCTCTATTTTGACGCGGATCACGCCTCCATGCTGTGCATGGAACTAACGGCAGACTATCTCCACGCGGGAAGAGAGTTCGAGAAAAGCTATCCGGATCTCACTCCGCCCTTCACGCGCGAGGCTCCGGTGCTCTTTGAAAAGGATGGCAGAAAATATATGCTCACCAGTGGTATGACCGGCTATGTCCCCAACAGGAGCGACAGCGCCGTATCCGACAGCTGGGGCGCTTCCTTTGTGAGCATCGGGGATCCTCATGTCAGCGACGACACCAACGCCTCCTTCAACAGTCAGATCTCAAAGATCTTCAAAGTGGAGGGGCAAGACGGCCTATTTATCGCCATGGCGGACCGCTGGCTGCCGAACTATCATGTGGACGCCCGGATCGCGGATCTGTTCACCAGGGTCATTGCCTCCAACTACGACCCAGAGCGCTATCAGGCCACCGAAGAGGAGCGGCGGGAGATGTACGCCGGCAATGTGCTGGAGACGGCCGATACGTCCACAGCGGAATATGTGTGGCTGCCCGTGGAATGGGAGGGAGAGAAGCCTGTCATTCGCTGGAGAGACCGCTGGCAGGTAAAGAACCTGGACTAAAAAGGGATGAGAAGGCCCCCGACCATCTATGTGAACAGGTCGGGGGCCTATCTTTGTATTTTGTTGGAGATGTCGTGGCGAATACCGCGGTCTGCATAGGGGAGCCTCTCACAGGCTCTGATGCTGTTCCCGGTAAGCGGCGGGCGCCACGCCCACGATCTTTTTGAACGTATCGTCAAAAAAGCTGCGCGTTCCGAAGCACAGCCGCTCGCTGATCTCCTGGATACTAAGTTGGGTAGAGGTCAGGAGCAGCTTCGCCCGCTCGATCCGCACGATCTTGATATAGGAGTTGATACTCACACCCACCTCATCCTTGAACTTGCGGGAGAGGTAATAGTCGGCATAGCCCACGCGCCTGGCCAGGCCGGCCAGTGTGATCTTTTCCTCCGGATGCAGTTCGATGTAGTCACAGCAGCTTTGGATCTGCTTGGTCACCCGGGGATTGGTTCGTCCTTTGCGGACCATGCGGATGAAATCCTCATACATTTTGTGGTTAATGAAAACCGTATCAGTCATGGTGTGGCAGTCCATGGCGTCCTGGATATAAGCGTCCCCGCGGGAATAGGCCGCTTCAGGAGAAACACCCCCCTCGATAGCCGCCCGCGTACACAGGGAAATGAACACGACCGACGATATTTTGGCCTTTGAAAGGGCGTCACCGTCCAGTGCGCCCACCCCTTCGCTGATGGCGGCGGCCTGATTCAGGATCGACTTATAATTCAGATCTCCCTCCCGGACCATCCGCAGCAGCGCCTGCTCTGTCCGATAGGTCTGCATCCTGTCGCCTTTGGGCGCACCCTCTCCCTCCTTGTCCGGCAGATCGGCGGTGGGCTGGAATTGGATGTCGCCGGCGCTGAGTTTTTCGCCGGTGACGCAGTAGTGGAGCATCAGCGTGTATTGAAACAACTGATTGACCATTACCACCGGGATGCGCTCCAGGTTCCGCATCAGCTTCGGCACCCAGGTCCGGGGCATCTGCGCCCGGAAAATGGCCTGATGGATCTCTTTGAACGGGATCCTGGTGGTGGAAAAGGGACCGAGCACATGGATGCGGGAGAGCTGCCCCTCGGCGGTCTCAAATACCGCGCCCCACATCAGCCCGTATGGGATGCTGAGTACCAGGGGCGCGGTGTTCTCCTGGCCGTATTCCAGCATATATCCCATGCAGTCTGTGGCGGAAAAGAGGCTGTTTAGGATCAGCTCCTCGCAGTTGGTGTCCAGAAGATTCCCCTGGGCGTCGTAGCACCAGGTAAAGATATTCCCGTTGCAGCCGAGAAGTTCCCGCAGACAGATGATCCGTTCGTCTAAGGGAAGGGACATGAGAGACATATCAACGCCGCCTCCATTTTTCAGAATTGCCGGATATAATCGAAAATAGTATATCACGTATTTTCGCTATTGTATATAAAATTTGCATTTTTATTTTGACAATCTGCAATTTAAGGATAATATCACAAATTCAAATCTATACGCCACCGCTCCGCCATGCTATGATGACTACGAACAGAAATAAGTAAAGGAGGGGTCTCTGTGAGCCATTGGTGGGAAAATTATCCCTGGCGTATGATCCAGACCAATCTGCGGGAAGAGGACATGGAAGATCTGGATGCCCGCCGCTTCGTAGAAAAGTTGAAGGCATTTGACGCCACGGTAGTCATGGTGAACGCGGCCGGCATTGTGGCCAGCTACGAAACGGCGGTGTCCGATCACACTCAAAGCACACATCTGCACGGGGACAGCCTAAAAACCGTTATTGAAGAGTGCCACAAAGCCGGGATCCGGGTCATTGCCCGGACGGATTTCTCTAAGGTGCGCCGCCCGGTGCTGGACCGCCACCCGGACTGGGCCTATCGGGACGCAAAAGGGGAACTGTTCGACTGCAACGGCGACATCCAGGTCTGCCCCAACAGCACCTATCACAACGAGGTGGTCTACGATATCCTCAGAGAAGTATTGACTGAACTGCCTTTTGACGGTATCTTCTTCAATATGAGCGGCGCTTTCGTCACCGGCTATGACGGGACACTGTACGGACCTTGTATGTGCGAGCGGTGCAAATCGCTTTACAAAGAGCAGACCGGACAGGACGCTCCCACCGGCGGACTGCGGGATCCGGGCTTCATGCGTTATATGGGCTTCCAGTCCAAACGGATCGCGGCCAACAAGATGAAGCAGTACCGCTTCATCAAGGCCATCAGCCCAGAGATCGCGGTGAACGGCTATGATTATATCCGGACCGAGTGCAATACCGACATGGACCGGCCAGCCTGGGTATACGGCTCCTCGATGAACGCCCGCACCGGCGGGCGGGGTAGGCTGGTGGACAACGCATGCGTGGATTTCATCGCCTCCCGCTACCGGGATACCTCCGTCTCTCCGGCCCTGGTGGAGCTGCGGCTGTGGCAGAGCCTGGCCAACGGCGGCGGGCTGAGCCACTACATCATGGGATGCCTGGACAACCACCGGGACATCTCCTGCTTCGACGCGGTGAAGAAGGTGTTCGCTTTCCACCGGGAGCATGAGGATATGTATGCTGGCCTCGCCTCCGCCGCGGAGACGCTGGTGGTGCAGAAGGACGGCATGGGTCGGGATGATCCGGAGGTATACGGCTGGATCCACGCACTGACTCAGAGCCATATCCCCTTTGATGAATGTAAGCTCCGGGAACTGAATGAGGGAACGCTCGAGGGCAAAAAAATCGTCATCCTGGGGGATGTCCCCAATATGAACGCCGAACAGGCGGCGCTGCTGGATGCCTTCGCGGAGAAGAGCGGCACGGTGCTGGCCACCGGCGGGGCCGGTATCGACCCCAGGACCCGGACGGTACTGCTGAAATGCCTGGGCATCACGGCGCTGGGGGAACACAAAAAGGGTCTCATGTCCTCCGTGCTGGAGGTGACAGAAGAGGATGGGGCGGTCTTCACCCGAAGCGCGGCTTCTCCCATGATCGCCATGGGAGGAGAGTTCCGCGTGGCCTCCTTCGCGGAGGGGACCCGGACATATCTGCGCCTGGTCCCCGAACACCCCTACGGTCCGCCGGAGCGGTGTTATCCCGTGCCCGCCAGCGAGCAACCCGGCGTCACTGTTCACTCCTATGGCGCGGGGCAGGGCATCTATGTCCCGGCGCTGCTGGGCGGCTTCTACTACCGGCAGGGGTGGCAGAACACGCTGAACGTCATGCAGGACATCTTGTTCGGGCTGTGCGGGCTGCCGGAGCTGGCCCCCGGCCTGTCCCCCATGGTGGAACTGACCGTAGCACAGAAAGACGGCCTCACCCTGGTCCAGTTGGTCAATGAGAGCGGATGCTTCGCGGGACACTATTTCCCACCGGTGACCATGGGGGACATTCGTCTGCGTCTGCCGGGGCTGGCCGGAAAGACCGCCCGAACGCTCAACGGCGGCCATGTGGAGTGCCGTGAGGAAGACGGTTGCCTCGCCGTAGAGCTGGACGTTCTGAAGGACTATGAGGCGGTGTTGATCGGATGAACGGTGGGGATAACCGGCTGGAGCGGCTGTTTGAGCACTCCAGCGTCTGGCGGGCGATCTTTGTCATGGCGCTGCCGGCGGTGGTCAACATCCTGGTCATGGTAATGTATAACATGGCGGACATGTTCTTTGTGGCCCGCCTGCACGACGACGCACAGGTGGGGGCGGTGTCCATCGTCATGCCTGTGTTCACCATGATGATGGCCGTCGGCTCACTGGTGGGCGGGGGCGGCTGCGCGCTGATCGCCAAAACTCTGGGCGAGAAGAATGACGCCCGTGTGCGGCTCTATTCCAGCCTGTGCTGCTGGGGCAGCCTGTTTTCCGGAATCCTGTTCGCTGGGGCGCTCCTTGTTTTCCGGGAGCTTGTTCTGAGCTTTCTGGGCGCCAACGAGGAGATGCGGGGGTATGCCGGCGCCTATCTGTCCGTGCTGGCGCTGGGGGCCCCTGTCATGATCTTCACCACGGCCTTCGGCAATATCGTGCGGGCGGAGGGCGCCATCAAGGAGGGCATGATCGGCAATCTGATCTCCACCCTTGCCAATGTGGCGCTGGATCCCCTGTTCATCCTAGCGTTCCGGCTGGGAGTGGCCGGAGCCGCTGCGGCCACCGTGCTGGGGAACATCGCCGGAGCGGTGTATCTGATCTGGTATGTCCGCAAAAAGAGCGCTTCGCTCAGCCTCTCCTGGCGGGATGCCTGCGCCGACTTGAAGGCGTTTGGCAAGGTAGTGGCCATCGGCCTGCCCAACGGCGTCAACAGTATGCTGACCAGCGTCGCCGGGGCTCTGGCCAACAATCTGATGGTGCAGTACGGCACGCTTGCGGTGGCAGCGATGGGTGCGGCCGGCAAGTCCACCACCATCATCACGATGGTGCAGATGGGGATCTGCATGGGGGTCCAGCCGCTGCTGGCCTATAACTATGGAGCCAGGAATATGCCCCGTATTCGGGAGACGATGACAAAGCTGGCGGTCCTGACCGTGTCAGTGGGGCTGGCGCTGACGCTGCTGTGCCTTTTCAACAGCGCCTGGATCGTGGACCTGTTCTTGGAGGACGACGCAGCGCTGAGCCTGGGGCAGCAGATCGTCCGTCTGCGGATTTTGACCGGGCCGTTCATGGGACTGTACTATCTGGGTTCCAGCTTTTTGCAGGCCGCCGGCAACGCTCCGCTGGCCACCCTGGTATCGCTGCTGCGGCAGGGCATCTTCCTGATCCCCCTGCTGTATGTGATGGATCATTATTTCCATGTGCTGGGCAATGTGAGTGCCCATATGACAGCGGATATGCTGGCCATGGTCGTGGCCGTGATACTGGCGCTCAGACAGTACGCGGTCCTGCGGGCCCTGCCGCCGGGGGCAGCCACAGCTCCGCAGGCCGAATCAAACTGACGATAGGAGAAAAATCATGCGGAACATCATTGAGTTTAATGAGGGCTGGCGGTTTTTTAAGACCGACGAAGTTCCCTCCGCTCTGCCCGCCGGCTGGGCAACTGTCACTCTACCCCACACCTGGAACGCGGTGGACGGCCAGGACGGGGGCAATGACTACTGGCGGGGCACGGCCATGTACTGCAGGGCGTTTGACCGCCCCGACCTGGAGCCGAACGGCAGAGCCGTACTGGAATTCCTTGGCGCGGCCATGACTGCCGATGTCTATGTGAACGGCCGGCATTTGGCCCATCATGAGGGCGGATATTCCACATTCCGGGTGGATGTGACGGATGCGCTGGGAGATGAAAACCTGCTGTGCGTGGCGGTGGACAACGGCGCGAATGACCGGGTCTACCCCCAGAAAGCGGACTTCACCTTTTACGGCGGACTGTACCGTGGGGTAAATCTCATCACCGTTCCCGCTGAGCATTTTGAGCTTGTAAAGGATGGAACGCCCGGTATCAAGGTCACGCCCAGCGTGAACCTGAAGAATCAGGCCGCCATCGTCTCTGTGGAGACCTGGCAAAACGGCAGCGGCCCTGTGACCGTCACTGTCGCCGGAGAGGAAAAGACAGTCATGCCGAAAGCCGGCCGGGCCTGTGCGGAATTTTTGATCGCCCCCGTCCACCTCTGGAATGGGCCGGATGATCCTTATCTCTATACCGCCAGCGCAAAACTGGCAAGCGGAGACGAGATCAGCACCCGCTTTGGCTGCCGTGAGACATGGTTCAAGCCGGAAAGCGGCTTTTTCCTCAATGGGCGACCCTATCCCCTCCGGGGCGTCAGCCGCCACCAGGACCGGCAGGGGATGGGAAACGCCCTGACCATCAGGGAGCATCAGGAGGACATGGCGATCCTCCGGGAGATCGGCGCCAATACCGTGCGGCTGGCCCACTACCAGCACGCCCAGGAATTTTACGATCTCTGTGACGAGAACGGCATCATCGTCTGGGCGGAGATCCCCTACATCACGGAGCATATGCCGAACGGGCGGCAGAACACGCTGGACCAGATGCGGGAGCTGGTGGTGCAGAACTATAATCACCCCTCCATCGTCTGCTGGGGCCTCTCCAATGAGATCACAGCCTCCGGCACGGCCACGGAGGACCTGATGGAGAACCACCGGGCGCTGAACGATCTCTGCCACCGGCTGGACTCCACCCGGCCCACCACCATGGCCCATGTGTTCATGCTGGAGACCGACAGCCCGCTCATCGACATCCCCGACATCGGCAGCTACAACCTGTACTTCGGCTGGTATCTGGGAGAACTTGCCCAGAACGACCGCTTTTTCGACGAGTTCCACACCAAATTTCCCGGCCGGGTCATCGGCTTTTCCGAGTACGGCGCCGACGCCAATCCCCGGTTCCACTCCTCCGCACCGGAGCGGGGGGACTATACCGAGGAATATCAATGCGTCTATCATGAGCATCTTTTGAAGGTCATCCGGGAGCGGCCCTATTTATGGGCCACCCATGTCTGGAATCTGTTCGACTTCGCTGCCGACGGCCGGGACGAGGGCGGAAAGAAGGGCGTCAATCAGAAGGGGCTGGTCACCTTTGACCGAAAGCTGAAAAAGGACGCCTTCTACCTCTACAAGGCAACCTGGAGCGGGGAACCTTTCGTACATATCTGCGGGCGGCGGTATGCGGATCGGACGGAAAATACCACCCAGGTCAAGGTCTACTCCAACCAGCCCTCTGTGACGCTCCGCGTAGACGGAAGAGAGATCGGGACAAAGGCGGGAACGGCCGTTTTCACTTTCGATGTACCTCTCACCGGGGAGCACGAGATCGAGGCGGTCTCCGGCGGCTGCCGGGACAAGATCACCCTCCGCCGCGTGGCGGAGCCCAACCGGGAGTATCTTTTCAGAAAAGCGGAAGTAGTCAACTGGTTTGACAAAGAGGACTATAAGCCGGATTGTTACTCCGTCAAGGACACGATGGGCGCGCTGATGCGCAATCCCCGGTCCGCTGCCATCCTGGGGAAGATGATGGAGCGGATGTTCGCCAGCCGGGGCGATGTGGCCAAGAGCGCCAACGGCAACGCCAACCTCCAGCGCATGATGGCGGGGATGTCCCTGGAGAGCCTGATCAAGCAGGCGGGGGACGCGGTGCCGGCGGAGATGGTGAAGTCCCTCAACGTTGCCCTGCAGCAGATCAGAAAGGACTGACAGAGCGGAGGAAGGACATGAACAGAGAACTTCGCGGGGATGCGGATCGGATCGTGAAGGCCAGCATCCGGGCGGTGCTGCCGGACGAGGCGGTCCGCCGCGCCCTGAAGGAATTTTCCCCAGGCAGCGGGAGGGTCCTGCTGATCGCCGCGGGCAAAGCGGGCTGGCAGATGGCGAAGGCCGCCGTGGACACCCTTGGAAATGTGGACGGCGGCGTGGTGGCGACCAAGTACGGCCATGTGATGGGCGATATTCCCGGCGTGATTTGCTGCGAGGCGGGGCACCCGGTCCCGGATGGGAACAGCTTTGCCGCCACGAAGAGGGCTTTGGATCTGGTGAGCGGCCTTTCGGCAGAGGACTCGGTGCTGTTCCTTCTGTCCGGAGGCGGCAGCGCCCTTTTTGAGAATCCGCTGATCCCTGGCGGAGAGCTTCAGGATATCACCCGGCAGCTGCTCTCCTGCGGGGCGGACATCGTAGAGATGAACACCGTCCGCAAGCGGCTGTCCGCCGTCAAAGGCGGCCGGTTCGCCCAGGCCTGCGCCCCGGCCAGGGTGTTCAGCGTCGTCCTCAGCGATATCCTGGGCGATTCTCTTGACATGATTGCCAGCGGCCCCGCCTATCCTGACAGCTCCACCTGCGAACAGGCCCTGGCCATTGCGAAAAAGTACCGGCTGCGGCTCAGTGACAGGGCCAGAGAACTGCTGCGAAGCGAAATGCCAAAGGCGCTGGATAACGTAACTACCCGGATCACTGGCAGCGTTCGGGAGCTGTGTGCGGCGGCGGCAAGGGAGTGCGCCGCCCTGGGCTACGAGCCGCTGCTGCTCACCGATCATCTGGACTGTGAGGCGCGGGAGGCCGGACGCTTCCTGGCAAGCGTCCTCCGCACCCATGCGGGCTGCGGCAAAAAGCTGGCCTTCATCGCCGGAGGCGAAACGGTGGTCCATGTGACCGGCGGCGGGCTGGGGGGCCGGAACCAGGAGCTGGCGCTGGCTGCCGCGCCGGGGATCGCGGGACTGAACGCCGCGGTGTTCAGTGTGGGCAGCGACGGAACGGAGGGCCCCACCGATGCCGCAGGCGGCATGGTGGACGGTGATACTCTTTCGGAACTGCGGGCAAAAGGCCTGGATCCCTTTTCCGTCCTGCGGGAAAACGACGCCTACCGCGCCCTTGGAGCAGTGGACAGCCTGATCCTCACCGGCCCTACGGGGACCAACGTCAACGACGTGGCTGTGGGACTTCTTGGATAACGTATAAAAAACAGCGCGCCTCTGCCATTTGACAGAGGCGCGTTGTTTTGCCTTTCCCGGCTGTGTCACATCCACTCGGAGGGGTCTTTCCAGCCCCGTTTTCCCAGGTATTTCTCCAGATCCATTTTCTCGATCTGTTCTTTGGTGAGTTTTGTGTTCATCATTCGCGCCCAGCCACCTTCGGCCTTGCCGTCGGAAACGGCGTCCAAAGGTTTCATCTGATTCAGGAGGGGTTCTCCGGCCTCAAAACGGCGGGCATTCTCCCGGATGATCTCAATGCTCCTGCCGGCGCGGTCAGGCACCTGCGGGGTGCAGTGAGGGGTGATGTACACGCTGGGCATGGTCCACAGCGGGCTGTCCGGCTCCAACGGCTGGGTCTCAAACACATCCAGCCCCGCGCCGCTGAGTTGGCCGGAGCGGAGCGCTTCGATGAGATCCTCTGTGCAGACCACGCCTCCTCTGGCCATGTTGACCAGAAAAGCTCCCCGCTTCATTTTGGCGAACGTATCGGCGTTCATCAGGTGGAAGGTGTCGTCGGTAAGCGCCACGCAGAGGATAACGAAATCCGACTCTGCCAGAAGGGGCTCCAGGGTGTCGCCCTCAGAGGCGGTCAGCTTTCGGGATACGTAGGCGTAACCTTTCAGCGGGAATTTGTCATAGGTGATGAGTCTCATGCCCAGAGCGTGGAGACGCTCGGCCAGCATGCGGCCATTGTTGCCCATGCCGATGATGCCGGCGGTGCGGCCGTACAGTCCCCGCCACTGCTGAGAGCCGTCCACCCCCCAGCGGCAGGCCGCCTGGGCCTCCAGCAGCTCTTTGGTATGGTAGCAGCTCTGAAGCATGAAATAGATACAGTGTTCCGCCAGCACTGGGGCGCTACGGCCCGCCGCGCCGGTGACCGGGATCCCTCTGGCAAAGACCTCCGGCCGGGCGGAGCCGTTGAGACCGGAGTGATCACAGTGGATCCATTTCAGGGTGTTCTCCCCCAGCAGGCAGGGATCCACATCCCCCATGAGGATGGCCGCGTCTGCGTCCCGGACCTCACGCTCCAGCTTCTCTCTGTCATAGAAATCCACATAACAGAATTCCGCATCAGGGAACACCCGCCGCAGGTCATACATATGCGCCTTGTCATACCAGACCGTGGTGACGACCTTTTTGAGTTTCGGCACAGGAGATTCCCCCTTCGCTCTTACCGGCCGATTTGAATGCCGGTGAGATACTCGTAATACTGGGCGATGGCGCTGTGATCCTTCTGCCCGCCCTCATGATTGTGCATCCACTGAAGGATCTCCTGGACCTGGGCGGTCATAGGTACGGGGGCGCCTACGGTGTGGGCGCAGTCCAGGGCATTGTTCAGGTCTTTGATGTGCAGGTCGATCTTGAAGCCGGGTTTATCGTTCCCCTCGATCATCATTGGGGCTTTGGCGTTCATGACGGTAGAACCCGCCAGACCGCCCCTGATGGCCTGGAACACCAGCTCCGGGTCCACTCCAGCCTTCTGGGCCAGCGTCAGCGCCTCGGCCAGGGCCTGGATGTTGCAGGCAACGATGATCTGGTTGGCAAGCTTGGTGGTATTGCCGGCGCCCACGTCCCCGCAGCGCACCACGGAGGAACCCATGGCCTCCAGCACCGGCTTGTACTGGTCAAAGACCTCCTGCTTGCCGCCCACCATGAAGGACAGGGTGCCGTCAATGGCCTTTGGTTCACCGCCGGACACGGGGGCGTCCAGCATTTTAATGCCCCGTTTGGACAGCTCCGCGGCGATCTCCTTAGAGGCCACGGGATTGATGGAACTCATGTCGATGAATACGGAGCCGGGCTTCATGTGGGCGGCCACGCCGTCCTCCCCCAGCATGACCGCCTTTACCTGGGGGCTGTTGGGGAGCATGGTGAGGACCAGATCGCAGGTCTCGCCGATCTCGGCGTTGGGAGCGGCCTTGGCTCCCGCCGCTGCCAGCTCAGGCGCAGCGCGGTTGGCGCTGGAGACGGTCAGGTCATACCCTGCCTTCAAAAGATTTTTGGCCATGGGTCTGCCCATGATGCCCAGGCCGATAAGTCCGATTTTCATGCTGATTTCCTCCTGTCTGGGTGGTTTCTGGTATCAATGTAACGCACTGTGGCTGTTTTTTCTATTCTCATATTCGATTTTTAATTTGTAAAATAGCTGAACAACAAAAAGAAATCAAATATAAGGATATAAAAGCAAAATTAAAGCTACAAATCATAATTCTTTCTCATTACAATGATACTGGATTTGTTATCGGTAACGGCGGTTTTTGCTGCCGGCTGTGCGGGAAGGAGGTGCGGCATGGCGTTTGCGTACCGCAGGGAACTGAAGCAGCCCGGTGCCCTTCAGAGGATCGATTTTGGCAATCCCAAGCTCGCCCCCATGATCCGCATGGTGGTCCAGAGCCAGCGCGCCGCGGCTCGGGCATGGATGCCGCCGGACGGTCTGACCGCCCGCGTGTTTTCACTCCCCTCCTGGGACGGAGAGCCCATCGGGTGCTTTGTGGTAGAGCCGGAGGCGGCGGAGCCTTTGCCGGGGATACTGTACTGCCACGGAGGCGGATTTTTCCTTCCCGTGCAGACCTCTGCTTTTGAGCTGGCGGCGTTTTATGCGGAGCGTTTGCGGGTACGGGTATTCATGCCGGACTACCGCATCCTGCCGGAGCATCCGGATCCCTATCCGTTCCGGGACTGTCTGGCGGTATGGGAGGGGATGAGCGGGCGGGCGGAGATTCACCGGCTGGACGGCCGGCTGCTTCTGTACGGAGAAAGCGCAGGAGGGGCGTTGGCGGCGGGACTGGCCCTGTGGCTGCGGGATCACGGCGGACAGCAGCCCGCCGGACAGCTTCTGATCTACCCCGCGCTGGACGACAGTCCTAAGGACTATCCCTCTATGGAGCGGTGCGACGGGGCTGTGTGGACCAGGCGTTCCAACGACTATATGTGGAGCGCGTACCTGAAAAACAGCGATCAGGAATCGGAGCGGTATACCGTTCCCATGAAGAATGGACGGTTTGACGATCTGCCGCCCGCCTATATCGAACCGCAGGAGTTCGACATTCTGCGGGACGAGGCAACGGCCTACGCCGGGAAACTGCGGCGGGCCGGGGTGTGGGTGGAGCTGGTGCAGATCGCTGGCTCCTACCACGGCTTTGACACCGATGTGCGGAATCCCTTTGTCCGATCAGTTCTGGAGCAGCGCGTCCGCGCCATGGCGGGGATGCTGGCACACTATGAAAACGAGGAGAGAGAGCCATGACCATTGAACAGCAAGTCAACGCCGCCAACGACCGGGTGATGGAGATCCTCACCAAGGGCCGCCCTGTCTGGAAAGACGTGCGGCCCGCCTTGGATGTGATCCCCGGCATGACCGAGACCACTGTGCTGGTACCCGGCCCTCCTCTGCCGGTGGAGCGGCTCACTACGCCTATCCGGACCGCCGTCTGCGGCGCGGCGGTCCATGAGAAGCTGGCGAAGACAAAAGAGGAGGCCTGGGAGATGGTGCTGCGGGGTGAGATCACCGTAGCCCAGGCTCAGGACCACCAGTGCGGCTGCGCCGCCTGCATGGTGGTCTCCGCCAGTATGCCGGTCATCGTGGCGGAGGACAGTGTCTACGGGGGGAAGGGCTACGCACCCATTCATCCCGGTCCCAACCCCAAGTGCCTCCGCTGGGGCTTTTATGATGAGGACGTGGAGCGCGACCTGAGCTGGTTCAGAGATCACTACGGTCCCGCTCTGGGCCATGCGGTCCGCGCCGCCGGGGGGATCGACCTTGTGACTGTCCTGGCCAAGACGGCGGGCATGGGAGATGAGAACCACAACCGTCAGCCCGCCGCGTCTATGTACCTGGCGTTGCAGGTCATCCCTTGGATGCTGGATCTGGAGGACCCGGACCGGGATGAGATGATCCGGCATCTGGCCGCCAACGACCGGTTCTTCCTCCATCCCATGATGGCCGGAGTGGAGAGCATCACCGCCACGATGAAGCAGGTCCCCCTGTCCACCGTGGTGGCGGGGATGGCTGGCAACGGAGTGGAATTCGGCATCCAGCTGGCGGGTACCGGCAACCGATGGTATACCACTAAGGCCCCAGTCATCAAAGGCACCTTTCTGAATCCCTCTTATACCGAGGCGGATCTGCTGGGTTATCTGGGGGACAGCTGCGTCACCGAGGTCTACGGCCTGGGCGGGATGTCTGCCATCGCCGGCCCCGCCTATCTGCGTATGACCGGCTCCAACATCGCCGAGGCCCGCAGCCGCACCGAGAAGGCCAGAGCGGTGTCCCTGGGAGAGCATACCTTTGCCCCTGTTCCTTGGGACGACTTCAAGGGGTTTCCCGTGGGACTCGATGCCAGGAAGATCATAGGCTACAACATCCTGCCCATCAGCCACGGAGGTTCGGCGCTGAAAAAGGGCGGCCAGGGCGGGGCCGGCGCGGCGGAACTGCCGCTGGAGTGCTTCAAGGAGGCGCTGCGGGGCATCTATCAAGAGGCGCTGGTTCGGACGGAACAGGAGGGTTAAGGTATGGAAGTGTTCGTGAAGATCGAGCGGGGCCGGTATGTGGACTCTCTGGAAACCCTCCTGGCCTCCAGTGTGCTCAACGATCAGCCCGGCATCGAGATCGGCTGCGCCGGGATGGCCACTGACCCCGGAAAAGACGTGTTGGAGAGCGTGGGCCTGCTGACGGAGGAGTTGAAAACCTGCGACGGGAGCTGTTACATCATCGCGGCCAGGGCGGAATCCCAGGCGGCCTTCGATGCGGCGGTTGACGAAGTGGAGGCGAATCTGGCCCCGGAGGACTCCGGGGACGAAAACGAAACCGGGGAGCGGAGCTGCCCCACCATCAGGGCGGCGGTGGCGGCCTGCCCCAAAGCCAACCTGTGCTCCGTGGCTGTCCCCGGCGAGTACGCTCTGGGAGAGGTCAAAAAGGCACTGAACGCAGGTCTCCACTGTGTGGTGTTCAGCAACAACGTGCCCCTCTCCGACGAGCGGGAAATGAAGGAGCTGGCCTGGGAAAAGGGCCTGCTCTGCATGGGCCCGGACTGCGGTGTGGCCAACATCAACGGCGCAGCTCTGGTGTTGGCCAGCATCAATAACCGCGGCCCCTTCGGCATCTGCGGAGCCTCCGGCGTGGGGATCCAGCATGTGGCGGCAATCCTTCATGAGGCGGGCACCGGCATCAGCCAGACCATCGGCACCGGGGGCAATGACCTGAAAAACGAGGTTGGCGGCATCATGATGCTCATGGGCATTGACGCCCTGGAGGCCGACCCGGAGACAAAATACATCGCCCTCATCGCCCGGCGCATCGGGGACCTGGTGGAGCCCGCCATCCTGGAACGCATTTCACGCTGCAAAAAGCCGGTAGTAGCTATGTTCATGAGCTGTGACCGGGCGGCTGTAGAGAAGACCGGCGCTGTCTGGGCCAGAGATCTGGACGACTGCGCCCAAAAATGCCTGGCCATGGTCGGAAAGACCTATGAGCTTGAGACAGACGAGGAACTGGCGGCCAAAGCCGCAGAGGCGGTCAGTCTGCTGGCACCGGAGCAGAAGTATGTGCGGGGCGCATTCAGCGGCGGCACTTTCATGGACGAGGCCATGCGGGCCCTGATCCCCAAGGTGGGCGATGTGCTCTCCAACTGCCCGCTCAAGGAGGAGTGGCGGTTGGCTGACTCCCATAAGAGCGTTGGCAACGCCTGCATCGATTACGGGGAGGAGGAATTTACTCTGGGCCGGCCGCACCCGGCCATCGACCCCGGCGTGCGGAAGCCCGCCATCCTTTGGGAGGCCGGGGATCCGGAGACCGCCGTGATCCTGCTGGACTTCATCCTGACCCCGCCGGGGCACATGGATCCGGTGGGCTATGTGCTGGATGACATCCGGAGGGCACAGGAGTTGGCCAGAGACGCGGGCCGGCACATCGTCTTCGTGGCATCGGTGCTGGGCACCGATGCGGATTTTCAGAATGTAAGTGCCCAGCGGAAGAAACTGGCCGACGCCGGAGTGCTGGTGTGCAGGACCAACCATCAGGCGGCGCTGCTGTCCGGCGAGATCGTCCGGCAGAAGAAAGAGAGGGATATGCATGGACTGCGATAAGATCCTGGATTTGTTTCAGTCGGAGCTGGTGGTGGTGAACGTGGGTCCTAAACTGTTTGCCACCGCACTGGAAAAGCAGGGCTACCGGACCGTTCAGGTGGACTGGAAGCCCGTGGCTGGCGGGGACCGGGAGATGCAGAAAATCCTGGAAGTGCTGGGAGGTCTGGAGTGAGATGAAGGTACTGGTCTGCAATGCCGGGAGCACATCATTGAAATTCAAGCTCTACGATATGCCGGAGTCCGAACTTCTGGCCACTGGCAAGGTGGAGCGGGTGGGCAGCCCGGACGACGCCATTTTCGGTTATGAGAACTGCCTCATTGGGTACAGAGTCGAGGAGGGAGGGCAGAACATTCCGGATTACCGGACCGGGATCCAGCGGTTCCTCCTCTGCCTCACCTCAGGTGAGGGCCGCGTGTTGGATGAGATCGGAGAGATAGAGCGAGTGGGATACAAGTCCGTCCTCTCCAAAGATCACTACGGCATCCATGAAATCGACGAGGGGGTCCTGCAGGGGATGCGGGATTTCCTGCCCCTGGCCCCCGTCCACAACAGCGCCTATCTGGGGGCCATCGAGACCATGCGCCAGGCCCTGCCGGACGCGCGGCACGTGGGCGTCTTTGAGACCGCTTTTCACAAGGACATCCCGCTGGAGCGGCGGATCTACGGCGTGCCCTGGGAATGGCACGAGATGTACGGCGTTCAGCGCATGGGCTACCACGGCGCCTCCCACGGGTATATCGCCGACGTTTTGAACGGGGAGAAACGCGAGTACGCCGCCATCTCCTGCCATCTGGGGGGCAGCGCCTCCGTCTGCGCCATCCTGAACGGCAAAAGTGTGGACACCAGCTTCGGTATGTCCTTGGAGACGGGTCTCATCCACGCCAACCGTGTGGGCGATATGGACCCCACCATGATCCATTTTCTGAAAGAAGTCGGGCTCTCCGAGCAGGCGATCCTGGATGGCTGCCAAAAGAAGGGCGGGCTGTTGGGCATCTCAGGGGTCAGCAACGATCTGCGCTATGTCCAGGAGGCAGCGGAGGCCGGAAACGAGCGGGCGAAGCTCGCCATCGACGTGTTCGTCAGCGGCATCGTCCACTACATCGGGGCGTTCTACCTGGATCTGGGCCGGCTGGACGATCTGATCTTCACCGCCGGCATCGGGGAACATTCTGCTCTGATCCGACGTTTGGTCTGCGACCGGCTGGGACCCATCGGCGTGAAGCTGGACGCGAAAAAAAACGAAACCTGCCACGGGGCGGGGGTCATCTCCGCAGTAGACTCTGCCGTGAAGGTCCGGGTCATTCCCGCCAACGAGGAGCTGGGCATTGCCCGCCGGGCCTTTGAACTGGCGTGACATCTGTCTTGTCAGTTGATTACGTATAATTGCTTTTTCATCTGCAAAATAGCTTCATTTTTATACCAAATGGAATTTGCAAACAAAAAAGCAAAATCACGGATTTCCAAAACATTGGCCCTGCGCTAAGATAAAATTAAGGATACGAGCAGAAAACCGGCAAAAAGTCGTATCAAATTACAGGGAGGAGAGATTATGTCAGCACAGACCGAACCCAAGACCGGGTTGCTTGCCAATGCGTTCCGAGGGAAATTCTGGAACACGCGCATCACCTCCGCCAACGTTGGCAAAAAGGAGCTGTTCCTGGGCTATGTGGCAGGCCCCTTCGGCGCCATGCTCCTGCAGTCCATCGTCAACAGCTACTTCAATCAGTACCTGACCGACGTCCTCGGCTTTACCTCCAATATGGGCATGTGGATCGCCGGCTTCATGGTCATGTTCCCGCTGCTGTCCAAGATTCTGGACGCCGTCACCAACGTCCTGATGGCTAAGGTGCTGGACAACACTACCTGCCGCCAGGGCAAGCTGCGCCCCTGGCTGATCCTGAGCCTGCCCATCATGGTGGTCAGCCTGATGATGCTGTTCTGGATCCCTTTCAGCAATCCCGTGGTCATGGCTGTGTGGATCGTCATCGCTTACAACCTGTTCTACTCCGTGGGCTATACCATGTGGTATATGTCCTATGAGTTGTCCGCCGCCCTGTCCACCCGGAACTTCCAGCAGCGCAAGAACAACTCCATGGGCGGACAGATCACCAAGAACATCGGCACCGGCATCATCTCTATCCTGTTCCCCACTATCCTTACCGCCATCAGCGGCATGGTGGGCAACACCCGGGACGGATATCTGGTGTGCATGGCCGTCATGTGCTGCATCGCCGTCCCCTTGACTTTCGTGCAGTACTTTTTCACCCGCGAGCGTATCACTGAGGAGCGGCGCAATCAGTACGGCGTGGTTGATCAGCCCCAGGGCCGCACTTTGGTGAAAGAGGCCACCTTCCTTGAGCAGTTCAAGGCCTGCATCAAGGACAAGTATTGGATCATGCTGATCGTGATGATCCTGGTCTATCAGGTGCTTAACGCCATGCGCAGCGTGGCGCAGGTCTATTACAGCGGCTGGGTGGTGCAGGGCAACGCCTACGGCGAATACGCCGCCATCCAGGCCAAATTCACCATGATCTCCATGGCGCCCATGGGTCCCGGCCTTATTCTGCTGCTCCCCCTGTTCAAAAAGTTCGGCCGCACCAAGGTCATCATCGTGGGTTCCCTCTTTGCCGCCGTCGGCGCTTTCGCTGCGTTCATGAGTATGGGCAAAACGGGCGCCATCTACGGTGGGACTGCGTTCTATTCCATCGGCGCTATGGCTCTGATCTACTCCATGCTCACCTTTGTGGGCGATTCTATCGACCATGTGGAGTACTCCCAGGGTGTCCGGGTAGAGGGCTTGACAGCAGCTGTGGTGGGCTTTGCGGAGATGTTCTCCAAGGGCATTGGCCAGGCGCTGTTCAATCTGGGTCTCATCGTCACCAAGTACGCGCAGCCGGAAGTGGTGGGTTCCTTTATCAACGACAAGGGAGATGAGATCCTGCGCTACGCCGACCAGACTCAGGCGGCCACCAGTTGGATCAACTTCTCCTATCAGGGCGCCAATATGCTGACCGGCGTACTGTTCTTCATCCTCTTTGCTTTCTTCTTCAAGATCGAGCGGGATATGCCCACCGTCCAGAGGACGCTGGAGGAAAAGAAGCGCAAGGAATGCGAAGCCCAGGGCATCGAGTACATTCCCCAATCCGAGATGGAGAAGCGGGAACGGGCAAAGCAGGCCCAGGAGGCGGAGGAGAATCGCATTAAGGAACTCCGCGAGAGATGCGCCAGGCGGGGTCTGGACTTCGACACTGAGAACCAAAAGGTGCTGGACAAGCGGGCTGCGAAAGCGGCGAAAAAGGCCGCCAAAAAAGCCAGGAAAAGCAAATAACTGACTAACTCAGAATTCCCGGCGGGTGACCGCCGGGAATTCTGGAAGGGAATGGTGTTCTATACGGCGTATAATCGGTTAAAAAGGGTGGTGGTATCAATGCGCATTGCTATTGTTGACGATGAACAGGAGATGCGGGACACTCTCGCGGAATATATCGCCCGTTATGCATCGGAGAACGGCGCGGAGATAGAAACGATCCCCTTCCCCTCTGGAGACACACTTCTGGAAAACTACAGGCTGATCTACGACATCATCATCTTCGATGTGGATATGCCGGGAACCAGCGGCATTGATGCCGCCCGACTGGTGCGGGAGCGGGATCGGTCGGTTGTGATCCTGTTCGTGACCAACATCGCCCAGTACGCTATCAATGGATACGAGGTAGCCGCAGTAGACTACATTATCAAGCCCATCGGCTATTACGACTTTGCCATGAAGTTCCGCCGGGCGGTGGCTATGGCCTCCAGAGGCCAGCGGCGGGAACTGTTTTTGGAGACAGCGGAGGGCGGTCGCCGTCTGCCAGTGTCCTCCATCCTGTATGTGGAAACGCTGGGACACTACCTCATCTATCACCTGGACGGAGAGGACGGCCGCCCCAGGGAGCTTCGGGTGAGGGGCAACATGAAAGAGCAGGAGGCTGCCCTGCGGCCCTATGAGTTCTGCCAAATCCACAAATCCTATCTTGTGAATTTGGCCCATATGGAGGAGTTGCGGACTGGCCACGTGTTGGTGGGCGGCCAGGAGCTGCCGGTGGGCCGGACCTATAAGGACGAGCTGGTGACCCGGTTTTTCCGATTTGCACGGGGGTGAACGGCATGAGTAAAATCGCGCTGTTGACGCTGGATCAACTCAGATACGCATTTTCTCTGTTGGGTGCCCAGCTGGTGTTCTTGTTGGGTTCTGCTCCGAAGCGAGAGTGCTTCGGGATCAGAATGACTCTTTCCTACGGGGTATGTACTTTAACGGCGTTGAGCTATGTACCGTTGTATTACTGGCTGTACGGCCATAACAGCAGCCTGCTGATCGCCGTGACAGCGGTATACTGGCTGGTCCTGCTGTTGCTGACCTGCCTGTCTCAGTGGTACTGTTTTGATCTGGGCAGGTGCAATATCCTGTTCCGATGTCTGGTAGGCGGGGCGATGGAGTCTATCGCCACTACCCTGGTGCGGAGCCTGCTGGTAACACAGCTGTTCCCTTTGCTGCCGGCGGACCATCCGGTACTGTACATTTTAATTATGCTGACTGTGTACGGCGCTGTCTATTTTGCGGGATGGCATCTGGTGGGGCGCCCTCTGCAGCGCAACGCCGACACCGGTATCCCGGAGGATCGTAAGACTTTCCTAGTCTATCTTCATGCCCATGTGGGTTTTTGCGTCCTCATCATGTTGTGCAAGACCATCAATGAATGGACGTTGTCTTCCTTTGAACTTGCTGGCCAGGAGGGTGCGCTGGCTCTGATTCGGAATTTCAATATTGCGGTGATGCTGCTGGCGGGGACAGTGATCCTCATCATGCAGTATTATGTGTACGCCGTGGGCGTCCTCCGGGCGGAGCGGGACCTGTTCGAGCAGATCATGGCGGAGAAAGCCGCCCAGTATGAACGGTCCAAAGAGAGCATTGCCGCCATTAACCGCAAATGCCATGATCTGAAACACCAAGTTTTGGCTCTCCAGGTGGCGAGTGAGGCGGAGCGTGAGGAAATGCTCCGAGAGACCGAGCGGGCCATCATGTTCTACGATACGGCGGTCAAGACGGGCAGCGAGGTGCTGGACACTCTGCTAACCGAGAAGAGCACTATCTGCGCTTATCACAACATCCGCTTTTCCTGCTCGGTGCAGTCGGAGCATCTGGACCGCATCGGAGTTGTGGATTTGTATACTATGCTGGGCAACGCCCTGGACAATGCCATCGAGAGCGCCGAGCAGCTGTCTCAGCCGGACCGCAAGACCATCAGCTTCTCCATCACCGAACGGGGCAAAATGCTCCTGATTGCTGTGGAGAACTACTATGACGGGACGATCCAAATGCGGGGTGGAATGCCTCTAACCAGCAAAACGGACAAGTCCAGCCACGGCATCGGGGTAAAGAGTATCCGCACCCTCGCCCAGCGTTATGGCGGGGACGTCAGAATCGACACAGAAGATCAGATTTTCCTGCTTCAGATCATGTTCCCCTTGTCCCAGATGCCGCAGGCGGGATAGTCTCAATGTTGTTCATGCCTAAAAAATGTCGTTTGTGCCACGCATCTTGCGTGGCACATTTTTTATCTATATTCTATAAACAGCGAGGGAACTGTACGACGCGAATTCCCCATTTTGTACGATACACGGAAAAGAAAGGGGTATGTTATGAAACGCAAGAGCCACATTTTTCGGGGCATCGCCGGGATCTTCCTGGCGCTGCTGGTGCTTGTGCAGATCGTGGCGTCGGTGGCCAACAGCTGGTCCTCCAAGGTCAACGAGCTGCTGGGCATCACCGCCTCCACCATCCAGCGGAGCGATGACCCGGCGGACTATGTGTACCAGTCCGACTTTGAGAGCGGTTCCGCCCTGATCGACGCGGAGATCGCCCTGAACACCCGTCTGGCCGCCGAGGGCAGCGTGGTGCTGAAAGGGACTCCTGCCCTGGGCGGCACCAACGTCACCCTGTTCGGTATGAGGAGCGGGAGCAAAATGCAGTTCGGCGGCTCCATGGGCGAGCTGATCGACCCGTCCAACGTAGTCACCCTGGCGGACGCCATGGGGGCTAACGGCTTCGAGGTCAACCCTGACATGGTCCAGTTCTATCAGGACATGGAAGGGGATTACGCCCCCGGCAAGGGCTCCGGCGGCAACGTGGTCAGCAGTTATCAGGATCAGGGCGCCACCGTCAATGAAGTCCCGGCCAGCAAGTATGACGCGGGCAAGCTGGGGAACTACAAAGACGCGGCTGTCATCGTCTTCGGCCGGGACGCCGGCGAAAGCTGCTGCTTCTACCCCGGCCTCAACGGCCTGACCAATCCCGCTGAGTTCTCCAACAGCCCCACCGGCAACATCCTGTCCCTGTCCAACGACGAGCGGGATCTGCTGAACTGGGTCAAGGGCCAGGGTTTCGGCAAGATCGTGGTGCTGCTGAACTCCGGCACCTCCATGGAGATCGACGAGCTGAAGAAGGATGACGCCGTGGACAGCATCGTCTGGATCGGCAACCCCGGCGCTTACGGCACCTACGGCATCGCCAAGCTGCTCTCCGGCGAGGTGCTGCCCTCCGGCCACCTGCCCGACACTTTCGCGGTGAACTCCGCCTTGTCCCCGGCGGCCCAGAACTTCGGCATCTACAACTTTACCAACGCCGCCGACATCGACACCAGCTCCAACCACGCGCTCCGCAGCGACTGGTACCTGGTGGAGCTGGAGGGCATCTACACGGGCTACAAGTATTATGAGACCCGCTACTTCGACTCCGTGCTGGGCCAGGGGAACGCCTCCCAGGCAGCCCACGGGGAGAGCACCACCGGCGGCACCTGGAACTATGACAGCGAGGTCTCCTATGGCTTCGGCTACGGCGTGGAGGGCTCCACCTTCTCCGAGGAGATCACCGCCGCCAACATCGACTGGACCGGCGAGACCGATTCCACCGTCACCGTGAAGGTGACCAACACCGGTTCCGCGGCCGCCAAGCATGTGGTGCAGATGTACGTCTCCGTCCCCTACACCGACAACGACAAGCGGAACGGCGTGGAGAAGGCCGCCATCCAGCTGGTGGGCTACGCCAAGACCGGCGAGGCCAGCGAGCAGAGCTACGCCGACGTGGTGCTGCTGGAGCCCAACGCCTCTGAGGAGGTCACCATCACCTTCAACGCCAAGGACATCTACAGCTACGACATGGGCTATGAGCATGACGGCGTTTCCGGCGCCTACATGCTGTCCGCCGGCGACTACTGGTTTGCCACCGGCAACGGTGCCCACGACGCGGTGCAGGCCGTCTTGGCCGCTATGAACCCGGAGAAGGCCGGCACCCTCCAGCCTACCGGCGCCGTTCACAGCGAGCATCTTTCCTCTGATACTTATCTGACTGAGTCCAACGGCGTGACCATCCAGAATCAGTTGAGCGGTACGGATCTGAACGCCTGGAACACCGGGACCACCGTGAAGTACCTGACCCGGAGCGACTGGGCCGGCACCTTCCCCCAGAGCGTGAGTTCTCTCACCGCTACGGAGGAAATGATCCGCTATCTCCGCAACGCCACTTACGATCCAGAGGCGGCTATGGCCGGCTATGACGGCCCCACCGAGTTCACCTACGGCGCGGACAACGGCCTGAAGGTGGACAGCCTCATCGGCAAGGAGTACGACGATCCTCTGTTCGAGCAGGTCATCGAGCAGATGACCCTGGAGGACCTCATCAACCAGTACCTGGGCTTCAAGGTGGAGCTGCCCGGCATCGCCATGCCGCTGGAGATCCTGGCCGACTCCCCTCTGGGCCTCATCGGGTCCGTGGGCCAGAGCAATCAGGACTCCATCTACGCCGTGGCCGAGGGCGACCCGGCCAAGGGCCATTACACCAACGTGTACGTGAGTCCCGTGGTGGTGGCCGCCACCTTCAGCCCTCTGCTCCAGGAGGAGGAGGGCCGTCTGGTGGGCAATGACGCCCTCTGGACCGGCTTCACCACCTGGTATGCCCCCGGCATGAACCTGCACCGCACCCCCTACAACGGGCGCAACGTGGGCTACTATTCCGAGGACGCCGTTCTCACCGGCATGACCTCCACCTACGTCCACAAGGGGCTGGCCTCCAAGGGGCTGAACACCAACGTGAAGCATTTTGCCTTCAACGACCAGGAGACCAACCGTGACGGCCTCGCCGCCTTTATGTCTGAGCAGGCCGCCCGTGAGAACGAGCTGCGTGGCTTCCAGATCGCCATCCGGGCCGGCGATATGCAAGGCCTGATGACCGCCTTCAACCGGGTGGGCTGCATCCACGCCGGCGCCCATCCCGGCCTCATCAACGGCATCCTCCGGGGTGAGTGGGGCTTCAAGGGCTATGTGATCACCGACTCTGTGAAATCCGCCTCCTACTTCCTGGCCCGCGAGTGCGCGGAGGCCGGCACCGACATGATGCTGGGCGGCTCCAACAACGGCAAGCTGTGGGGCATGACCGCGGAAGAAGTGGGGAAGGACCCCTTCCTCCAGTCCGCCCTGCGTGAGTCCTTCCACCGCAAGCTGTTCTACTATGCCAACAGCGTCCTGATGAACGGCATCACTCCCGAGTCCGCCGCCAGCGGCGCGCAGGAGGCGTGGAAGACTGCCCTCCAAATTACCGGCGGGCTGACCTTTGTGGGATTCGCGGCGTTCTTCGTACTGTTCATTGTATTTGACCGCAAGGAAAGGAGGCAGTGACCATGACCAAACGGAACGGATTTGAGCTGACCGCCGGCATCGTCGCGCTGGTCCTGGCCGCGGCCGCCGCGGTGCTGTTCGGCCTGAACTTTACCACCGGCTACTATACCTACGGGCAGATGCAGTCCACCCTGATCACCGGCCTGCTGGCCGGGGCCATCGTCGTGGAAATCGCCGCCCTGATCCTCCGGGCAATGTTCCCCGGCGCTCTCTGGCCCAAGTTCCTGCCCTTTGTGGCCATCGGCTGTCTGGCCGGGGCCGCTGCCCTGCTGCTGGGCGACCGTGTAGAGGGCATCGGCAACTGCATCGTCACCGATTACGACTCCGGCCACGGTGGCGAGGAAGCCATCTATATGTCTCTGGCCTCCTGCATCCTCATGCTGGCCTCCGCCGTATACATCATCGTGGGTTCCTTCGCGCAGGACAAACCCGTCGTTGAGGGCGAAAAGCCCGCCAAGGGCAGGGTCGCCGCCCGGAGCGCCGGATTCGCCGTCACCGCGCTGGCGGTGCTGCTGGCGGTGCTCATCCCCACCTATAACCTGGCCTGGAAGGGCGCTGGCGGCGGCATTTCCGGCGGCGCCGGCGAGACCTATACCATCTCCTTCAACGAGACCAACGGCAACCTGGACGGGGCCCCAAAATATCAGTTCCTAGGAGCGAACTTCCTGGGGATTGCCAAAATGGACAGCCGTATGTATGTGGACGTGACCCTGACCCTGGACGGCGGCGGCAATTACACTCTGTTTTCCGACTGCTACGTGGTGGAAAACGGCAAACGGGCGGAACTGGGCGATCCCTCCGGCCTGGGCCAGACTCTGACCATGGAGGCCACGGGCACCTATGTCGCCAATGACGATGGCACCGTTACCACCAGCACCCCCGCGCACGCGGTCCTCACCATTGAGACCGATACCTATTCCGCTCAACTGAAAGACGCCGTGGGTCTCAACGTCAACGGCAAGACCGACGACGGCGTGTATGACAGCGATACCGAGCCTACTGTACTGGACTTTGTGCCTGAGACGGTCTGGACCCTGGGGGACGGCGCCATCGTCACCTACCGGGAGGCCGGCGCCGCCGGCGGTGGGACCTACACCATCTCCTTCAACCAGAACAACGGCAACCTGGAGGGCGCGCCTGACTATCAGTTCCTGGGCGTCAACTTCCTGGGCATCGCCAAAGCGGACAGCCGCCTGTATGTGGACGTCACCCTGACCCTGGATGGCGGTGGTAATTACACCCTGTTCACCGACTGCTATGTGGTGGATAACGGAAAGCGGGTGGAGCTGGGCGATCCCACCGGCTTGGGTCAGACCATGACCACGGAGGCCGTGGGCACTTACACCGACAACGGGGACGGCACCTACACCACCTCCGTGCCCACCCACGCAGTGTTCACCATGGAGACAGACACCTATTCTGCCCAGTTGAAAGATGCTGTGGGCGCCAACGTCAACGGCAAGACCGACGACGGCGTGTACGACAGCGATACCGAACCCGCCGTGCTGGACTTCGTGCCTGAAACTATTTGGACCCTGGCCGACGGCGGCATCGTCACCTATGCCAGAGCGGACGGCGGTGAGGAGCCTCCCGCTGCGGAGGGCCTGACCGTGACCTCTGATGACGGCGGCACCACCATCACCTTCAATCCCGACGGTACCTATGTGTTCGCTCTGCCCTCCATGGGAGTCGAGGACACCGGGACCTACACCTATGAGGGCGGCGTCCTGACCGTCACCAACGCCAACGGCGTGGCGGCAACTGCCGAGGGCGATCCCCTGAAGCTCCACTACGTCAGTTCCATGAGCGACCAACTGGTGGGTGACTTCACCATCGCCGCCGCCGACTTGGAGGCTGTCCTTAGCAGCGGACAAGGCGGTTCCGGCGAGGGTGTGACCTTTACCAGCGACGACGGCGGCACCACCATTACCTTCAACGCCGAAGGCACCTATGTGTTCGCTTTGCCCTCCATGGGGGTGGAGGACGCCGGGACTTACACCTACGAGGGTGGAGTCCTGACCGTTACCAATGCCAACGGCGTGGCAGTGACCGCCGAGGGCGATCCTCTCAAACTCCACTACGTCAGCTCCATGAGCGACCAGCTGGTAGGCGATTTCACTATCCCGGCGGCTGACCTGGAGGCTGCCCTTGGCGGCGGCCAGGGTGGTGAAGCCGATGAGGGCGCGACCTTTACCAGCGATGACGGCGGCACCACCATCACCTTCAACGCCGACGGCACCTACGTGTTCGCTCTGCCCTCTATGGGAGTGGAGGACACCGGCACATACACTTATGAGGGCGGCGTCCTCACTGTCACCAACGCCAACGATGTGGCGGTGACCGCCGAGGGCGATCCTCTCAAGTTCCACTATGTCAGTTCTGTGAGCGACCAGTTGGTAGGTGACTTCACCATCGCCGCTACCGATCTGGCTGGCGGAAATGAGACTGCCAGTCTGCTTGTGAACAGTGCGGATCTGTCCACCACCATGACCTTCAACGCAGACGGCACCTATGTATTTGCCTTCCCATCCTACGGTGTAGAGGACTCCGGCACCTGGGCCTTCGAGGGCGGCGTGCTGACGGTCACGAACAGTGCGGGGACGGCGGTGACGGCCGAGGGCGACTCTCTGGCGATCCACTATGTCAGCGGGGTCAGCGACCAGCTTACCGGTGACTTCACTGTTCCCACAGTCGCGGTGGAAGCTCTGTTGGACGGCGGCAGCGGCGTGACTGTGGTCAGCGACGATGGGGCCACTACCATGACCTTTGACGGAAAGGGCGCCTATACCTTCGCGTTCCCCTCCTACGGTGTAGAGGACTCCGGCGCTTACGCCTATGAGGGAACGACTCTGACCCTCACCAATAGCGCAGACGCGGCGGCCACCGCCGACGGAGACCCGCTGAAACTCCACTATGTGAGCGGCGTCAGCGATCAACTCACCGGCGACTTTACGATCCCGGCGGCTGTCCTGCAATAATTTGCAGTCGAGAAGCGGCCTCCCTTCCATGAGGGGGGAGGCCGCTTTCCCATACTGAAAAGGGGTGTCACCATGGAAAAAATCAAAGGGACAAATCTGGGGAACTGGCTGGTCCTGGAGAAATGGATGAGCCCGAAGTTGTTTGAGGGCACCGGCGCGGAGGACGAGATCTGGCTGGGCCGGAAACTGCCCGCCGACCAGCTTGCCGCGAAATTAAAAGAGCACCGGGACACCTATGTCACCGAGGAGGACTTTGCCTTCATCGCGGCCCACGGGCTGAACCTGGTGCGCATCCCCGTGCCCTACTTTATCTTCGGGGACCGGCCGCCGTACCCCGGCTGTGCGGAGTACCTGGACAAAGCCTTTGACTGGGCGGAGAAGTACGGATTGCAGATCCTGATCGATCTGCACACCTGCCCCGGCAGCCAGAACGGGTACGACAACGGTGGCTTGACGGGAGTATGCAAGTGGTGTAAAGACCCGAAAGAGGTGGAGTTCGAGATCACCGTGCTGGAGCGGCTGGCCCGGCGGTACGGGCAGCGTCCCTGCCTCTACGGCATCGAGGCCCTCAACGAACCCATCAGCTGGCTGGTGTATATCACCGCCCCCTCCACCGGAAAGGCGGAGGACAAGGAGGAGGCCAAGGGTTCCGGGCACGTGCCCATGCCCTTCCTGAAACAGTTCTACCGGGATGTGTACCGGCGGCTGCGGGCAATCCTTCCCAAAGAGAAGGTCATCGTGTTCCATGACGGGTTCCGCCTGGGAGTCTGGAAGGACTTTTTCGTGAAGGAGGGCATGAAGAACGTGGTGTTGGACACTCACATCTACGTGTTCGCCATGGAGAACTTCGTACCCATCCACAAACCCTGGGTTTATAAGATCTATATTAATTCCCAAAAGCGGCTCATCGACAAGGTGCAGAGGCACACCCCGGTCATCGTGGGGGAGTGGTGCATCTGCAACAAGTACGCCGAAAAGCAGCCTCAGCCCGTCATGCCGGCGGAGGAGGCAGTCAGGGTCCGCCACGACCGCTACCGGGAAATGTCCACCCTACAACTGGACGCCTGGAGCGGTGCGGCGGGACACATCTACTGGAACTACCAGTTGCTCCGCAACCGAACGGAGGAACCCGACGAGAGGTGGAAGGAGAGCTGGGATCTGTCCCGGTGCCTGCTGAACGACTGGCTGGACTATCAATCATAGCGTCACGCGGCGAGGTGCCCATTTTATGAAACTCACACTGTTTAGTTCGGACACAGACCTGGACACATCAGTTCTGGCTGTTCCCTTCCACCCGGATGCGGAGGGAGTGGAGAACCAGGTCGTGAATCTGTATCCAGAGATCACCTTCCAGACCTTCGAGGGCTTTGGCGGAGCCATTACCGACGCAGCGGGATATGTATACTCCCTGCTGAACGACAGTCAGAAGAAGCAGGTCATCGAAACCTATTTCTCCACGGAGAATATGGGCTATGAACTGGTCCGGGTCCACATGGACAGCTGCGACTTCTCCACAGAAATGTACGAGGCCATGTCAGATCCCACTGACCGGGAGTTGAAGAGCTTTTCCTTTGCCCGGACGGAGAAATACATCCTGCCCATGCTGACTGATGCCCAAAGAGCGGCGGGAAAGCCTTTGCGCCTGATGCTGTCCCCCTGGTCGCCGCCCGCCTTTATGAAGACCAATGGCCAGCGCGCGGGCGGCGGCAAGCTGAAGCCGAAGTACCGGGACTTCTGGGCGGACTATATCTGCCGGTATATCGAAGAATTCCAGAAGCGGGACTTCCGTGTCCAGCGCATCTCCATCCAGAATGAGCCGAAAGCGGTCCAGACTTGGGACTCCTGCATTTTTACCGCCGAGGATGAAAAGGTTTTCCTGCGGGATCACCTGCATCCGGCGCTGATCCGGCATGGGTTGGACGGCGTAGAGGCGTTCATCTGGGATCACAACAAGGAGCGGCTCTACGAGCGGGTCCGGGACACGGTAGATGAGTCTACGAAGGGCATGGTGGCCGGCGCGGCCTTTCACTGGTACAGCGGTGACCACTTCGAAACCCTGGATCTGGTGCGGCAGCAGTACCCTGATTTGAAGCTCATCACCTCGGAGAGCTGCATCGAGTATCGGTTTTACAGACCGGGGGACGAGATGGGCAACTGCGCCCGTCTGGCCCACGAATTGATGGGGGACCTGAACCACGGCATGAACGCCTTTTACGACTGGAACATCCTGCTGGATGAACAGGGCGGCCCCAACCATGTGGGGAACTGGTGCTACGCGGCCTTCATGTACGACCGGGAGAAGAAAGTCCTGCAAACCAACCTACTCCAGAAATTCTACTGGCACTTCTCCCACTTCATCCGGCCTGGGGCGAAGCGGATCGGACTGAGCAAGTACACAGACCGGCTGGAGGCTGCGGCATTTCAAAACACCGACGGTGCCATCGCCCTGGTGCTGTTCAACGGCGGCGAGGAACCACTGCCGGTAAATCTGCGGCTGGGCGGACAGTTGGTAGCCTTCAAACTGCTGGAACAGACGATTGTCAGCGGGGTGATCACGTCGGCACAAGAAGGGCGGCTTTGATATGCGGAAACAAAGACGGCGCACCATTCTGGGCTGCGCAGCGGCGCTGATGGGGCTGCCTTTGGCTGCGGCTTTGACAGCGTCGGCGTTATGGCCCAGGGCGGCAAACGCTGTATTTCGGAACCTGACCGCCCAGACCGTTCCGCTGGATACGGATCTACCCTGGACCGGTGGGGAAACCTATCGGAATATCCAATACGCGGAGATCTCCCCGTCCGACTATCTGGACCTTTATGTGCCCCACACGGAGGAGAGACCACCGCTGCTTGTCTTGATCCACGGCGGAGGCTTTGTTTTTGGGGATTCCCAAAACAGACAGTCACAGCTGATGTATTCCTTCTTCCGGGATCATGGCTTCGCCTGTGCCTCGGTAAACTATCGGCTGGCTCAGGAAGCTCCCTTCCCCGGCGCGGTGGAGGATTGCAAGGCGGCCATCCGCTTTCTTCGGGCCCATGCGGGCGAGTACGGCTATGACGCCGGACGCATCGCAATGTGGGGAGAGTCTGCCGGAGGGTATCTGGCGGTGATGTGCGCTGTGACCGGCGACCATGAGTTCAACGCCCTTCCCTTCATCGGGCAGGATCGGCTGGGCGATGTGTCTGCCAAAGTGGATGTGCTGGTGGACTATTATGGTGCGGTGGAAAAGGATATGGAGAAGGACCTGGCCGCTATCGGTGTGCCAAAATTCATCTATCAGATCGCAAACAGCTGGGGCAGCGGAGATGTCCTCCATGGCTATGAGAATGTGGAATCCTTCTGGCTGAGGAAGAACGTGTCCGAGATGACGGCGGAGGAGCTGGCGTATTCCGATCCCTACGCCTACATCAATGAAAATCTCTCAGCGGACAGCGATTTGTCAGCATGGATCGTCCACGGGGACTGCGATCTGACTGTGCCCTACCCGCAGTCCGGCCGCCTGTGCAGGATGCTATCGGAGTTCCTGGGCACGAATCGGGCTGTGTACCGCCTGATACCCGGCATGGGCCACGCCGCCGACGGGCTGTATGCCGATAAAGAGTTGGAGCAGCTTGAGATGTTCTTGACCGAACATCTGCTGTGATCGATCCACAAGCTGAGAAAGGAGTGTCCTTATGGACAAGGAAAAGAAGGGCATCTGGGGTTCACACATCGCCCAGTCCCGCATCAAATCTCCTGATGTAAAGCTGGCCGAGATGCTGTTCGGCTACTTCATCGGCCCCTTCGGGGCCCTGTTGAGTTCCGGCATCTTCACCAGCCAGCTGCAAAACTACCTGACCAACGTCCTCAAGCTGGATCTGGCCTTCCTCACCGGCCTCCAGCTGTTCTCCACCATCCTCATCGTGGCCGCCAACCTCATCGTAGGCCAGCTCATCGAGCGCACCAGGACGCTGGCCGGTAAAGCCCGTCCTTGGGTGCTGCTGTCTGCCCTGACTCTCTCGGTGGCCAGCGTCCTCATGTTCATCGTGCCCTTTAAGGACGAGGTCGCCCGGATGGTGTGGATCGCCATCGCCTACAACCTCTACTACGCCGTGGCCTTCCCCATCTACAACACGGCCAACAGCACCCTGATCCCCGTGTCCACTCGGAACAGCCAGCAGCGCTCCGCCCTGGCCTCCTTCACCAATGTGGCCGGCCTTGGCGTCATGGGCGTGGGCTCCATGATCTTCCCCAGCCTGGTCTCCATGGCGCTGAAAGAGGACCAGAACCTGTGGTTCGTAGCCATGCTGGCGGTGGGCATCTTCACGGCCCTCACTATCCTGCTCCAGTTCCAGTTCACCCGTGAGCGGGTGACTGAGGAGGGCGGCGACAGCTCTGAACAGCAGGCCGCTCCCCCCATCGGGCAGCAGCTGAAAGCGGTCACCGGCGATAAGATGTGGTGGCTGGTCATTATCTTCTATCTGTGCTTCCAGTGGTCCGGGGCCATGAAGAACGGCTCCATGACCTTCTTCTGCCAGTGGGTGATGGACAACTCCTTCTTCGGAATGGCGCTTGGGGACGCCTGGGGCGTGTCTCAATCGCTGTTGGCTATCCTGGGGGCCATCCCCATGGCGGTGGCGGCGGTGTTTGTGGTGCCGCTGTCCAATAAGTTCGGCAAGCGGATGGTGACCTTCATCGGCATGGTCATCGGCGTGATTGGCGGCGTCATCGCGGGCCTGGGCAACGGGCAGATCATCCCGGTGGCCATCGGCGTTGCGTTGAAATGCCTGGGTTCCTCCCCGGCGGCCTATCTGATCCTCGCTATGCTGGCCGACGTCATCGACCACATCGAATTCAAGAACAACATCCGCACCGACGGTCTGACCATGTCTATCTACAGCTCCCTGATGGTGGCGGGAACGCCAATCTGCAACGCCATTTTCAGCGCCCTGCTCAACGCCAGCGGATACGACCAGAGCGCTGACGTGGCCCTGAACATCGCGGGCCAGTCCGCCGCCGCTCAAACCGCCATCACGGTGAGCTACATCTGGGTTGAAACCATTGCCTACGCCGTGTGTGCCCTGCTGATCTTCCTGTGGACGGTGGAAAAAAATCTTCCGGAGGAGCAGAAAGCTATTGCGGCCCGGAAGCAAACCAACTGACAGTCCGCTCCGAGAATCCTCGGAGTTGAGATACCTCCTTCTTTCCAAACGGCGAGGCCGAGGCCACTTGGCCCCGGCCTCTGCCGTATCCGGTGATGTGTATTTTAATCATTCTCAAACGGTTTTCTAACATTTTTCAAACATAGCGGGACTATTTTTAACGCACGCTTCGCTCCCGTTGGAGAATTGCGCTGAATGGGAGGTATTCCATTGGAAGACTTGTTTTTGATCACCGGTACGACGGGCTTTCTGGGCAGTACGCTGGCAAAGGCGCTGCTCGCCAGGGGGAAAAAGGTGGTCGGGCTGCGTCTGCCCCATGACCGGAGCGAACCGATTTCAGGAGTGGAATACCAAATCGGGGATATCACAGAGCCGGATACGCTCAACGGTTTCTTCAATAGGGCCAGGAACCAGCGGACAGTATTGGTCCATTGCGCGGGAATCGTCTCGATTGGATCAAGTGGGGAAAAACAGATCCGGCAGGTCAATGTCCAAGGGACAATGAACGTCGTTGAAACAGCGTCCCGCTGTAAAATCGACAAATTCATCTATGTCAGTTCCGTCCACGCGATCCGGGAAAAACCGAACGGGGTGCTGATTAAGGAACCGTCGGATTTTTCTGCGGATGGCGTGGCAGGCCTTTATGGGAAAAGCAAGGCGGAAGCTACAGCGTATGTGCTGGAGGCCGCAAAACGGGGCCTGAACGCGATGACAGTGCATCCCTCCGGGATGATTGGACCGGGAGACCGGTCCGGCGGCTATATGACGGAGACGATCAGAGCGTTTCTGCGCGGAGGGTTCCCCGTTGCCGTAGGCGGGGGCTATGACTTTGTGGATGTGAGGGATGTGGCAGAGGGGATCATCTCATGCGCGGAGCGTGGCTGGGCGGGTGAATCCTATATCCTGTCCAACCGATATATCACCGTAAGGGAGATGTTCGAGGCTCTCAGCCGGTTCAAGGGGGTGCCCAGGACATACAGGACTGTTCCTTTGAAACTGCTGACGCCCTTCGCTCCGCTGATCGAGCGAGTGGAGAATTGGCTGGGTCTGCCAAAGCTGATCACGCCGTATTCCCTGTATACACTGGGCAGCAACGGGCATTTCAGCCATGAAAAAGCGGACAGAGAGTTGGGCTACACCGTCCGGCCGCTTGTGCAGACTTTGGCAGATACAGCGGCGTGGCTGCAAAACGAAACAGTCTGAAAAAATGGAGACGCCATTATGAAAAGCAACAAAGTCGAAAAGAAACCCAGGAAAAAAATCAGATGGTGGCAGATCGTACTCATCGTTCTGGCCGCTATTGTAGCGTTTATGGTCGTGGCCGGAGTCATCGGCTATCATATCTCCCGCGCCCGCCGGGGCAATACCTACATTTACACCGAGGAAGTCCGCAAGGTCGAGGATCCCGAAGGGTTCGGGACCGTGGAGATCTCCACCCTGCCTCTGGACGCTGCCATTTCGGTATCACGCGCCTGCTATACATATTCAGGCCGGGTGCTTTTGACCTATGACGAGGACGGGGACACTGTGATCTGCACCCTGAACGACGACGGCAGCGACTGGCTGGAGCTTTATCGCGGCAAGATACCGGGAAAATCCCGCCTGATGCTCTGTCAGGACAACACCAAGGTGCTGCTGGGGGACGCGATGCTGGAGTGCCCCGATGGCCAGACTTTGGACACCTGCACCCCCGGCGCCGCCCAGGTGGTCCCGGTGGAGTTCCCCGCCGAATTTGCCGACGACCCCGCCGTGACCAGCAAGTGGACGGAGATCATCTTTTCCCCTGACGGACAGTATATCGCCTGGACCATCCGGCGCAGCGACTGCGGGGCAGCCAACGCCATCGGTCGGCTGGTACGCTATGAGGATCGCTATGTGATCGAGGACGCAAGATACATCAGCGCCATGAACGCCTATACGCCCGACCCGGAGCATGAGGGCCAGCTCCTCTATCATCCCGTCATCGGCGGCGAGGTCAAGCAGTTCGTCCGCGGCGGCGCGGCCATCTCCCTTGTTGGAGCCGACCCCTGCGGCATGGGGGATTCCGTCATCCAAGACATCGCCACCGGCGAGGTCACTCAGATCACCCGCTGTCCCGGCTACGACGAGACCACGCTGCTCTCTCCTGACGAGAAGCTGGGCATTGTGATGACCAGCCGCTTTTCCGAAACCTCCGACTTGGCGGTGATGGGCCTGGTCCCCAGGCCTTACGGCGATCCGCTCCACAACATTATGGCCCAGGTGTATATGTACAGCGTCACCGGCGTGCGCAGCTCCCGGCAGGGCAATATCGGTCCCGCGCTCATCGATGTGACCCGATCCATGGAGGAACCTGGCTATGTTGGAGTGGACCTCAGCGATCCCGAAGAGAACTGGGTCTTTCACTCCCCCATGTCCTGGAAAAGCGACAGCACACGGGCCATGTGGATGGAGCGCCAGCGGAACGGGAACGGCATCCGCGTCCAGATCGTCTCGCTGCCGGACTACCAGCCCGGTCCCGCGGTAGAGGCGGTGGAAACTCCCCAGGCCGGCGATTACGGCGATACCTCCATCGGAGATCAGAATGCCCACGGGCGGGTCCCCGGCAAGGTCTCCGGGTATATGGAGATCAGCAAAGAGAGCGGGTTCCTGGGTATGAATACCGTGACAGTCACATATGAGAATTACAGCGACAACGGCATGTATTATTATAATGGCACGGAGCGTTCCAGCGGATCGGTCATAGCGGCCACCACCTACACCTCGGATGTCCGCGTGACTGACGGGGACGGGAAAGAGCTGGGCGGCATGGACGTGGAGCTGCATTTCAGCGCCGCTTACCGGCTTTCCTCTATCTTTAAGGGCGCCACTCCGGAGCTGGATCTGAACAAGAGCTTTGGCACGGCCACATGGGACGGGGTGACTGTGGATATATTGACTCTTGTGCCTTGACGTTGATACGCGGTGTGCCCTGCTGGGTTTCCTGTGGATGGTGGAAAAGAATCTTCAGGAGGAGCAGAAAGCTATCGTCAAACGAAAATGGGAGTTGAAGTTTGTTCCCAGTTTAAATCTCTGCGTTGACTTCCCAGGTCGAACAGGGAAAATAATGAAACGCAAAAAGAAGCTACTTTATAGTACAATTGAAAAGCGGCCCGTCAGGGCCGCCACTAAATCAGAGACGATTGAAAAGAATTTTTATCCATCTAGAGTATCCCCATAATTGAGCTCATTCGCAACAAAGTGTACCGCAGACATAATCCAATGTCGCTTGTCTTCTGGACAAGCTCTGTATAGCCCTATCAGTTCCTGAATATCCGCATCTTCCTGCTCTGTAGTGGGATCCAATAAAAGAGCGTCATAAGTGACACCAAGGGTTTGAACTAATGCGGATAATACTTCAAACGATGGATTGATCTGGCCATTTTCAATTTTAGCAATATGGCGAATAGAAACACCTGAGCAATCGGATAGCTGCTCTTGCGTGAGATTTCGTGCCTTCCTTATTTTTCTCAGACGGTTGCCTATTGTCAAGAATCGTTCTTCCGGCATTATTATTCACCCCAGATAATATTAACGTGCCGAAAGATGGTTTTGAATAACCCAATCTGACGGGTAAACAAGTATTATAGTACCTATATTCTAAGCTATACAAAGACCACTCCGAGAAGTTAAAAAAAACGACAGCTTTGCGGAGCGAATAAGTGCGCCAAAAACGCCACAGCTGTCGTTTGGAGGGCAGCTATGGCGTTTTTTATACTTAGGATAGCTGGGCAGGCAACATACCTGCTGGGTGAGACAAGAAAAAAACTCAAGTTGCGACGTCATGGTA
>CANQZJ010000015.1 GCA_947628315.1 uncultured Oscillospiraceae bacterium
ACTGGGTGCAGGCGGCTGAGCCAGAAAGCGTTGCGGCGAAATGCTTTCTGAAAAAGCGATTTCGCCACATTGAGCCAGGGGAACGGCTTGCAAATGCAGGCCGTTTCTCATAACATATAGATTAGCTTCTCCCTTGTGTAAAGAGCATGTATGTGGTATAATAAAACAAATTGGGAAGAAAGGCGGGAAAATAATGACCATCGCTGCAAAATACCGCCGCAACCAGGCTGTAAAGCTGGCCGACGCGCTCAATGCCATTGAGGGCGTCCCTGTGTCGGACTATGCCCGCACTCTTTCCGCCTGTTGGGCGCGGGGCGAACTGACAGGGGAGCAGATGAAAAAAGCTCTGCTGGCCTCTCATCAGAAGCTGGCAGAGCAGGAGCACAGGCGCCATGCGTGACCCGTATCTGTATGAGGATGTGCCGGTACTCCGCAATAAGCTGGATATCAGGACAGAGAGGACGCTGGATCTGATCGAGGCGGAGCAGTCCAGGACGAACATGATGCTGCTGTATGAGCAGGGCTTTTCGAACTTCTCGCCGGCTGGCCTCTGTGAGATCCATCGATTCCTGTTTGGGGATATCTATGACTGGGCCGGCAAGTATCGCATCATCAACATTCAAAAAGCCGAGAAGCTACTGGCAGGGCAGAGCGTGTGGTACTCCAACGATGACGACATTGAGCGGGATCTGGACAAGGCTTTCGAGGCGATTTACACGGTCAATTGGAACGCCTGCTCCCGCGAAGAGTTTGTAGGGGCGTTGACGCGGCTGTTTCCTCCGCTTTGGCAGGTGCATCCTTTCCGCGAGGGGAATACCCGCACAGTCGTAATGATGATGACGCTGTTCGTAGAGACGCACGGATACTTTTTTGACAAGGATCTGCTGGCAGCCAGCGCGGGCTATGTACGGGACGCCTTTGTTATGGCGTCACTGGGTAAATATGCGGAGTATGAGCATTTGGAAAAGATTCTTCTGGATGCGGTCTGCACCGAGCCGATGCCGGAAGAGGACGAAAGCCAGGTGCAGATAGACGAGCAGGAAAAGTACCGCAGGTATCAGAGAGAGCCGTATACGCCGTCGCCGCATACTCCAAGGATAGATACAGAAAGTTGATTATTTACGATCGCTGTACAGTGTAAATGCTGCTGACGTTATACTGTGTACTAGTTTTGCTGTATCGTTGCTGCCTTGAGCATTGCAAAATGCCAGGAGGAATGGAATGAATATAGAGAAATACATACAGAAACGCAAGTCTGAAGATGGAATCAATGAGTTCGATTTGGAAAAGCGAAAAGAAAATACCAGGATTTTTGTAAATTACGTTTTTGAATTTTTTAATGATTATCTGGACACTACCCCAAATGATGAAATAACCGTTTTACAAGAGCGAAAGATTGAGAAATATCGAAAATATGTTAGGAAGTACGATTTGCCTATTCAAGAGTGGCTGGTTTCATTGTATATTTCGCACGGAAGATATGTACAGAAACTTTTGCGTGATTTAATTCACGACGATTTTTTCCTTCTTTACACTAGTGATGCCGAATTTAGAGCTCTGGCATATCAAATCTATGCTGAAGCTGTAAAATCTGCAGAATTTCTCCAAGGGCAAACGGAAATGGTTTTTTATTTTCTAAAGGATGCCTATAGGATTGATAGTACATTTCATCCTGCCCACGTTAATTTTTATATATTTGATGGAATTAACGAGTGGATTGATAATACTTACCAAGACTATGGAGTAAATATCTACAATTTCTGTAGCAAGTGGGTTCACAAATTCTATTATCATCCTGAACTTTGGCCTAAAGGCCATAAACGTAGAAATAAAGGGGAGTACAGCGAATATATTCCTTGGAATTACGATTACAAACAAAAGAGTAACTTGTTTGGCCTTGACATGCTATATGAGCGAATGCCTAAAAAGAGTTTTGTCCAAGGAAAGAAACAGGAACTAGAAGTTGTGATGATGTACTGCTGGTTGCATGAAGTACATGGTGACAAAGAATATTGGGAGAACTATATCAACCAAGTTAGTAAAACTTTTCACTGAGGTTACATCACCTTTAGGTTCTCGTGCGGCAACGCGTGTGGGTTCGAGTCCCTTCAGGCGCACCAGGGGAACGGCTTGCAAATGCAGGCCGTTTCTCATAACATATAGATTAGGTATATTATAATAAATCAAAACCACCGGTTGAACCGGTGGTTTTGATTTGTTCTGAGAACCGGAGATGTCAGTATCCGTTTACGATGACGTCCAGCACCTTGGCGGCCACGCTGCCCGCGACGGCGGAGCCGCTGCCTCCGTTTTCCACCAGCACCACAAAGGCGTACGGGGTATCCTCGCCCCGGAGGAACCCGGTAAACCAGGCGTTGGGAGCGTTCTCGCCGCCCACCTCGCCGGTGCCGGATTTGGCGCACACATCCATGTTGGGGAAACGGGACTCCCCATAGGTCATCACAACGTTGTTGTGGAGCAGTTCCGACATTTTTTCCGCCGTATCGGGGTTGACCAGGGTGCCCGTGTAATGGGTGAGGTAGAGCGACGCCGGGATGTCCAGAGGCGTCTGGACGCTCTTGATGAGCTGAGGGACGGCCGCTTTACCCCCGTTGGCGATCGCCCCCATATAGACCATCATCGCGCAGGGGTTGACCTGATCCTTTCCCTGACCGATGCCAGACCACCCCAGCTGATTCTTGTCCGAGTCGGAGAACTCCACGGAACCGGCGGCGGTGTTCAGGCCGTTGATCTTATACCGGCTGGTCAGCCCGGCCTTTTCCGCATATTCCCGCATAATGTCTGCGCCCAGCTCCTCCGCGAGGGGCGCGAACACCCCGTTGCAGGAGTTGGCCAGGGCGTCCGCGATATTTTGCTCTCCGTGGGCTGTGTGACAGGTCACCACGCCGTCGCCCACCTGGGTGGAGCCGGTGCACGTCCAGGTGCGGTCATACAGATCCGGGATGTTATCCAGCGCGGCGGCCAGGGTGACCGTCTTAAAAATGGAGCCCGGGATAAATGTCCCGGAGAGGAACCGGTTGATATATACGCCGTCGTACCGCTCGTCCCCGTCCTCGATGACAGGGGGATCGGCCGGGTCGAAGGTGGGGGAGGAGACCATACAGAGGATCTCCCCGGTCTTGTAGTTGTAGACGCCCACCGCGCCCTTGTGCCCGTTCAGCGCCTGATAGGCGGTGTAGTTGTACCTGGCGTCCAGGGTCAGATACAGGTCGTTGCCCGCGCCGAGGGGGGAGTAGGCCCCCGTGATGGGGTTGTATCCGGAGAGCTGGGCGGCGAAGGCCACCAGGGCCCCGGAGCCGATATTCCCGTTGGGATCGCCCACCGCGTGGAGGGTGGCCTCCCGAACCGTCTCACCGTCATACCACTGGCGTGTGCCTGAGTCGTCCACCCAGGTGAGGACGTCTCCGTCCCGATCCAGTACCCGCCCCACGGACAGCGCCCCGGAGGAGTTGTACAGGTGCCGGTTGCCGGCGAAGGAGACCCAGTCCCCGCCCCGGAAGAAGAACAGGAAGGAGAAGACCGCCAGGCCCAGGATCAAAGCCCCGGCCAGCAGCAAGCAGAACACCGCGCGCTTTTCAATTTTCTTCATTGGGATATCCCTCCTCTCCCTGCAGATTCCGGTACATCTGCCGGACGGCCTGTTTGTCCTCTTTCCGGCTGGGCAGCCGGATGGCAAAGCTGGCGTTCTGCCGGGTATCGGTGGCCTTCAGGAAGGCCAGAAGCCCCCAGGCCGCCATCATGGCGGAGCCGCCGTTGGAGACGAAGGGGAACGTGACGCCGGTGAGGGGAAGCAGATCCACCGCCCCGAAGATGTTGAGACAGGTCTGGAACACCATCATGGACGTGGCGGCGCAGGCCGCGATCACGTAAAAGCTGGAGCGTCCCGCCCGGCTGGCCCGGACGGCGAACACCGCCAGCGTCACAATGGAAAAGGCGGCCAGCAGGCCGATGATCAGGCCCCACTCCTCGCACAGCATACCGAACACCAGGTCGGTATCCGCCGCCGCCACCCAGTGGAGCCAGCCCTCTCCGGGGCCGACCCCTACCAGCCCGCCGGAGGCGGCGGCCGACATGGCCCTGACCTGCTGGTACCCCCCGCCGGAGGCCTGCTCCCAGGCGTGCCCCCAGACGGCGAAGCGTTGGAGGATATAGGGCTTCAGAGACAGGATCACAAGAACCGCGAACACCGCGCCTCCGGTGATCAGGGCGAGGGTGGCGAAGTCCCCGGAGCGGAGATAGGCGATCACCAGGAAGGTCACAAAGAAGATGGCGGCGGTGCCAAAGTCGCTCATCAGGGCCAGACAGCCGAGACAGGCGCCGGTGAGCAGGATGAACAGCCAGATGTTCCGTTTCCGGAAGAGCCGCTCCAGGGTGGCGGATCCGGCAAAGATATAGCAGATCTTGGCCAGCTCCGAGGGCTGCAGGGAGACGCCCCCGATGGATATCCAGTTGGCGGCGCCGTTGACGGTCTCGCCCAGAAGGAGGGAGACACCGCAGAGGCCGATGGCCCCCGCCGCCATGAGCCAGCGGATCTTCCTGGCGCGCTCCAGATCCCGCAGGAAGGACCCCAGCACCAGGAACAGGACGATCCCCAGCAGTATGCTGATCAGCTGCTTGGGCAGGGCGTCCGTGTTGGAGGAGGATGTGACCGCCAACGACAGGGTGGAGAGGAAGAACGCGATGGTCTCCATCTCGAACCCGATACGCCGCAGCGCCCGCAGGATCAGAAAATACGCCCACATCACCAGGATCAGGCAGAGGAAGACGACGGGAATGGAGACCGGGGCGTCAACTCCCTCCGAGATGATGAGCTGCAGGCAGGTGAGGATCTGAAACACGGTCAGCAGGATCAGGCTGGGCCAGGGGGAGACGGGCTTGACCTCCAGCCGCCGTTTCCGGCGCTCCTGCTTCTCCTCGGGGGAGACCGGGAGGAGAACTGTCTCCACGCCGCCCAGGGAGATGACGTCGCCGTATTCCACCGGGGACTGCTCCCGGATCCGATCCCCGTTGACGAAGACCCCTCCGGTGGAGGCCTGGTCATACAGAGTCCACTTGTCCTCCTGGTCGCGGATGAGGGCCGCGTGCTGCCGGGAGACCACCGGATAGTTCAGGACGACGTCACAGGAGCCGGCCCGGCCGAGGATGTTCTCCCAGTGGGTCAGCGGCGCCCTGGCGCCGTTGGGCAGGGAGAGGTAGGCCCACACCTCCGGCAGGTGGGGGACTGTCCACAGCGAGCGGATGACCCGGATCAGGATCAGAAGGGCCAGGATCGGGAAAATAAAGCGAACCACCGTGGTATACCAGGCGCAGGCCTGGGGATAGGACTGCATGAACTGGGAGATCCGATCCATCAGCATCTGGGGGGCGTCCAGCAGCTGCTGCATCGTCATGCCCTCACCTCCTTTCACCGGCGCCCCGGAGGGCCGCGCGGATCAAGTCCTGCGTTTATGACAGCGCGGAGGAGAGACAGCCAAAGGCTGTCTCTCCCTTTTCTGTCGTGTGTTTACAGCGTTATTCCATGCGGGCGTCCCTGCGCTCCGCGCCCGCGCCGCTGATCTGCTCCGGCGTGATGGGCAGCTCGTAGAACCGCCGGCCGGTGGCCTGATAGATGGCGTCGGCAATGGAGGGCAGGGGGGTGTTGATGACGATCTCCCCGATGGACTTGGCGCCGAAGGGGCCGGTGTCCTCATAGCTGTTCTCAAAGGCCACGTGGATGTGGCCCACGTCCTGCCGGGTGGGGATCTTGTACTGCATAAAGGAGTTCTCCAGCACCCGGCCCTGCCCGTCGTAAGTGATATTCTCCGTCAGGGCCATGCCGATGCCCTGCACGATGCCGCCCTCCGCCTGGACGCGGGCCAGGTTGGGGTTGATGGGGGTGCCGCAGTCCACGCAGGCCCAGAAGTCCACCACCTTTGCGCTGCCGGTCTCCGGGTCGATCTCCACTTCGGCCACGCCGGCCATGTGGGGCGGAGGGGATTTGGGGGAGCTGTGGGTGTCGGTGGCCTCCAGGGCCACGCTGTGGCCGCACATGGAGGCGGTCATCACGTCGTCCAGGGAGACGGCCTTTTCCGGCGCGTCCAGGGCGTAGACCCGCTTGCCGTCGAACTCCACCTGGTCGGGCCGGCGCTCCAGCAGCTCCGCGCCCAGCTTGCAGATCTGCTCCCGCAGCTTCATCGCGCAGTTCTCCACCGCCTTGCCGGTGACGTAGGTGGTGCTGGAGGCGTAGGAGCCGGAGTCGTAGGGGGAGACGTCGGTGTCCGCGCCGAACACGGTGATGTCCTCCACCGGGCAGTCCAGCACCTGGGCGGCGATCTGGGCCAAAATGGTGTCGCAGCCGGTGCCGATGTCCGCCGCGCCGATGGTGAGGGTGTAGTACCCCTGCTCGTTCAATTTCAGGTTGGCGCTGCCCACGTCCATGCCGGAGATGCCGGAGCCCTGCAGCGCCATGCCCACGCCCATGGCGCGGAGCTTGCCGTCGGGCATCCTGCGGACGGGGAACTTCTCGTCCCAGCCGCTCATCTCTTTGACCTTGGCGAGGCACCGATCCAGGGCGCAGCTGGCGTTGACCTCGCCGTAGTAGGCGGGCATCACCTGGCCCTCCCGGACGATGTTCATCTCCCGGATGGCGATGGGATCCATCTTCAACCGGGCGGCCAGCTCGTTCACCGCCGATTCGATGGCGAACAGCCCCTGGGTCGCCCCGTAGCCCCGGTAGGCGCCGGCGGCCATGATGTTGGTGTACACCACGTCGCTGACGAAGCGGAAGGCCTCCGCCTTGCCGTACATGGGGATGGCCTTGTGGCCGGACAGGCCGACCGTGGTGGGGCCGTGCTCGCTGTAAGCGCCTGTGTTGGACAGGGTATACAGGTCGATGCCCCTGATGCGGCCGTCCTTCATGGCGCCCAGGCGCACATGCAACTGCATCTCGTGCCGGGGGCAGGAGGCGGTCATGCACTCCTCCCGGGTGTAGATCATCTTGCTGGGCTTTTTGGTCTTCCAGGTGACGAAGGCGGGGTAGATCTCCGACACCACCGTCTGCTTGGCGCCGAAGCCGCCGCCGATGCGGGGCTTGGTCACCCGCACCATGGACTGGGGGATGCCCAGGGCCGCCGCCACGATGCGCCGGGCGTGGAAGACGATCTGAGTGGAGCTGGTCACGTGGAGCCGGCCGTAGGGGTCGATGGTGCAGAAGGTGCGGAAAGTCTCCATCATGGACTGCTGGCAGGCTTTGGTGTGGTACACCCGGTCGATGACCACGTCGCACTCCGACAGCACCTTGTCGATGTCCCCGTCGGCGCTCTCCTCATGGGCGCAGAGGTTGCGTTTGTTGTCCGCGCCCACCGGGGCGAGGCTCTCCCAGTTATCCTCCGGGTGGACGACGACAGGGGCGTCGATGGCCCTGGTATAGTCCAAAAGCGGCTCAAGCACCTGATATTTCACCTTGATGAGGGACAGGGCCCGATCCACCGCCTTCTCTGTCTCGCCGGCCACGATGGCCACCGGGTCGCCCACGTAGCGTACGTGCCGGTCCAGCAGCAGCCGGTCGTGGGGGCTGGCCTCCGGCCAGGTCTGACCGGCGGTGGTGAACCGTTTGGTGTGCTGATCCACGTCCTGCCAGGTGTAGATGGCCTCTACGCCCTCCACCCGCAGGGCGGCGGCGGTGTTGACCTCCTCCACCATGGCGTTGGCGTGGGGGGATCGGAGCACCTTGACGATGAGGCAGTCCCTGGGGGCGATGTCGTCGGTGTACACCGGCTGGCCGGTGACCAGCTGCATGGCGTCTTTTTTCCGCACGGGCTTGTTGACGGCGTGGAAGGCCCGGGCCCCGGCCTTTTCGTGGTAGCCCTGTTCGGGGGCGTCGGCGGGATTCCAGAGAGGGAAGCTCTCCGGGGCGTCCTCGCCGGCGTTCCGGCGCTTGCGCCACTCCCGGAAGTTGAGCATCCCCCGGAGCTGGCCCTCGTACCCGGAGCAGCGGCAGAGATTGCCCGCCAGATACGCGCGGATCTCCTCCTCGGAGGGGTCGTCATTGTCCCGGAACAGGGAGATGGCGTTGAGGATGAAGCCGGGGTTGCAGAAGCCGCACTGCTCCGCCCCCTGGTCGGCGATGAACGCCCCGAACCGGGCCGCCTCCCGCTGGAGGCCCTCCAGGGTGGTCACCTCCCGGCCGTCGACGCGGGCGGCCAGCACCGAGCAGGACAGGGCCGGCTGCCCGTCCAGCAGGACGGTGCACAGCCCGCAGTTGGAGGTCTCACAGCCCCGCTTGACGCTGTAACAGCCCTCCTGCCGGACAAGGTCGATGAGCAGCAGGTCGGGGGCGACGTCCCGGGTGAGTTTTTTCCCGTTGAGGGTGAATGTGATGTCCATATCTGCCCTCCTTTACCGCAAAAGCCGGGTCACCGCGCGGCCCACCAGCGTTTTGATGAGATGGGTGCGGTACTGTGCGCTGCCCCGCAGGTTGGAGGCGGTGGGGATGGCCCCGGCGGCATAGGCGGCGATCCGCTCCGGCGCGTCGGGAGAGAAGGGGGGGCGCAGGATGCCGTCTTTGTCGGGCAGCAGGATGGCCTTCTGGGGCCGTGCGCCGATGGCGACGCGGAGGCCCTGATCGGTCAGGGCGGCGGCGCAGGTGAGGGCGGGGAAGTCCGTCTCGGTGTTCCGGGCGGACAGATAGCAGAATCTGGCCTCCGTTTTGGGGACGATCAGCCGCACCAAAATGTCCCGATCATAGGGGAGGCCGGCGAACCGGCTCAACGGCATGACGCCGCCCTTGTACAGCTCCACCTGGGCGTCCAGGGCCAGGAACAGGGTGAGCACGTCGGAGAAGCCGAACCGGCCGAAAATGCTGCCCCCCACGGTGGCGCAGTTGCGGAGCTGGACGCCCACGATGTGCCGCAGGGCCTCCCTGACCGCGCCGCCCGAGTAGGCGTTGAGGCCGGGGTGGAGCTCCAGCTGCCGGAGAGTGACCATGGCCCCGATGGAGAAGCCCTCGCCGGTCTCCTCGATGGCGTCCAGGCCCAGGCCGGACAGGTCGATGGCGGTGCCCACCGGGCGGTCGCTCATCTTCAGCCAGACCATGCCGCCGATGACCTTGTTGTTCTTTTTCTGGTTCAGCGTCCAGGCCTCTTCCAGGCTTTCAACGCGCCGGTATTCCCTGATGGTAAACATGAGATTCTCCCTCTGTCCTGTGGTTTTCAAAGCCGGGGGGACAAACTTTTCCCTCAGTATATCACATTTTCCTTGCCAAGTACAGCGCAATGTGATAAACTCCACGTTGTATTTCCGAAAATATAACGCTACGGAGGATGAATGAAATGAAAAAACTGACCGCGCTGCTGCTGGCGCTTGCCCTGACCCTCTCCCTGACGGCCTGCGGCGCGCCCGCCGCCCAAAGCACCCAGACCCCCGCGCCCACCCCCGCGTCCGACCCCACCGCAGCCCCCACGCCGGAGCCCACCAAGGCCCCGGAGCCCGACCCCGACGTCATCACCTACCCCGTCACCGTCACTGACCAGCTGGGCAGGGACGTGGTCATTGAGGCCCAGCCGGAGCGGCTGGTGAGCGGCTACTACATCTCCACCAGCCTGCTCATCGCCCTGGGTCTGGAGGACAAGCTGGTGGGGGTGGAGGCCAAGGCCGCCAGCCGGAACATCTATCAGCTCAGCGCCCCTGAGATCATCGACCTGCCCAGCGTGGGCACCGCCAAGGAGTTCGACCTGGAGGGCTGCGCCGCCCTGGAGCCCGACCTGGTGATCCTGCCCGCCAAGCTGAAGGACGTGATCCCCTCCCTGGAGGAGCTGGGCATCGCGGCTATCGCCGTGAACCCCGAGGACGAGGCCCTTCTGGAGGAGGCCGTGGCCATCCTGGGAGAGGCCACCAACACCGTGGCGCAGGCCCAGGCGCTGCTGGCCTTCCACAACGAGCAGCTGTCCGCCCTCACCAAAGACCTGGCCGGCCTGGAGGCCCCCACGGTGTATCTGGCCTCCAACAGCGCCCTGCTGTCCTGCGCCGGGCCTGAGATGTACCAGAACGACCTGATCGAGCAGGCCGGCGGCGCCAACGCGGCCGCCGACATCACCGACGACTACTGGGCCGACGTGTCCTATGAGCAGATCCTGGCCTGGGATCCCGACTATATCATCCTGGCGGCGGACGCGGAGTACACCGTGGAGTCCGTGCTGGAAGACGAGAACCTCCAGGACTGCGCCGCCGTGAAGAACGGCAGCGTTTTCCAGTTCCCCAACGACGTCGAGGCGTGGGATTCGCCGGTGCCCAGCGCCATCCTGGGCAGCATGTGGCTGGCCTCCATCCTCCACCCGGAGTACGGCGCGTCCAACTGGCAGGACGCCGTCACCGAGTACTACCAGACCTTCTACGGCTTTGACGCCGTGGTGGGCGCCGCCGCCGGCGCCGAGGGCTGATGGCCCGCCCGGCTGAAAAACGGAATATCGCGCTCTGCGCCGCCGCCGGGATCCTAATGCTGGCGGCGGCGCTGGCGTCGCTGTTGGTGGGGAAGTACCCGCTGTCTCTGGCCGCGCTCCTGGGCGGCGACGAGGGACAGCTGCGGGTGTTCCTCACCCTGCGCCTGCCCAGAACGGTGATGGCCGCCCTGGGCGGCTTTGCCCTGGGCGCGGCGGGGTATGTGTTCCAGACGGTGTTCCGCAACCCCCTGGCCGCCCCGGATATGATCGGCGTGTCCAGCGGGGCCAGTGCCGGGGCCGCCTTTGCCATCCTGTTCCTGCCCGCCACGGCTGCCTCTGTAACGGGGTCCGCCTTTACAGGGGGGCTTCTGGCGGTGGGGGTGGCCCTGGGGCTGTCCGCCCTGGCGCCGGGCGGCAAAAACGCCTCCATCGTGCTGGCGGGCATCGCCGTCCACGCCCTGGCCCAGACGGCGCTGATGGCATTAAAACTGGCCGCCGACCCGGAGCGGCAGCTGGCCTCCATCGAGTACTGGATCATGGGCAGCTTGAACGCCATCACCCTGGGGAAGATCCCGTTCTACTGCGCTGTGTGCGTCGTGGCTCTGATCGGCGTGTTCCTGCTGCACCGGCAGATCGTGCTGCTGTCGGTGGAGGAGGGGGAGGCCCGGATGCTGGGGGTGCCCGTGGGCCGGATGCGCCTGCTGGTGCTGGTGCTGGCCACCCTGGTGGTGGCGTCGGTCATCAGCGTGACAGGGGTCATCAGCTTCATCGGGCTGCTGGCGCCCCACATCGCCCGGCTGCTGACGAAGGACAACCGCCTGTCCACCCTGACGCTCAGCGGGCTGATGGGCGGGGTGCTGCTGCTGGTTGCCGACATCCTGGCCAGGAGCGCCGCCACCTCCGAGCTGCCGGTGAGCATCTTCACCTCGCTGATCGGCGCGCCGTTCCTGCTGTACCTGATCCTGAGAGGAAACGGAGGGGAACGCCATGCCGCCTGACAAAACAACCTTTCTGGTTCTTGACCATATCACCGCCGGATATGGCAGAGCAGAGATATTAAAGGGTATCTCCTTTACAGCGAATGCCGGGGAGCTGACCGGCCTGCTGGGGGCCAACGGCTGCGGCAAGACCACGCTGTTAAAGGCCATGTGCCGCCAGATCCCCTGCACCGGGATCATCACCTGCGGCGGGGAAGATCTGACCGGTCTGTCCGGCCGGGAGCTGGCCCGGAAGATCAGCTACGTCCCACAGCGCACCGGGATCGGCATCTCCCTCCCGGCGCTGGAGGTGGTGCTCATGGGCTTCAACCCCCGGCTGGGGCTGCTGGAGCGGCCCTCCAAAGCCCAGGAGAGACAGGCCATGGAGGCCCTGGCCGCCGTGGGGATGGCGGACGCCGCCCACCGGGACTACCAGACCCTCAGCGAGGGGCAGAAGCAGCAGTGTATCCTGGCCCGCACCATAGTGGAGGACGCGCCCCTGCTGCTGCTGGACGAGCCGGAGAGCTCTCTGGACTTCCCCCACCGCCGCCGGATGATGAACCTGCTGGCGGACATGGTGGGCGGTTGCAAACCGGGCGGCGATGTGGTATCCTCAGGGAAAGCGGGGCTGGTGGTGCTCCACGACCCGGCGCTGGCGCTGGAGTACTGCCGGCAGCTGGTGCTGATCAAGGACGGCGTCTGCGTGGCCGTCCTGCGCCCCGGAGAGGACAGGATCGACCGGATGGAGGCCGCCCTGTCCCGGATCTACGGCCCCGTCTGTCTGGCCGACCTGGGCGAAGGCGGCCGGCGGCGGCTGGTGATGCTGGCAAAGGAGTGATTCCATGGACTGCGCCACACGGGTATTCCTGCGGGACGACGCCGGGGAGAAGTTCTTCGGCGAGGGGCCCTGCCGTCTGCTGAAGGGCATCCAGCGCACCGGCTCCCTTCGGGCGGCGGCGCTGGAGATGGAGATGGCCTACACCAAGGCCACCCGCATTCTGAAAAGGGCGGAGGAGACCCTGGGTTTCCCGCTGACAGAGCGCACCATCGGCGGAAAGGGAGGGGGCGGCAGCCGCCTCACCCCGGAGGCCGCCGCCTTTGTGGAGAAATACGAGCGGTTCCGGGACGGCTGTTACGCCGCCAACAAAGAGCTGTTCCGCCAGGTGTTTCTCAATGGATAAGAATATCGGCTGTGTGCTGATGGCCTCCGGCCTGGGGCGGCGGTTCGGCGGGAACAAGCTGATGGCCTCCTTCGCGGGCGGGCCCATGATATACCGTGTCCTGGACGCCACCGACACGCCGCTCATCGCCGGCCGGGTGGTGGTCACCCGGAGCGGGGAAGTGGCGGCGCTGTGCCGGGAGCGGGGCCTGGAGGCAGTCCTCCACGAACTGCCCTGGCGCAGCGACACCATCCGCCTGGGGCTGGAGGCCCTGGGGGATGGTTTGGACGGCTGCCTGTTCTGCGCCTGCGATCAGCCTCTGCTGGCCCGAACCTCCGTGGAGGAACTGTGCCGCCGGTTCGCGGAGGAGCCGGACTGCATCTGGCGGCTGTCCTATGGCGGCGAGCCTGGCAGCCCCATCCTTTTCCCGGCGGGCTGTTTTGCGGCGCTGAGCGCGCTGCCGGAGGGAAAGGGCGGCTCCTACGTTTTCCGATCCTGCCCGGAGCGGGTGCGGCTGACCGAGGCGTCTTCCCCCTGGGAGCTGCGGGACGTGGACACCCCAGAGGATCTGAAAGAGTTATCAGAGCATATAAAATGAGCGCGGTACCGCAACGGGTACCGCGCTCATTTTGTCTGTGGGGGAAAATTACTTCTCGATCTTCTCCAGCTCGGCGGACTCCTCGGCCTCGATCTGCTTGTCCTCGGGATCCTTGGGCAGCAGGATGTTCAGCAGGATGGCCACCACGGCGGCGGGGACGATGCCGGAGCCGCCGAAGATCAGCTGCACGTACTGGGGAGTATGGGCCAGGATGCCGGTGTTGGCGCCCATGCCGTAGCCCACGCCCAGGGCCACCGCCACGATGGACAGGCTGCGGGCGGTGAGAGGGTGACGGGTGATCAGCTGGATACCGCTGAGCACGATGGAGGAGAACATGATGACGGCAGCGCCGCCCAGGACGGACTGGGGCATGATGGACACGATGGCGCCCAGCTTGGGGATCAGGCCGCACAGCACCAGGAAGACGGCGCCGCAGGCCAGAGCCATCCGGTTGACCACCTTGGTCATGGCGACCAGGCCCACGTTCTGGCTGAAGGAGGTGTTGGGCAGCACGCCGAACAGGGCGGCCAGGGAGGAGCCGATACCGTCGCAGATGACGCCGCCGGACAGCTCCTTGTCGGTGGCCTCACGATCCATGCCGCCGACCATGACGCCGGAGATATCGCCCACGGTCTCCACTGCGGTGACGATGAACATGATGCCCACGGGGAGGATGGCCCGCAGGTCGAACACCAGGGGCACGGGCACCACGTGGGGGATCTCGATCCAGGCGGCGTCGGCGACCTGGCTCCAGTTCAGCACCCAGGACTTGGTGACCTCGGCGCCGTCGGCCCCGATGAAGGTGTGGGGCAGGATCAGACCCATGACAAAAGCGGCGATATAGCCGGCGATGATGCCGATCAGGATGGCGGAGGAGCTGAGGAAGCCCTTGGTGCAGTGCTTCACGATGAGGATGACCACCAGCACGAAGGTGGCCAGCAGCAGGTTCTCCATGGAGCCGAAGTCCTGGGCGGTGTTGCCGCCGCCGAAGGAGTTGATGCCCACGGAGATCAGGGACAGACCGATGGACAGCACCACGGTGCCGGTGACCACCGGCGGGAAGAACTTGCGCAGGGGCTTGAGGAAGAAGCCCAGCACGCCCTCAAACAGGCCGCCGATGAGGGAGGCGCCCATCATGGCGCCGTAGGTGAGGATGCCGCTGCCCATGGAGGCGGCCACACCGCTGAACACGCCGATGAAGCCGGAGGACGTGCCCATGACGATGGGCACCTTGCCGCCGATGGGGCCGATGGCGAACAGCTGGATCAGGGTGACGATGCCGGCGATGAGCATGGCGTTCTGCAGCAGGGACACCCGCAGATCGGCGAACTCGGCGTTGCCGGCCAGGCCGCACGCGCCGGTGATGACCAGCAGCGGGGTCAGGTTGCCCACAAACATGGCCAGCACGTGCTGGAGTCCCAGCGGGATGGCCTGTGCCAGGGGCATTTTGCCGTCAAATTGATAGGCGGCTTCGGAAAGACCGTTTTTCTTCATGACTGCACTCCCTATTCTCTCTTATTTGATTGGGTATTGCCTGTGCGGGAAAAAAGACTGTCTCATTATACAAGAAAGGAAGGTTTGGAATCAATAGGGGAAATTCATGTTTTTCCGACTTTTTTCCCGCAGATTCCTGACATCATTGCATAAATCCCGCGAGGCCCGCCGCGGGGAAAAACCGCGGCCGCTATTGACACGGGGGGCCCGCCGTGATAGTCTTTTCTGGTCGAAAAATGTCGAACGCTTTTTGTGCGCGGCGTTCCGCCTGAAGCCGCGGAACCATTGAAACAGCGGCGTTTGCCCGTGCGAATCAGATGAGAAAGGTGAGTCCCCGTGGTCTTTTCCAGCATGATCTTTGTTTTTGTGTTCTTTGCCGTGGTCATTCTCGCGCACACCCTGTGCCGGAACATGACGGCGAAGAATATTTGCCTGCTGATCTCGTCCCTCATTTTTTACAGCTGGGCCTCCCTGGGCTTTACGGCGATTCTGCTGTTTGAGACCGTGACATGCTGGTTTTTTGCCCTGCGCATCGATCGGAGCAGCGGGAAGGCGCGGCGGGGACTGCTCGCCGCCTGCGTGGCGATCCTGCTGGCGATCCTGTGCGTTTTCAAGTACACCGGGTTCCTCCTGGAGAACGTCCGCTTTTTCACCGGTTTTCCCCAAACCATTCCGAACATCGTGCTGCCTCTGGGCATCTCCTTTTACACCTTCCAGCTCATATCCTATGTGGCGGACGTCTACAGGGGGGACGTCACCCCCCAGCGGAAGTTCTGGAAGCTGCTGCTGTACGCCAGCCTGTTCCACCAGTGCGTAGCGGGGCCCATCGTCCGCTACGGCGATATCGCGGAGGAGCTGGAGGAGCGGTGGGTCACAACGGGACGGATATCCCAGGGGATCACCCGCTTCACCGTGGGGCTTGCGAAAAAGGCCGTTCTGGCAAATTCCTGCGCGGTGGTCGCCGACGCCTTTTTCACCGGGGACGCCGCCGCGCTGGCCAGCCGGCCCGCGGCAGGGCTGTGGCTCTCGGGGCTGGCCTTTATGCTCCAGATCTACCTGGATTTCTCCGCTTATTCCGACATGGCGCTGGGGATGGGCCTGATGTGCGGGTTCCACTACCCCGAGAACTTCGACTACCCCTATATCGCGTCGTCGGTCACGGATTTCTGGCGGCGCTGGCACATCTCGCTCAGCAGCTTCTTCCGGGACTATGTGTATATCCCCCTGGGTGGGAACCGCCGCGGCAAAGGACGGCAGGCCCTCAATCTGCTGATCGTGTGGCTCCTGACCGGCCTGTGGCACGGCGCCTCCTGGAACTACATTTTGTGGGGACTGTATTTCTTTGTGTTCCTGGCCGCGGAGAAGTTCATATTGGGCGGCCGCCTGGAAAAGATCCCCGCCTTCGTCCGGCGCATCGCCCTTTTGCCCGTGATCTATTTCTGCTGGATCATTTTCAAATTTGAGGACTTTACGGCGCTCTGGACGGTGGTCAAGGGTCTGTTCTGCCTGAACGGGAATGCCGCCTCCAATCTCGCGGCGGAGCTCACGTTCAAGGCAAACTGGATCCTGCTGCTGGTGTCGGCCATCGCCTGTACGCCGCTGTGCAAGGCGGCCGCGGGCCGGCTGAAGGAGCGCGCCTCCGGGAACACCGCCGCTTTTTGGCTCTATTCCGCACTGGAGGTCATCCATCCGGCGGCGCTGCTGCTGCTGTCCGCCATGGCGCTGGCCGGAGACAGCTATAACCCGTTTATTTACTGGATGTTCTGACAGGGATGATAAACATGGAGACAAAGCAGAAAAAGATCTATCGGATCAAGAATATCGTTTTTTTCGCGGTGCTGGGGGTGTTGGCCGTCATCGGCACGATGTGGTTTTTGCGCCCACATGTCTCGGAGATCGAAAAGCGTGAGCTGACGCCCTTTCCAGACCCCACTCTGACGGGTGTGCTGGACGGGAGCTTTGCCAAGGATCTGGGGCAGTGGTACTCGGACACATACCCGCTGCGGGAGCAGCTCATCAGCGGGGCCCATCTGATCCAGTCCCTTTACGGCAACCGCTCCGAACAGATCATCATCAAGGACAATCCGGCGGACGAGATCCCGGATGTGCCGGGCGGGGACGACCCCCAGGGCGGCGCGGCGCCGGCCTCAGCGGAGCCGTCGGAGAAACCGTCGGAAGCGCCGTCAGCGGAGCCGACGGCCGCGCCTCCCACCAGCACCCCCGTCCCCACCCCCGACAGCACGCCGGAGCCCACGCTGCCCGACGGCACCATCAGCACGCCCGGAGAGGTGATGGGCACCATCTATGTGGCCGGGGACAGCGCCTACAGCCTGTACTATTTCAGTGAGGCGGGCGCCACCCGGTACGCGAATTTCATCAACCGCGCCCACCAGGCCCTGGGGGATGACGTCCAGATCTACTCCATCTCCATCCCGCTGAGCTCCGGGGTGATGCTGGATCAGTCCCTGATGGACGACGTCGGGGCCAGCGACCAGCGGGCCGCCATCGAGTACATGAACAGCCTGATGGAGCCCGGCGTCCACGGCCTGAATATCTACGATACGATGAAGCAGCACAACTCCCAGTACATCTATTTCCGCACCGACCACCACTGGACGGCCCTGGGGGCGTATTACGCCTATGTGGAGTTGTGCAGGGAAAAAGGCGTGACACCGCACACGCTGGATCAGTTTGAGCAGAAGAACTTTGAGGGCTTCCTCGGCACGTTCTACTCCGAGACCAGATCCGACGCCATGGCGGCAAACCCGGACACGGTGACGGCCTACGTGCCCATGGGGACGAACAGCATGACCTTTGTGGGCCACGACGGCGCGGAATACAGCTGGAATATCATCAGCGATGTGGAGAGCAGCGGCAGCGGGAGCAAGTACTACTGCTTCTCGGGCTCCGATCAGCCGTATTCCTATGTCCACAACCCGCAGATCACCGACGGCAGCGCCTGCGTGGTCATCAAGGACTCCTTCGGCAACGCCTTTGTCCCGTTTATGGTCGACCACTACGAGTACACCTACTGGATCGACTTCAGGTACTATGGCGGCACACTGCCGGATCTGGTCCGGGAGAAGGGGATCGGCGATGTGATTTTCTGTCTCAACATGTATAATACCTCCAGCGAGGGCGCCGTCAGTCTGCTGGAGGATCTGGTGCCTTACATTGAACCGGTGACATAGATTAACTGATCACTCATGCGACAAAAGGGCAGCGTTTCGCTGCCCTTTTGTGTTGTACATTCCGCTGTCCCCACGGGTGAATTTGTCCGATTGTTTGGCAAAAACACTGTGGAAAAACGAAAAAAACAGATGTATCATATGTATTGCTTTGAGACGTAAAGGAGCGGACGTTTTTTATGGGTGCAGCGGCCGAAAAAAAGAAATATACGCTGTTCACAGGCAAGCAGCTCCTGTGGCTGATCCTGCCTATCGTGATCGAGCAGATCTTCTCCACATCCCTGGGCTTTTTCGACTCCCTGCTGGTCTCCAACATCGACGCGGTGGAGGCGGTTCGGAGCAACGCCAGCAATGCCGTGGGCAATGTGGACTACATCAACAACCTCATCATCCAGCTTTTCTCCGCCTTTGCCACCGGCGGCGCCATCGTCACCGCCCAGGCGCTGGGCGCGGAGGATCGCCAGCGGGCCAATAAGATCGCCAAGCAGCTGCTCATGCTGGTGATCTGCCTCTCCCTGGGGATCGGCTGTGCCTGCCTGATCCTCAACTGGCCCATTTTGAAGCTGTTTTACGGCAATGTGGACGCCACCACCTTTGCCTATCAGCGCACCTACTTCTATGTGACCGCCTGCTCCTTCCCGTTCATCGGGCTGTTCAACGCCTGCGCGGCGCTGCTCCGGGCCCAGCGGAAGAGCGTTTCCACCATGACCAGCGCCGCCATCAGCTGCTTCCTCAACATCGGCCTGGACGCGCTGTTCATGTATGTGATGAAGCTGGGGGTGCTGGGCGCGGGCCTCGCCACGCTGTTCTGCCGCGCCGTCCCCGCGCTCTTTATGCTGGTGCGGCTCAGCGACCGGGACAATGTGGTCTGCGTCCGCATCCTTGAGCCGTTCCGCTTTGACGGCGGAATGGTCAGGCAAATCCTGCGGATCGCCATTCCCACCGGCGTGGAGACCGCCATGTTCCAGCTGGGCAAGCTGATGACCAATACCTTTGTGAACGCCGGGGTGTACGCTACGGGGGCAAAGAGCCTCGTCGCCTATAATGAGGCGGGGCAGATGATCCACGTGAACATCCAGGCCAACGGCAACGCCATCGCCAACCAGCTCAACAACTTTGCCTCGGTGGTGGGTTCCGGCGTGGGCAACTCCTGCCTGACGGTGATCGGCCAGGCGGTGGGCGCGGGCGACCCCGACCAGGTGAAGCACTACATGAAGCGGATGTTCGCGCTGTCCTACATCGCCAACGGCATCTGCGTGGGGGTCATCCTGTCGCTGGTGCCGGTGGTGACTCAGTTCTACGGTTACACCGCCGAGGCAAAGGAGATCGCGCGCCAGTGCCTCTATTTCTGCCTGATGTTCCAGTTCTTTACCTATCCGCTGTCCTTTACCGCGCCGAGCATGTTAAAGGCCACCAGCGACGTGAAATACGTGATGGTCTGCGCGGTCACCTCCATGTTCACCATGCGGGTGAGTCTGGCGTTCCTGCTCACCACCGACCTGATCCCCGGCCTGCCCCAGCTGGGCGCCATGGGCTACTGGATCGGCATGGCCTCCGACTGGGTGCTGCGCTCCATCCTGTTCTCCACGCGGCTGCTTTCCGGCAGATGGAAAAAGGCGTCGGGGCTGATCCGCGAACGGGCGGAACAGCAGTGACCGCGGCAGGCTGATCAAGAAGAAACACCGGCAGCCCATGGGGCTGCCGGTGTTTGATATTGATACAGAATGAAAAAGGGGGATCAGAAGTTGTAGCTCTTGCAGACGGGAGCGCAGATGTCGGCGGACTCCTTGTCGTACCAGATCAGGTTGTTGCCGGTCTCCTTGTCGAACAGCTGGATCAGCTTCGGCTGGGTGGTGAAGTTCACCTTCGCGCCGGCGGACACATCCACCTTCAGGTCGACGGTGGGGATGACCATGACCACCTCGTCCTCATCGCTGCGGGCGTGCAGATGCACCTCGGAGCCCATCATCTCGTTGACCTCGATGGTGGCGGTCAGGTCGCCCTCGCCCACGCTGATGTGTTGCGGACGGATGCCGGCCACGATGTCGCAGGCCTGCTGACCGTTCTGCTTCAGGGCCTTCTGCTGGAAGTCGTCCAGCTTGATCTTGGCGTTCCGGATCTGGGCGTAGTACACGCCGTCCTCCAGCAGCAGCTTGCAGTGGTCGAAGAAGTTCATCACCGGCATGCCGATGAAGCCGGCCACGAACAGGTTCACGGGCTTGTCGAACACCTCGACAGGGGTGCCGATCTGGTTCACAAAGCCGTCCTTCATGATGACGATCCGGTCGCCCAGGGTCATGGCCTCGGTCTGGTCGTGGGTGACATACATAAACGTGGTGTTGATACGGCTGCGCAGCTTGATGATCTCAGCGCGCATCTGGTTACGCAGCTTGGCGTCCAGGTTGGACAGAGGCTCGTCCATCAGGAACACCTTCGGGTCGCGCACCATGGCGCGGCCGATGGCCACACGCTGGCGCTGGCCGCCGGACAGAGCCTTGGGCTTGCGCTGCAGGTACTGGGTGATGTCCAGGATCTCCGCCACTTCCTTGACCTTCTTGTCGATCTCGGCCTTGGGCACCTTCTTCAGCTTCAGGGCAAAGGCCATGTTGTCGTACACGGTCATGTGGGGGTACAGGGCGTAGGACTGGAACACCATGGCGATGTCGCGGTCCTTGGGCTCCACGTTGTTGCAGAGCTTACCGTCGATGTACAGTTCGCCTTCGCTGATCTCCTCCAGGCCGGCCACCATGCGCAGCGTGGTGGACTTGCCGCAGCCGGAGGGGCCGACCAGCACGATGAACTCCTTGTCGGCGATGTGCAGGTTCACATCGTGGACGGCAGTGACGCCGCCGTCGTACACCTTTTTCAAATTCTTCAGCACTACTTCAGACATACCTACTGACTCTGACAGCCGAACCTCTGTCCGGATGCCTCGCGCCGTCCAGTGCGGACGGACCGCTTTACGACAGGTCTCCACGCTGCCGCACCGCGAGCCAAACGGGGTTTGAATTACCTCCTTTTTTCGGTGCGCGCCGTCTATTTTGTGTGGAGTAGGCGGGACGCCCGTACTGAGTACAGAATACCATATCGGCCGCCATATTGCAAGATTTTTTTGGAGGAATTCACAACTTTTTATTTCTTTTTTCCGCGGGCGGCAACCCTTCTTGCGCCGGCGCGGGCGGGGTGATATAATACCTGCCAGCTGGAAACAGAGCGGCGCGACACCATTCTGTCCCCACGGAAAGAGGGATCTGCATGACGCTGAAAGAACTGCCCATCGGGAAGAAAGCCACCATCACCACGGTGGGGGGCGAGGGCGCCCTGCGCCAGCACTTCCTGGACATGGGCGTCATCCCCAACACGGATATCGTGCTGGTAAAATACGCCCCCATGGGCGACCCCATGGAGTTCATGGTGCACGGCTATGAGCTGACCCTCCGGGTGGCCGACGCCGAGAAGATCGGGATCACCGACGTGCGGGACAACGAGGCCACCCGCCCCGAGGCCGCCCGGAAGGACTACCGGAAACGCATCGCCCACCCCGGTCTCGGCGAGGGCGGCAAGTACCACGAGAAGGCCACCGAGAACCCCCTGCCCGACGGCGAGACGCTGACCTTCGCCCTGGCGGGCAACCAGAACTGCGGCAAGACCACCCTGTTCAACGCCCTCACCGGCTCCAACCAGCACGTGGGCAACTTCCCCGGCGTGACAGTGGATCGGAAGGACGGCGTCATCAAGGGGACGGACAACACCCTCATCACCGACCTGCCTGGCATCTACTCCCTGTCCCCCTATTCCAGCGAGGAGATCGTCACCCGCGCCTTCGTGGTGGACGAGCACCCAAAGGGCATCATCAACGTGGTGGACGCCTCCAACATCGAGCGGAACCTGTACCTGACCATGCAGCTCATGGAGCTGGACATCCCCATGGTGCTGGCGCTGAACATGATGGACGAGGTGCGGGGCAACGGCGGCTCCATCAAGATCAACGAGATGGAGCAGATGCTGGGCATCCCCGTGGTGCCCATCTCCGCCGCCAGGGACGAGGGCATCGACGAGCTGATCCGCCACGCCGTCCACGTGGCGAAGTACCAGGAGAAGCCGGGGCGCATCGACTTCTGCGGGCCGGACGAAAAGGGCGGCGCGGTACACAGATGCCTCCACGCCATTATGCATCTGATCGAGGATCACGCCCAGCGGGCCGGCATCCCCGTGCGGTTCGCCGCCGCCAAGCTGGCGGAGGGCGACCGGCGCGTGCTGGAGCGGCTGCAGCTGGATCAGAACGAGACGGAGATGCTGGAGCATATCATCAGCCAGATGGAGACGGAGAGCGGCATGGATCGGGCGGCGGCCATCGCCGATATGCGGTTCTCCTTCATCAACGGCGTGTGCGCCGCCACCGTGGTCAAGCCCAGGGAGAGCAAGGAGCACATCCGCAGCGCCAGAATCGATCGGATCCTGACCGGCAAATACACCGCAATCCCCGCCTTCATCCTCATCATGGGGCTGGTGTTCTTCCTCACCTTTAACGTGATCGGCGCGGCGCTCCAGACCCTGCTGGAGACGGGCATCGACAAGCTGTCCCAGCTGGCGGACTCCGCCCTCGCAGCGGCGGGGGTGAACCAGGTCATCCATTCCCTGGTCATCGACGGCGTCTTCACCGGCGTGGGCAGCGTGCTGAGCTTCCTGCCTATCATCGTGACGCTGTTCTTCTTCCTGTCCCTGCTGGAGGACAGCGGGTACATCGCCCGTGTGGCATTCGTGATGGATCGGCTCCTCCGTAAGATCGGGCTGTCCGGCCGGAGCATCGTCCCCATGCTCATCGGCTTCGGCTGTACGGTGCCCGGGGTGATGGCGACAAGGACGCTTCCCTCCGACCGTGACCGCAAAATGACCATCCTGCTGCTGCCCTTTATGAGCTGCTCGGCCAAGGTGCCGGTGTACGGCTTCTTCGTGGCGGCGTTCTTCCCGGGCAGGGGCGGGCTCATCATGACCGGGCTCTACGCCCTGGGCATCGTCCTGGGCATTGTGATGGCCCTGCTCACCAAGGGCACCGTGTTCAAGGGCGAGGCCGTGCCCTTTGTGATGGAACTGCCTAACTACCGCATGCCGGGGGCCAGGAACGTGGGCCATCTGCTGTGGGACAAGGCCAAGGACTTCCTCCAGCGGGCGTTCACCATCATCTTCCTGGCCACCATCGTCATCTGGTTCCTGCAGACCTTTGACTTCCGGCTCAACGTGGTCACCAACTCCCAGGACAGCATCCTGGCCGCCGTGGCGGGGCTGATCTCTCCGCTGATGGCCCCCCTGGGCCTGGGCGACTGGCGCATCTCCACCGCCCTCATCACCGGCTTCACCGCCAAGGAGAGCGTGGTGGCCACCATGTCGGTGCTGTTCGGGGCGGAGAGCCTGACCGCCGTCATCACCCCGCTGGCCTGCGCCTGCCTGCTGGTGTTCAGCCTGCTCTACACCCCCTGCGTGGCCGCCGTCACCTCCATCAAGCGGGAGCTGGGCGGCAAGTGGGCGGCGGCCGTGGTCATCGGGCAGTGCGTCATCGCCTGGGTGGCGGCGCTCATCGTGCGCGCCGTCGGCATCCTGCTGATGTGACGGGAGCCCCGTTCAAAGAACAAAAAAGCGGAGCCGCGCAGATTTCTGCGCGGCTCCGCTTTTCCACAATATTCAGCTGCCAAAAAAGGCGAACACCTTTTCCAGGTAGGGCGCCAGCACGTCGTCGGTGCTGTTGAAGATCTCATGCCTGGCGTTCTTGATGACGGCCAAGTCCGCGGTCTTGCCGGCCTTTTTCAGCTTCGCCACAAAGCGCTCCTGCTCCTCGGTGGAGACCATGTTCTCCCCCTCGGCCTGGAGCAGCAGCACCGGGGCGGTGATCTTCTGCCAGGCGGAGCCCATCAAAAACCTGTTGAGCCGGCCTGTCTCCTTCAGCCAGCCCAGAGAGCCGGAGGCGGTCTGGAGCCGGGGGTATTTGAGCCGCTTCTGCTGGTACCAGTCGAACCGGGCGCGGGAGGTGGCGCAGCTGGTGTCGAAGTCCTCCAGCCCGCCGTAGGGCTTGCTGCCGAAGATGTACTTTTTCTTCATTCCCAGCGCCGAGGTGACGGCGGCGATCGCCTTGGCGGCCCCCCAGGGGATGCCGCCGGTGAGGGGCCTGATCATGGGGGAGTGGAGAAGCACTTTGTCGAACAGCTCCGGCTCCTGTGCCGCGGCGGCGGCCCCGATGCCGCCCCCCATGGAGTGGGCGAACAGGCAGAGGGGCACGTCCGGGTTGGCCTGCCTGGCGATGTGGGCGACGGCCAGAAGATCCTCCACATAGGTCTCATAGCGATCCACATGCACCAGGGAGGGGTCGTCGGTGAGACGGTAGCTGTACCCGTGGCCGCAGTGCTCCGGGAAGTACACGGTGTACCCCATGTTGAGGAAGTAGTAGACCAGCTCGGCGTATTTCTCCTCCGACTCGGTGAAGCCGTGGGAGAAAAGCACCACCGCCCTGGGATCCTCCACGTGGTAGTGGGTGTAGTGGAGCCGGTTCCCCGGGACGCGCTCGATATAGTCGTCGCTGCGCTTCAGGGCCAGCCAGGGCTCCACGATCTTGTCCATGTCCTGGGCGTAGTTGTCCTCGCGGATGAGCAGTTCCTTGATGGCGGGCATATCGATCGGCCTCCGGTGCGGGCTCTCAGTTGTCGGCGCCCACGTACTGGGAGCCGCCCAGGCCCAGGATCAGCAGGAACACGGGGTTCAGGAAAATCAGGCCCAGGGCGAAGCCGACGCCGTGGCCAAAGGCCTTGGACAGCTTCACGCAGAACACGATGTTCAGGACACCCGCCACGATCAGACCGCAGCAGATCAGAGGCATGGCGGCGGGGCTGCCGGCGGTGCTGCCGTCAACGGCGGGAAGCAGGCTGTAGCCCACGGTGGTGGCGATCACGCCCAGCAGGGACAGCCAGAAGTAAACTGTTTTCCAGGCGATCTTAAAGGAGGTGTAGGAATTGACCAGGGGGATGATGCTCTTCCAGCCGGCCTCGCCGGCCTTGGTGAAGATGCGCCAGTTGGCGATGACCTGGAGGATATACAGCACGATGCACACCACAAAGCCCACCACGACATAGGCCAGCAGGAGCTCAAACAGCTTTTGCAGTGCGTTGGGATCGCTCACGGTCGCCGCAATATCAGGTATTAACATATCAGTTGCCCCTCTCTCAAAGTTGATTGTCAAAATATTTTTTGACATTTTATAGTATATAATATTTCCGGCCCCTTGTCAATGGAGGACGGCCGTCCGCCTCCGGCGGGGTAAGCTTTTTACACTTTCGCCGTTCAGCCCTTGTGTTCTCTCAGCCAGCGCAGCGCCAGCCAGGTGTGGACGGCCGCCCCGCGGCTCAGCGCCGCGTCGTCGAATTTCGCCTTGGGGTGGTGCTGCGCATAGCAATAACCCTTGTCCATATCGCCGGCCACCAGAAACATCGTCACGGTCGGGACCTTGTGGCTCACAAAGGAGAAATCCTCGCTGCCGCCGCCCGCCTTGCCGCCGCTGATCACATTCAGATCCATTGCCGCCGGGCCCAGCAGCTCCTGTGTATAGGCCAGCGTATCCGCGGCCAGCGCCGGGTCAACGTCCATGCAGGGACAGTAATCATAGAACTCGACCGTCGCCTGGCAGCGCATAGCCGCCGCCAGACCGGCACAGATCTCCCGCATGCGGGCCTTGATCCGCTCCCCCACGGCGTTTTCCGGGTCGGTGGTGCGGATCGTGCCCCACATCTCAGCCTTGTCCGGGATCACATTGCTCACTTCACCCGCCGCAAAATGACCGGTCGTAAAAATGCCGAACTCATTGCCGTCCAGCTCGCGGGCGCTGATCTCCTGCAGGGCGATATGGATGTGCGCGGCAGCGGTGATGGGGTCGACTGCCAGGTGGGGCGAAGCGCCGTGCCCGCCTTTGCCCTGCACAGTGATGTGATACTGCTCGCAGGAAGCGGTGGATACGCCGCCGCCCGCCACCAGCACGCTGCCGCTCGGAAGCGGGATACCGGCCATGACATGGATCATCGCGGCGGCGTCCACTTTCGGGGCCTCCAGCAGACCGTTCGCCAGCATGTCGGGAGATCCCTGGAAAATTTCCTCAGCCGGCTGAAAAACCAGCTTGACGGTGCCTTCCAGCTCATCCTCATGGGCTTTGAGCAGTTTGGCCGCGCCCAGCAGCATGGCGGTGTGCATATCGTGTCCGCAGCCGTGCATCCGGCCGGGAGACAGGCTGACAAAATCGACGTCCGCCTCCTCTGTGATGGGCAGCGCGTCCATATCGGCGCGCAGCAATAGGGTCTTGCCGGGCTTTTTTCCGCCCGCCAGCGCGATGAGACCGGCCTTGCCGCATTCCACCGGCGCGTATCCCATGTCGGTCAGCTTTTCACGCACATAGGGCAGGGTGTAGGCGAGGTCGAACCCCAGTTCGGGGTGTCGGTGCAGATCGTGCCGTATGGCTTGCAGTTCCTCCTGTATGGCGGCCGCTTCTGCCAGGATCTCTCTGGGTTCCATAGTTTTCCTTCCCTTCGTTTTAAGCGTTCAGGACGATGACTCTATGATACAGTTCGGGTGTCCACAAGGTCAAACACCCTATGGACACCCGAAATGGTGCCGGTGGCCGGACTCGAACCGGCACGCCTCGCGGCACTTGATTTTGAGTCAAGCACGTCTACCAATTCCATCACACCGGCGGACACGGTGGCATTATACAACGGCCCGCCGCAAAATGCAAGTCTAACCTTCGGCTTTTTCGTCCGCCTCCAGGTCAAGGTCGGCGATGGTGAAGGCCATCAGATCGTCCTTGCCGGGATCCTCCATGGCGGCCACCCGGTCGGCCTGGCGGGCGATGGCGTTCTCAAACACGTTGCGCACGTCACGGGCGTTGCCGAAGTTTTCGTCCCGGCGGTCGTACATCACCTGGAAGGCCTCGGCGGCGGCCCGATCGGTGGCCTCGTCCATGGTGTAGCCGTTCTTTTTGCACATGGAGCGGAAGATCTCCGCCAGCTGGGGGCCGTCATAGTCCTGGAAGTAGAAATACTTGTTGAACCGGCTCTCCAGGCCGGGGTTGGAGTGGATGAAGTTCCCCATCAGGTCGGTGTAGCCCGCCACGATGACGATCAAATCGTCCCGGTGATCCTCCATGGCCTTCAGGATGACCTCGATGGCCTCCCGGCCGAAGTCGTTGGCGTTCTCCTGGTTGGCCAGGGCATAGGCCTCGTCGATGAACAGCACGCCGCCCAGCGCCTTGTTGACCGCCTCCTGGGTCTTGAGGGCGGTCTGCCCCACAAAGCCCGCCACCAGGCCGGAGCGATCCACCTCGATGAGCTGGCCCTTGGACAGCACGCCGATGGCGTGGTACAGCTTTGCCAGCAGCCGGGCCACGGTGGTCTTGCCGGTGCCGGGGTTGCCCATGAACACCAGGTGGAGGGACATGGGCGGTACGGGCAGGTCGTGTTCCTGCCGCATTTTGCGCACCTTTACCAGATTGATGAGGCTCTTTACGTCCTTTTTCACTTTTTCCAGGCCGCACAGCTCGTCCAGCTGGGCCAGCAGCTCCTCCAGAGTTTCCTCGGGCTGGGGCGCGGGCTCGTCCCCGGCTTCCGGCCCGGACGCCGGCGCGGGGGAAGGGGAGGAGGCCTCGTCCTCCGGGCGGCCGGTCCTGATGGGTTCGCCGTCGGTCTTGCGGGCCACAAAGTCGTTTACGTCCAGCGGCGTCTTGCCGCCCTCCACGCCGGCCTGGTCGCAGAAGCGAGAGAGGGAGTCCGCGCAGGAATTGACGAAGCCCGCCTCCGCCTCGCTGACCTTGCCGTCCACTGCGGCGAACAGCAGCAGCATGAGGGTGAAGGTGTCCACAAAGCGGCGGCTGCTCCTGGTGCCGTTTTCCAAATCGGCCTGAACCAGACGGCGGAAGAAATTGGGCAGCACGAAGCCGGGGTAGTTCTGGATGTTGGAGCCCAGTTCCCAGTAGAGGACGGTGGGCACCGGGCTGCCCTTGGTGTAGATGGCGTTGTAGTACTCCACGTGGAGGGGGGTCAGCCCCTGGTCAGCCCGCCACACGCCGCAGGCGCACTCCCGCATGAAGGCGTCCGACTCCCGGGCGAAGGCGACGCGGGCGCCGCCGTCGTTAAGCTGGCGGCGGAAGGCGGTCATCCCCTCGTCGTACTGCTTGTGGACGGCGGCGGGGGTCATGGGCTGAGACATGGCGGACACGCTCCTTTTTGTCTGATTGGAAACATTATACTCCGCCCGCCGCCATCCCGCAAGCGGAAAAAACATAAGTAGACATAACATTTCCCGTTGACAAATGAGGCCAGAACGTGTAAGATGTTAGCGTATCGTGTAAATATGCCCATTTTCAGTTAGGAGGAGATACGGATGGCGCTCAGACCGTCACAGGAAAAGCTGATCCGCTGCGCCCACTGCGGTGAGGATTACAGCCCCACATATCGGAAATGCCCTTTCTGTGGTATGCGCAACGATCCCCACGGCGCGCAGATCCCGGAACCGCCCCGCCCCATTTCCCGGCTCTCCCGGCAGACCGGCAGCGAGGCCGACCCGGAGCTGACCCGTGCCATTCCCCGGGTGGAGGATATCGAGAAGGAGATCGCCGCCTCGGAGGACGACGAGTACGGCTTTTATGACGATAAGCCCGTCGAGGAGCCCGGTGTGGACTCCGCCGGGTACGAGTCCCCCGATTATGAGTCCCCCAACTACGAATCCCCCCGTCCCGTCTCCCGGCGTGACGAGGAGGACGACGGCTACGTGTTCGACGGCCAGGCTCTGTTCGACCAGGACGAGGCCCCCGAGGAGGAGTATCATCCCTCCCGCGGCGGCAAGCGCCTGGCCAGCAGCGGCCGCAGCCGCAGCTCCCGCTCCTCCGCCGCCAGGGCTGACATCAACTGGCCCCGGCTGATCACCTTCCTGTGCGCGCTGGTCATCATCGTCGCCGCCATGGTCATCCTCTTTACCGTCATCTATCCCCAGCTCCGCAAGGATCCCAACACCGCTGCCAGCGATCCCGGCACTGTCGCCAGCACGGAGCCCAGCGGCAGCCTCGGCACGGAAGAGAGCGCCGAGCCCAGCGCTGACGTGACCGCCACCCCCGAGACTGGCGATCTGCTGGATCTCTCCATGGAGTACAAGGAGGTCAAGCTTGAGGACGGCCGCAGCTTCCAGCTGACGCCGATCTTCAGCCCCGAGGACTGGGACGGAGTGGTGACGTGGACTTCCAGCGATGACAGCGTCGCCACCGTGGATCAGACCGGCACGGTGACCAACGTGAACAGCGAGGCCGGCACCACCAAGTCCGTGACCATCACCGTATCCGCCGGCGGCCTTGAGCTGCCCGTCACGGTGACCTGCGTGGGCCCGGCGGCCCCTGAGAGCCAGGCTCCCGCCGGCGGTGAGATCCCGGCCGGCACCAAGGGCACCGTCACCGGCGCCACCGGCGGCCTGCGGGTGCGCTCCGGCCCCGGCACCACCTACGATGTGCTGGCCAGCATCTATGACGGCACCGCTGTCACCGTGGTGGAGTACGCCGGCGACGGCTGGTACCAGATCACCTATCCCGGCTCCGGCGGCAACCCCGCCCCCGGCTATATCATGGGTGAGTATATCAAGGTCGATTAAATCCGAGAACAACGTCCCCCGGTCTTGCGCCGGGGGACGTTTTCTGTTATGATGGAGAAAACCACAGAGAGGGAGCGGTGACCATGCTGAAAGTCGAGCGGGCATGTGTGATGAATCTGGAGAACGCCATCCGGGGGGCGCGAAACCCCATGAACAGCTGGGCCAGAATGGACAGCTACTACGACGAGAAGGGGAACTACGTGCTGGGGGAGAACGACTTGTCCCTGGCCGTCCGGCTGTGCGCCGCCGGCACCGACCACCGGAAGTTCCTCCGGCAGGTGCTGGTGTCCATGGACATCACCGCCCCCATGTACTGGTGGAAGGAGTTCGACACCTATAAGGTGGGCACCGTGGCCAACTCCACCTCCACCATGCACAAGATCCACGCCAAGCCCTTTGCGCTGGAGGATTTCTCGGTGGATCACCTGACCCCGGAGTCCCTGGCGGAGTTTGAGAAGTACATCGCCTATCTGGAGACCGTCCGCCTCCGCTACATGGAGGGCAAGGACAAGGCCCACTGGTACGACATGATCCAGCTGCTGCCCTCAAGTTACGACCAGATGCGCACCGTGACGATGAATTACGAGGTGCTGGCCAACATCTACTACGCCCGGCGGAACCACAAGCTGGACGAGTGGCACACCCTCTGCGACGCCATCATGGAGCTGCCCTACGCCAAAGAGCTGATCGGCGCCTGCGGGCGCGAATAAGGAGATCCCCCGGCGGGAAGCCGGGGGATCTTTTACATGTATTTCTCCAAAAACTCGCTCACCGCCGACCAGTACAGCTCCGGGTCGGTGCCCACGGAGGCCACATGGCCGGCCCCCGGCACCCACAGGAAGCGCTTGGGGCAGGCGGCGGCCTGGTACAGCCTGCCCATCATGGGGGCGGGGACGAAATCGTCCTCCAGGCCGTGGATGAACAGGGTGGGGGTTTTGGACTGGCGTACCGCGTCGATGGGGGAGGCGTCCCGCAGGTCGAAGCCGTCCGCCCGCCGCAGGGTGGCCTTCCGCAGGGCGGAGAACAGCAGTCTCGCGGAAGCTCCTGTGGGCATCTGGGGCACCAGGTCGGCGGCGCGCCACTGGATGATGTGCCTGGCCTGCTCCTCAAAGGAGGTGTAGGAGCAGTCGGAGATGACCGCTTTCAGCTGTTTGGGGACGGGGCCGCCGGTGACCATCAGCGCGGTGGCGGCGCCCATGGACTCCCCGTGGAGGACGATCTCCGCCTCCGGATCCCGGCGGACGATCCAGTTGATCCAGCCCAGCATATCCAGCCGCTCCAGGTAGCCCCAGCCGATGCAGCCGCCCTCGCTGCGGCCGTGGTGGCGCTGATCGGGCATCAGCACGTTCCAGCCGGCCCCGTGGTAGCGGAGGCCCTGTGCGCCCATGGCCTCATAGCTGTCGCTATAGCCGTGGATGCAGATGACCCAGCAGTGCTCATTGGGGGCGCCGGGGCAGAAGGCCGCCCACAGCTTCTTCTGGTCGGTGGCGATGAGTTCCACCTCCCGGAAGCCCTCCATGCGTCTGGCCCAGAGCCGGCCCTCCCACTGGATGGGGGGCTCCTCCTCCTGCTTCGGCTCACTGAAGGGGGGATTGTTCACCCGGTCAAAGAGATAGGCGCCCAGGGCGCGGCTGCCGCCGACAGCGCCCGCCGCCGCTGCCGCCAGCCACAGCAGCCCGTACATGGCCCGCTTTTTCATGGCGTACCTCCTTAAGCTGCCCCACCGGGCGGCTCTTTTTTTCTGCCTCCATTGTACCCCCCGGCGGACGGGCAGGTCAACCCCGAGACTGTAAATCATTTGTAAACAGCGGGCCCGGTCGGGGCGGCGTGCAACAGGGGGGAGAGGCTGTCCGATTTTTGGGGCGGCTTTCGGAAAATCGGCTGGAGAAAATCGGGGATAGGGGTTGACGAACACTTGTTCGAGTGGTATGGTATGGGAGTAAATAGAACAGACGTTCTATAACGGAGGACGAAACGGAGGGTGGATTCGCTTTTCTGCGGAAAAGCCCGGCGGTTGCGGCGCGCCGCTGGCGCCAGGCCCTCCCGGGGCCCCCACAAAGCGGCCTTTGCTTTGTGGGGAAAGGAGGAGCGACGGAATGAGTGAGAGACGGCGTAAAAAAACGCCGTCGCGAACGATATGCAGTCCGCGACGACGTGGTGGAGGAGGGTGGATTCGAACCACCGAAAGCGAAGCTAACAGATTTACAGTCTGCCCCCTTTGGCCACTTGGGTACTCCTCCGTATTCAGTTGAGGTGAAGAAGGTGGAGCTGGTGGACGGATTCGAACCCCCGACCTGCTGATTACAAATCAGCTGCTCTACCAGCTGAGCTACACCAGCGTGGTGTCTTCACGGTCGCTCACAACGGAGCCTATTATAACAGCGGAGGTGGGGCTTGTCAACAGTTTTTTGCGGGATGGAATGAAAAAACGGAGGGAGAAAAACGGTCAGATTTTGGCGAAAGCATGAGTGCGGGGCGCTCCAGTGCGCCCTGTGCCGGGGGGAGCTCTATCCGGGAGACCCCTACTTTGAACTGGAGGGCCGGCCGGTCTGCGAGGACTGCCTGGCCCGGTACGCGAAAACCTATTTTGCCCACCGCCTCCGCAGGGTGAGCCGGGGCGGCGGGGCCGGAAGCGAGGAACTATGACCCTGTACGAACTGTCAATGGAATACATCAGGTCGGCGGATCTGCTGTGGGGCCGCATCTCCGCCCTGGAGCGGGAGAAAAAGGAGGAGCCGGACGAGCTCCGCCGGAACCTGCTGGAGGGGCGCATCCGCCCTCTGCGCGCCATGTACCGGGAGACCCGGGCGGTGGCGCGGCACCTGAAAAATTACTATGCCAAATTCACCCCGCGCAGGGACAAAGCGCCCTCGCTGGGGATCAAGTCCCTATATCCCATGGATCACAGAAGGAGGAAATGAACGATGAGAACGGTATCCTATGACAACACCTTCGGCATGGTGGATCTGGCGGTCTACACCCGGTTGATGGCCGACGACAACAAGGACTCCATCAACCGGCTGAAGCGCAACCTGACCAACGCCCTGAAGCACGACGTCACCGCCAAGCAGCGGGAGTACATGACCCTCTACTACGGCAAGCAGATGACCATGGAGGCCATCGCCAACCAGAAGGGGGTGAACAAGTCCACCGTGTCCAGGACGCTGAAGCGGGGGCGGAAGCGGCTGTACCGCTGCCTGCGCTACGGGGCCGCCAACCTGCTGGAGCAGGCGGAGAGCTGAGGGTTCAGCCGCCGGCCTCATCCGGCAGCCTCATCCGTCAGCCCTTCGGGCTGCCACCTTCCCCAGAGGGGAAGGCTTTTAGCGGAGAGCTTCCCTCCTTGGGATCCAGCGGCAGCACCTTCAGCTCCGGCTCCGGCGCGGAGAGGTACAGCTCCTCGCACGCCCGCTGGGCGGCGATCAGCTCCGACGAGGCCGCCTCCATCTGCCGGAGGGCCTTCTCCGAGGCCCGCATCATCTTCAGGTACATCTCTTTATAGTCGGGCATGACAGTTTCCTCCAAAAATCAGATACCATATGGTACCACAATTTGCGCTGAAATGCAACCGAATAGTAGCATCATATCGGAGGGTGATGCGCTATGGTATTTCAGCGTTTGGAGGATCTACGGGAGGACGCGGACAAGTCCCAGGCCCAGATTGCCGAGTTTCTGAATATGAACAGGAACGTCTACGGGCGGTATGAGAGGGGAGACCGGGAAATCCCTGTCTGGGCGCTGCTCAAGCTGGCGGACTATTACGGCACCAGCACCGACTACCTGCTGGGCCGAACCAACGTGCGGAAGCCCTATCCGAAGAAGTAACGCAAAGCCCCACGGCGTGAGCCGTGGGGCTGTTTACCTATTTTGACAGGCAGACGCGCAGGACACCCTGTAATCTGTCTGTGTTATAGACCGATTCCTCCATTGCGGCAAGCAGTTCTTCCGCCGTGACAGCGGCCCAGTCGACCTCATAGCCGTTTTTCATAAAGAGCAGGCGCATGAACTCCCGGATGGCCCGGCCATTGCCTTCCCGGAAAGGGTGGATGTAGTTCAGCTCCGCAAAGTAATACGCGCTCCGCGCCACAAAGTGATCGAAAGACAGCCCGGACAGCCAACGTTCCTCCCGCAGTTGATCGAGCAGTGCGGTCAACTTGCCCGGGATGTCAGCGTGATGCAGGAACCGGGTAGTCCCTTTCATGATATCCTCCCGGCGGAAATGGCCGGCAAAAGGGTAAATGTCCCCCAAAAGACAGCGGTGGATCTTACGGAGGTGCGTTGCTGTAAATCGGCCCTGGATCGGACGCTCCATCAAATCATTTTGGCGAATCAGCGAGATGTCCGCCTCCACAGCTTTCAGTTCCGTTCCGTCCCGCAAGCCAAAGCGGTTTTTCAGCACGTTGCTATCCCGATAACAGTAGATCGAACCGGCGACGGCGTAGACGTCGTATTTCCCAAACCCGCTATCCATGGACAGAGACCGGTTTCAATCCATGCCGCTTCAAGACAGCGGCAACAGCGGCGTCGGCGGTGAGAGTTCCGCTGGACACCTGCTCGCAGAGTTGCATGGCCTCTTTGCTGGGGCGCAGCCGCTCGATGGTATGGGTAGAGACGGCATATCTCAGCTGTTTTCTGCACTTTTGCGTCAAGCGAAGGCCCCCTTTACATATACTGAATCCAGTATATATAAATCCATGAGAAATTGCAAGGAAAAGTCTTTCAAAGACGAAAAGCCCCACGGCAAGAGCCGTGGGGCTTTGAACTGTCAGCGGATCAATACATCCCGCCCATGTCGGGCGCGGCGGGGGCGGCGGGCGCCGGGGGCTCGGGCTTGTCGGCCACCAGGGACTCGGTGGTCAGCAGCACGGCGGCCACGGAGGCGGCGTTCTCCAGGGCGGAGCGGGTCACCTTGGTGGGATCCACGATGCCGGCGGAGATCATGTCCACATACTCCTCCTTGTAGGCGTCGAAGCCGTAGCCGGCCTTGCCGGACTCAACGACCTTGGACAGCACCACGGAGCCGTCGATGCCGGCGTTGGCGGCGATCTGCTTCATGGGCTCGGTCAGGGCCTTGGCGATGATGGACACGCCGGTCTTCTCGTCGCCCTCGGTGGAGGACAGCAGGGCCTCCACGGCGGGGATGGCGTTGACGTAGGCGGTGCCGCCGCCGGCCACGATGCCCTCCTCCACGGCGGCGCGGGTGGCGTTCAGGGCGTCCTCGATGCGGAGCTTCTTCTCCTTCATCTCGGCCTCGGTGGCGGCGCCCACGCGGATGATGGCCACGCCGCCGGCCAGCTTGGCCAGCCGCTCCTGGAGCTTCTCCTTGTCGTAGTCGGAGGTGGTGGTCTCGATGGCCTTGCGGATCTGGCCCACCCGGGCGGCGATGGCGTCGGCCGCGCCGGCCCCGTCCACGATGATGGTGTTCTCCTTGGAGACCTTCACCTGGCGGGCGGTGCCCAGCATATCCACGGTGGCCTCCTTCACGTCCATGCCCAGGTCGGAGGAGATCACGGTGCCGCCGGTGAGGACGGCGATATCCTCCAGCATCTCCTTGCGGCGGTCGCCGAAGCCGGGGGCCTTGATGCAGCACACGTTCAGGGTGCCGCGGAGCTTGTTCACCAGCAGGGTGGACAGCGCGTCGCCCTCCACGTCCTCGGCGATGATGAGCAGCCGGCGGCCGCCCTGGGCCACCTGCTCCAGAATGGGCAGCAGATCCTGGATGGAGCTGATCTTCTTATCGGTGATGAGGATGAGGGCGTCGTCCAGGACAGCCTCCATCTTCTCGGTGTCTGTCACCATATAGGGGGTGATATAGCCCCGATCCAGCTGCATGCCCTCGACCACCTCGGAGTAGGTCTCGGCGGTCTTGGACTCCTCCACGGTGATGACCCCGTCGTGGCTGACCTTCTCCATGGCCTCGGCGATGAGGGTGCCGATGGCGTCGTCGCTGGAGGAGATGGCGCCCACGCGGGCGATGTCGGAGGTGCCGGACACCGGCTTGGAGCTGGCCTTGATGGCCTCCACGGCGGCGTCGGTGGCCTTGGCGATGCCCTTCTTCATGACCATGGGGTTGGCGCCGGCGGCCAGGTTTTTCAGGCCCTCCCGGATGATGGCCTGGGCCAGCAGGGTGGCGGTGGTGGTGCCGTCGCCGGCCACGTCGTTGGTCTTGGTGGAGACCTCCTTGACGATCTGGGCGCCCATGTTCTCAAAGGGGTCGTCCAGCTCGATCTCCTTGGCGATGGTCACGCCGTCGTTGGTGATGAGGGGGGTGCCGTACTTCTTATCCAGCACCACGTTGCGGCCCTTGGGGCCCATGGTGATCTTCACGGTGTCGGCCAGCTGGTTGACGCCCCGCTCCAGGGCGTGGCGGGCCTCCTCGCCGTAGCAGATGATCTTAGACATATCGCATTACCTCCTAAAATTACTCGACGATGGCCAGGATGTCGCCCTGGCGCACGATGGTGTACTCCTGGCCGTCCAGCTTGACCTCGGTGCCGGAATACTTGCTGGTGAGCACCTTGTCGCCCACCTTCACGGTCATCACGACCTCCTTGCCGTCCACCAGGCCGCCGGGGCCCACGGCGATGACCTCGGCCATCTCGGGCTTCTCCTTGGAAGCGGAGGTGAGGATGATGCCGCCCTTGGTGGTCTCCTCCGGCTCCACGGCCTTGAGGATGACGCGGTCAGACAGGGGCTTGAGATTCATAACAGGTTCCTCCTTATATAGAATATATTTTTGTAAACAGACGGATGGGTTAGCACTCTTTTTCTCTGAGTGCTAACCACGGTTTAGATAATACCCCCATCGCAGGAAAAAATCAACCCCCATTTTCAAAAAAACAGGGGCTGATTTCAAAAAATTCACGTTCCGTTCACAATCGGGATAGGGGAGTGCTAAAATTCGTCATTCCGCACAGGGGGGAGGCGGTCTCAATAGTGTACGTCCGCGGGATAGAAGAAATTCACCTTTTTCTCCGACAGTTTGAAGCGGAACTCAAAACTCTTCAACACCTCGCCGTCGATGACGGCGGTGAGCTCTTTCTCCGACCGGACGGTGACGTCCACGCCCTGCCGATAGAAGATCTTGTCCGGGAAGTCCCGGTAGCGCCCTTTGGCGTATTTGCCCACCAGCCGGACGAAGGTGGGGATGCTCACCCCGGGGATCACCAGCGTCTCCAGCAGCCCGTCGTCGGGCATGTTGTCCCCCACGGGCATGAAGCCGCCGCCGTAGTACCGGCCGCTGCACACGCACACCAGGGCGGTGTCCCCGGTGAACCGGAGGTCGCCCGCCGTCACGTCCATCTGCTGGCCGATGCCCTTTACCACGTTGACAGCCAGCGACGCGATGTACGCTCCGATGCCACTTACCAGCGGCAATTTTTTGTAGCGGCCCACGTCGTCGGCCACGCGGGCGTCGATCCCGGTGCAGGCGATGTCTATGCCCAGCCGGCCGTTGCAGTCGATCAAGTCCATGGCGGTCTGGGGGCCGGCGGCCAGAGCGGGCAGGTCGTTGAACCGGGAGAGGTTTTCCTTCCCGAAGATCTTGAGGAAGTCGTTGCCGGTGCCCAGGGGCACGTTGGTGACGGCGGCGTTGTCAAACCCCGCCGCGCCGTTCACCGCCTCATTGAGGGTGCCGTCGCCGCCGCAGGCGTAAATGCGCACATCATCGCCTGTTTCGGCGGCCTCACGGGCGAGGCGCTCGCAGCCCCCCGGGCCGGTGGTGTAGACCGTCTCGGCGGGGAAGGAGAGGGCGCGGACGGCGTCCTCCAGGTTTTTCAGCTGATTGCCCTTGCCCGCCACGGGGTTGATGATAAAGAGATGGCGCATATCGTCACACTCCATACATGAAGAAATCACATTTCAGCATCCCGTTGTAGAGCTTGCGCTTTTTGTCCGCCTGTCTGCCGAAGGTGCGCTCAAACTCGGTGTGGGAGGACAGCACCCCCACGAACCAGTCCGCGGGCAGCTTTTTCACCGCTTTGCCGAAGGCGCGGTACAGCTCCTCCGCCTCCTGTTTTTCCATGAGACGCTCGCCGTAGGGGGGATTGGTGACGACACGGCCCTTTGGCTCGTCCCGGTGGAATTTGGCGGCGTCGGCCACCTCGAAGCGCACCGTGTCGTCTACGCCGGCCAGTCTGGCGTTGTGGCGGGACAGCTCCACCGCCGCCGGGTCGATATCCCCGCCCCAGATGTCGTAGGAGCCGTGGAACTCATGATCTCTGGCCTCGTCGGCGGCCTCCTGCCACAGCTTTTGGGGGATGAGCCGCCACTTCTGCGCCGCAAAGCTCCGATTTAACCCGGGGGCCCGGTTCTTGGCGATCAGCGCCGCCTCGATGGGGATGGTGCCCGAGCCGCAGAAGGGGTCGCAGAAGGGATCCCGGCCCTTATACCGGGACAGGGACACCAGCGCCGCCGCCAGGGTCTCCCGGAGGGGGGCCAGCACCCCCTGGGCCCGGTAGCCCCGCTTGTAGAGGCTGTCGCCGGAGGTGTCCAGCATCAGGGTGACCTGATCCTTCAGAATGGAAAACTGCACCTGGTACAGGGCTCCCGTCTCCGGGAGAGTGGTCAAACCATACGCCGACCCAAGCCTTTTGGCCAGCGCCTTTTTCAAAATGGACTGGCAGGCGGGCACCGAGTGGAGCTGGGAGTTGATGGAGTACCCCTTCACCGGGAACTGCCCCTCCCGGGGGATGTAGTCCTCCCAGGGCAGGGCGGCAGCGCCCTGGAACAGCTCCTCGAAGGAGCGGGCGGGGAAGGAGCCCAGGGCGATGAGCAGCCGGGCCCCGGTGCGCAGGTTCACATTGACCCTTGGCACGTCGGCGATGGAACCCCGGCACAGCACCCGGCCGTTCTCCGCTTTCACGTCCGCCAGACCCAGCTTATTCAGTTCGTAGGTGATGCAGCTCTCGGTGCCCATCAGGGCGGGGATCACAAAGTCCAGCGTCTGATTCATAGAAATGTACCGTCCGGGAAAAATTTTTTTGAAAACCCCCTTGACCTTCCACCCACTGGAGGGTGTAGGGTGGTCTCGTCAGCCGGAAGGGGGCCGGCTGGAACCAGTATAACGGAAAATGGAAGCGCTGGCAACAAATTTTTACAAGATATTTTTCTGATTTTTACAAAAACCATCTTCC
>CANQZJ010000016.1 GCA_947628315.1 uncultured Oscillospiraceae bacterium
ACCCCTAGCATCGCCGGCTCTTCGAAAATTCTCCGGGGGAGATTTTTCCTGAGAGTCTTCCGGCTGCCCGAACGCCCGAAATGAGTCCACTCGCTCCCTCAGTTCGACGTTCGGGCATTCGGAGGACTCTCGGTAAGTGCTGAAAACTACCTGAAAACCCACCAATCTTAGGGGTGAACATGGAGGAAAGCTGAGGAGACAGAAATGAGCCGCTCTAAAAGCACCGACAAACCGGCCAAGAAGCCACGGCGTACCCGCAGGGCCCGCACTCCGGAGGAGCGAGAGCAGGAGATGATAGGGCTCGCGATGGACTTGGCGGAGGAACAGCTCAGGAACGGCACTGCTTCAGCACAGGTCATAGCCCATTTCCTCAAACTCGGGTCTACGAGAGAGAAGGCCGAGCTGGACATGATTCGCAGAAAGACGGAAAATCTCGATGCAAAGACCGAGAGCATACGTCAGGGCGGTCATATCGAGGAACTTTACGCCGAGGCGATGAGGGCCATGCGGGAATACAAGGGACTTGACGCGGATGAAGACGTACAGTGAGTGCGTCTCCCTTCCGACGTTCAAAGAAAGGTTCGACTACCTGAAATTAACCGGTGTGGTCGGAGAGAGGACCTTCGGTCGGGAGAGAAGTCTCAATCAGGAGCTCTATCATTCCCCAGAATGGCAGAAAGTTCGGAGCGAGTGCATAATTCGGGACGGTTCGTGCGACTTGGCGGTGCCGGACAGGTACATCCGGCGCTTCATAGTCGTGCATCACATCCGCCCCGTCACGGAGGAGCAGATACTCAGCCGGGACCCGTGCCTCTGGGACCCGGAGAACCTCATATGCGTACATTTCCAGACGCACAACGCCATACACTACGGGGACTTCTCACTGATAGACGCCCCCGTCTCCGTGGAACGACGCCCAAACGACACATGCCCTTGGAAAGGAGGGACGTGATGGGAAGTGGTGGACGAGATACGACAGACGGCAAGGATGTGGCGCCTGCACCTGAAGCTGGTGGGACAGAGGCACGCACTTATCCGAGCCAAACGCAGGCATCGCCGGATTCTTCAGCAGCATCGTCTTCTGACCTCTCTTCTGAGCAGGTTCGGGAGTCAATCCTCCTCTCCGTCAAGCAGGCTCTGGGCATAGTGCCCGACTACCGGCCCTTCGACGATGCCATAATCATGCACATCAACTCGGTGTTCTCGACGCTCCACCAGTTGGGCGTCGGGCCCGCCGAGCCCTTCTACATCACGGGCGACGAGGAGCGCTGGGAGGACTTCATAAATCAGGAAGCCACCCAGATGGCGCGCTCCTACATGTACTACAAGGTGCGTCTCCTGTTCGACCCGCCGACCGCGAACTCCTCCATGTACGATTCCTTCGACAAGCTCACGAAGGAGTACGAGTGGAGGCTTCGCGTGGCCGGCGACGAGGACAGGAGGCTGCACGGGACCGTGTCCGCGTCAAACCGAGAGGAGACGTCGGGCGACTTCGACGACCTGCCGGGAGGAGGGACCGAAGATGTTGGTTGGTGAGAACGAGCTCAGGCACTACGGCGTCCTAGGCATGAAGTGGGGCGTCAGGCACGACCGCAAGCGGAGCGGGGCCGGCTCGAAGCGCAAGGCCGAGGCCAAGAGGGCGCCGACTCCAAAGAGCACCGCCAAGGCCAAGGTCCCGCTCAGCGAGGCCGGCGGCAAGAGGGCGGCGTCCAAGGTCTCGCAGATGTCGGACGCCGAGCTCAACCGGCAGATTAGGCGCCTCCAGCAGGAGCGCGAGTACAACCGGCTCACGAACGAGGTCCGCAAGCCCCGCCGCACGGCGGCCAAGAACATGGCGGCCGCCACGGCCAAGAGCGCCGCCAGCAACGTGGCCTCCGCGCTCACCAGCGCCGCCATAATCATGGCCCTCTCCAGAGCCTTCGACTCCACCCACAGCAAGGACCTCGCCGAGCTGGGCGAGATGACGGTGGCGGGGCTCCGCAACAAGGCCGGCGTCGGGAAGAAGAAGCAGAGATGAGCCTCTCCAACACCGCCACGCCCAGATACTACGGGGAGTTCCGGAGGAAGGTGCTCGCCGGGGAGATTCCCGTCTGCAAGGAAATCTCGATGGAGATGAACCGCATCGACGACCTCATCGCCAACCCCGGCGTCTACTACGACGAGGAGGCCATAAACGGCTGGAAGAAGTTCTGCGAGGACGAGCTGACGCTGACCGACGGCGGGGACGTCCACCTTCTGGACACGTTCCTCCTGTGGGGCGAGCAGCTCTTCGGCTGGTTCTACTTCACGGAGCGCTCCGTCTTCGTCCCGGACGAGAACGGTGGCTCCTACGTCAACAAGTGGATTAAGCGCCGGCTCGTGAACAAGCAGTACCTCATCGTCGGGCGCGGGGCCGCCAAGACCATGTACGGCAGCTTCATCCAGAACTACTTTCTCAACGTGGACACCTCCACCACCCATCAGATAACCGTGGCCCCGACCATGAAGCAGGCGGAGGAGGTCCTCGCCCCCATCCGCACGTCCATAACGAGGCACAAGGGCCCGCTGTTCGAGTTCCTCACCGAGGGCTCGCTCCAGAACACCACCGGGAGCAAGATGAACCGGCAGAAGCTGGCCTCGACGAAGAAGGGCATCGAGAACTTCCTGACCGGGAGCCTGCTCGAAATCCGGCCCATGTCCATCGAGAAGCTTCAGGGCCTCCGGACCAAGTGCAACACCGTCGACGAGTGGCTCTCCGTGGACATCCGCGAGGACGTGGTGGGCGCCATCGAGCAGGGTGCCGCCAAGGTGGACGACTGGCTCATCATAGCCATGTCCTCCGAGGGAACGGTGCGCAACGGGGCCGGGGACGACATCAAAATGGAGCTGATGTCCATCCTCAAGGGGGACTACGTCAACCCGCACGTCTCCATCTGGTACTACAGGCTCGACGACATCGACGAGGTCAACTACCCGATGATGTGGGTGAAGGCCAACCCGAACCTCGGGAAGACCGTCTCCTACGAGACCTACCAGCAGGACGTCGAGAGGGCCGAGCACAACCCGACGGCGCGCAACGACATCCTCGCCAAGCGCTTCGGCATCCCGATGGAGGGGTACACGTACTTCTTCACCTACGAGGAGACCCTCCCGCACCGCAAGAGGGACTATTGGAAGATGGCCTGCTCCCTCGGGGCGGACCTCTCGCAGGGCGACGACTTCTGCGCGTTCACGTTCATGTTCCCGCTGGACAGCACCATGGACACGTTCGGGATAAAGACGCGCAGCTACATCTCATCCCGCACGTTGCAGAAGCTCCCCGGGTCGATGCGTCAGAAGTACGAGGAGTTCATGCGGGAGGGGTCGCTGATAGTCCTCAACGGGACCATCCTCGACATGAACGAGGTCTACGAGGACCTCGACCTCCACATCCAGCAGTGCGACTACGACGTGCGCACCTTCGGGTACGACCCGTACAACGCCAAGGACTTCGTCCAGCGATGGGAGCAGGAGCACGGGTCGTTCGGCGTCGAGGTCGTGAAGCAGGGTGTGAAGACCGAGTCCGTCCCGTTGGGGGAGCTCAAGAAGCTCGCCGAGGACAGGGCCCTCCTGTTCGACCAGAAGCTCATGACGTACACCATGGGGAACTGCATCGTCATGGAGGACAACAACGGCAACCGCAAGCTCCTCAAGAAGCGGTACGACCAGAAGATAGACAACGTGTCGGCCATGATGGACGCCTTCGTGGCGCTCAAGAACAACCGCGACTACTTCGACTAGGGAGGGAAGATGCAACAGTCCGAAGAGCTCATGCACCACGGCATCCTCGGGATGAAGTGGGGCGTCAAAAACGGCCCGCCGTATCCGCTGAAACCCGAGGTGTCGGCGCGGGTCAGCAAGGGGAGGAAGCCGTCGTCCGGGAGCTCGTCGGGGTCAGGTTCGGGCGGCTCCCGCAGACGTCCGGCGAAGCCCCAACCGAGGCAGTCGAGCCCATCGCCCCGCAGGTCGTCCCAGCGGGCCTCGGAGAAGCGCTCGGGGTCCACGTCGGGCGGCTCCAGCCATCCCCGCGCCCAGTCGAAGCCGAGCCCCAAATCCCCCGAGCCCACCCGGTCCAAGACGGAGACAGGCCGGCGGGACGCCAAGGTGGAGGCGGCGAAGCGCTCCGCCCGCGAGTTCGAGCGCAGGACCGCGCCCCTTGAGAGGGACTTCGACGAGGCGGACGCCCGGCACGACGACGAGGCGAAGGCCAAGATAGGCGCGAAGATAAGCAAGTTCTACGACGAGCACAAGACCGCAATCCACATAGCAATCGGGGCCGCGATGGGCGTCGGCGCGGTGGCCGGTGGAATGGCGGCCGCGAAGTACATCAGGGAGCAGCGGATAAAGGCCCCGCTCCGCAAGAACTACTTCAAGAACGTGGAGAACAGGGCCGGCTCCGTCGGCAAGTTCGCCGAGTTCATGAAGAACGGGAAGGTCTCCGACCTGCCGGACGAGGACACGACGTTCCACGTCGGGCACGAGTTCCAGCGGGTGAGCGTGCCGGGCGGAGACGCCTTCCACGTCGACGGCACGAAGCAGGACATGACCTACGTCACGACCAACAGGGCCGACGCCACGCGCGTCGCGAGCCTCTTCCCGTCGTACTTCGGCCGCAGGGACAAGACCGACAACTTCCACCAGATGACGTACAAGGCCACCAAGGAGGTCCGCTCGCCGTCCGCGAGGAAGCGGTACATGCTGTTCGTGAACCTGTGCCGGAAGAACCCCGAGTTCTGCGAGGCCCTCGTCGGTGACTGCGTCATCCACTTCGGTCAGGTCCCGTCGTTCAACTACGAGGCCAACCAGTCGAAGGCGGACCGCGAGTTCATGGCCGCCTACCGCGTCTTCTGTAGGAAGTTCGGGGGTCGCGGCGACTCCGCCAAAATCTACGTCGACGAGCTCAAGAAGATGGGATACAACGCCATCATCGACGACAACGACGCCGGAATCCTCACCGACATGCCGCTCGTCATATTCGATAACTCGACCTACGAGCAGACGGGCGACAAGGTGTGGAACTACTACTCCGACGAGTTCCGCGAGTTCGCCAAGACCATCGAGCAGTTCGACGGCATGGACACGTGGAAGACGCCGCTCAACCACGGGGCCCTCATGCACCATGGCGTGCTGGGGATGAAGTGGGGCGTCCGCAAGGAGAAGCCGCGGGCCGTCGGAAAGCGCAAGTCGAAGGAGCCCGAGAAGAGGCAGCGCAAGAGGCTCCCGAAGGGGGCCGTGGCCGCCATAGGCGTGTCTGCCGCGTTGACGGCCCCGATTTGGATGCCCCACGCGAAGAATGGCTACAGGTACCTTGAGGAAGTCGGGGCCATAGGCGCGATTTCCAAGGGGGCGTCAGCCGTCGTGAAGGGGGGCAAGGTCGCTGGGGCCACTGCCGGGAAGGTCGCCAAGGTCGGCGGAAAGGCGGCCGGCACGGTCCTGAAGGCCGGGGGAAGGGTCGCCGGGGAGACCCTACGGACCGCCGGGCAGATTGCGTCGTCCGGCTCCGACGAATTGAAAGAGTCTGTGCGGAGGAATCGCAGGACCATAGCCAAGAACGTCGGGCGCAACGCACGGCGGATGATGCGGAAGGGAGGGTGAGATGTACCAAGGGACCCATCCCAAGGGCGACGACGAGCTCATGCACTACGGCGTCCTCGGGATGAAGTGGGGCGTACGCAAAGCGCGCAGGTACGAATCCCGGACCAGAAAGCTCCAGTCGAAGGCAGATAAGTACAGAGCGAAGCTCCGCGCCAAGGAGTCGAAGCTGAGGGGTAAGCGCACGAAGAACCTCAGGACCGACAGACTCCGCGGCAAGGCGGCCCGGTTGCAGTCCCTAGCGGACTACAGGCGGGCCCGTTCGGCCATATACACCAGTGACAAGAAGGCGACGACAGCCCAGAAGGACCGTCTCCGCACGTCACGACTCGACAAGAACAGCAACTACATGCTCGACGACCGTGCGGTCGGAGTCAAGGAACGACACATCAAGTCCGACAACTCCGGGAGGCGCACGAGGGCCGCCGTACGGTCGTCCACGATGCGCGCCTATGCGGGCCAGACGGTCCGGTACGTCGTCGGGGACACCCTCGCGTCTACGGCCGGCAGGGCCGCCGTCGGTATCGGGGCCGCCGTCGTCGCCAACGCGATGCGAAAGAACCGCTCCAACAGACTCGGTGGCGCCGAGAACCCGACCTACGAGACCCCGTGGGACTACGACCGCGAGCTCCGCTCCCGCAGATTGCTCGGCTCCGGACGACGCTGACATATGGAAGGGGGACGTATGGCATCGGACGACAAGCCGCGCTTCCGCGACAGGCTGGCCCATGCTTGGAACGCCTTCACGAGCGAGCAGACGACGCTCGCCCCTCCCGTCGTATACGGGCCGATGACATCCTACGTCCCGTATCAGACGATGTCCTCGGGCTACAGGTTCTCCACCGCGGACAAGACCATCATCACGGCCGTCTACAACCGGCTCGCCACGGACATATCGCTCGTGAACATCATGCACGTGCGCGTGGACGAGAACGGCGGGTTCCTCGGGACCATGGACAGCGGCCTGAACAACTGCCTGACCGTGGAGGCCAACATCGACCAGACCGCGCGGGAGTTCATCATGGACCTCTCGCTCTCCCTCTTCGACGAGGGCGTGGTCGCCGTCGTTCCCGTGGAGACGCAGCGCAGCCCGGTGACGTACGACTCCGTCGACATCCGCACCATGCGGGTGGCGAAGATAACCAACTGGATGCCCCGCTACGTGGGGCTTGAGGTCTATGACGACCGCGACGGTCGGCGAAAGCCCATCGTCATGCCGAAGAGCGCCGTGGCCATCATCAAGAACCCGTTCTACAACGTCATGAACGCCCAGAACAGCACCCTGAAGCGACTCGTGAGGAAGCTGAACACGCTGGACGTCGTCGACGACCAGATTGGGTCGAAGAAGCTGGACCTCATCATCCAGCTCCCGTACGTCATCAAGAGCGACACGCAGCGCAATCAGGCCAACGAGCGCCGGCAGGCAATCGAGGACCAGCTGGCGAACTCCAAGTACGGAATAGCCTACACGGACGGCACCGAGCGCATCACGCAGCTCAACCGCTCCATAGAGAACAACCTCCTCCCGCAGGTGGAGTACCTCCAGAAGATGCTCTACTCGCAGCTGGGCCTGACGGAGGAGATTCTCAACGGCACCGCGGACGAGAACGCGATGCTGAACTACTACACGAGGACCATCAATCCGTTCCTGAATGCCATCTGCGACGAGATGGAGCGGAAGTTCCTCACGAAGACCGCTCGTACACAGCTTCAGGCGATTCGCTACTACCGCGAGCCGTTCAGCCTCACCACCTCCGAGAAGATAGCAGACCTCGCTGACAGACTAACACGCAACGAGATACTGTCTCCGAACGAGATGAGGGGCATCATCGGCTTCCGCCCGGTGGCGGACGAACGCGCCGACGAGCTTCGCAACAGGAACCTCAACCCCTCGGAGTTCGAGGCCCTCGACCCGGTGATGACCACGCCCGGAGAGGAGCCCGAGTACCCCGAGGACGGTGGTGTGTACGAAGTCCCCAATGAAGACCAGTTGTACTGAGTCGGAAGAGGTGAAACTGCATGGCATACGATTTCAGCGGGTATGCGACCAAGAACGACATCCGTTGCTCCGACGGTCGCGTAATCCGCAGCGGTGCGTTTCAGGACTGCGACGGCAAGACCGTCCCACTGGTCTGGAACCACCTTCACACGGAGATGGAGAACGTCCTCGGCCACGCCCGGCTTGAGAACCGCAACGACGGCGTGTACGCCTACTGCACGCTGAACGACACGGAGGCCGGCCGTCAGGCGCGCGCCCTCGTGAAGAACGGCGACCTCACGGCGCTCTCCATCTACGCCAACGAGCTCCAGCAGCAGGGTGCCAACGTCGTCCACGGGAACATCCGCGAGGTCAGCGTCGTGCTGTCCGGCGCGAATCCCGGGGCGATGATTGACAACCTGAGCTTCGAGCATGACGGCATGTTCGACCCAATCGACGACGAGGCCATCATCTACTCGGGTCTTGAGCACTCCGTGTCCCTCGCCCATCAGGCCGGCGGCGCCGTCGCGGAACGCATCCCCGTCGAGGAGAGGGAAGAGGAGGGTGCACCCGAGCCCACCGTTCAGGACATCCTCGACACGCTCACCGAGGACCAGATGGACGCCGTCTACGCGCTCATCGGCGCCACCGTTCAGGACCTTGAGGACGGGGAGGCCGAGGACTACGCGGACGACGAGGACTATGACGAGGAGATTGAGCAGAGCGGCATCTCGGACGGCGAGTCCGACTCGATGGCGCAGAGCGACTCAGAAGAGGGGGTTGCCCTTATGAACCAGAACGTTTTCGACAACGACGCCGAGGCCATCCAGCACGACGGCGTGATGACCAAGACCGAGATGGAGTCCATCTTCGCGGACGCCCGCCGCATCGGCAGCCTCAAGGAGGCCGTCATCGAGCACGGCTTCGAGGACCTCACCGTCTCCGAGCCCTCCGTCTCCATGCAGGACCGGGCCCTCGCGCACGGCGTCGAGACCATCGACATGCTGTTCCCCGACTTCAAGAACATCCCCTCCTCCCCCGCGGTGCTCGCGCGCCCGATGGAGTGGGTGTCCGGCGTCCTCGGCGGCATCTCCAAGAGCCCGTTCAACCGCATCCGCTCGATGGCCTTCGACATCACGGCCGAGGAGGCCCGTGCACGGGGATACATCAAGGGCAAGAAGAAGGTCGAGGAGCAAATCAAGGCGCTCAAGCGGACCACCACCCCGCAGACCGTCTACAAGCTCCAGAAGCTCGACCGTGACGACGTCATCGACATCACCGACTTCGACATCGTCGCGTTCCTCAAGTCCGAGATGCGCATGATGCTCGACGAGGAGCTCGCCCGGGCCATCCTCGTCGGCGACGGCCGCACCGCCATCGACGAGAGCAAAATCAAGGAGGACAACATCCGTCCGGTGTGGGGCGACGACGAGGTCTACACCATCAATCACCGGTACGACACCAAGCCCTCCTCCAAGGAGGAGCTGGAGCAGTTCATCGACGACATCATCCGCAGCCGCAAGGACTACCGCGGCTCCGGCAACCCGACGCTCTTCATCGGGACCGACCTGCTCACCGAGATGCGCCTCATCCGAGACGCCGACGGCTACCGTCGCTACAAGAACGACACCGAGCTCGCTCAGGACCTCCGCGTCTCCAAGATTGTCGACGTGCAGCTGCTCGACGGCCTCAAGCGCGAGGTCTCCGGCAAGCAGCGCGAGTTCGGCGCGCTCATCGTCAACCTGCGCGACTACACCATGGGCGCCACCCGCGGCGGTCAGGTCACGCTGTTCGACGACTTCGACCTGAACTACAACAAGATGGAATACCTCATCGAGACCCGCTGCTGCGGCGCCCTCACCCAGCCGAAGTCCGCACTCGCCTTCGAGTTCGGAGAGGCCGAGGATTAGAGAGAGAGCCTTGTGCCGGAACCCCTTGAGGAGGACTACGATGGCGACAAGGTGGGCGACGAGGTCATGAAGACCGAGACGACCGACCAGCCGCTGGAGGTCCTCAAGCCCAATCCGGACTTGCAGGTCAATGAGGTGCGGGCCCGAGGGGACATCGCACCGGGCCACGACTAGGAGAATTCAAAATGGCTAGGTTCTACGGATACGTCGGCTTCATCGAGACCGTCGACGACGGGACCGGCATATGGGAGGAGCGGGAGACGGTGAGGCCGTACTACGGCGACGTCAGCCGCAACATCCGTCGCTGGGACCACCAGCAGAACGCGACCGCGGACAACCTCCAGCTGAACAACACCATCTCGATACTGGCGGACGCATTCGCCTACGAGAACCTAGAGGCCATGAGGTGGGTCGAGTACAACGGCACGAAGTGGCGCGTGACGTCCGCGGAGCTCAACTACCCGCGCATCACGCTGTTCTTTGGAGGGGTGTGGAATGGGCCTTCTGACTAGGCAGGACCTTCACGAAGCACTCGTCGACGCCTTGGGCTCGAACAACGTCTACTACGAGCCCCCGGAGAGCGTGAAGCTGAACTACCCATGCATCGTCTACTACCTGTCCCGGATGCACAACCGAGGCGCGAACAACCGCCCGACGTACATCCGCTATGACAGCTACACCGTCACGTACATCGACCCGAAGGTCGAGCAGACGAGGCGGTTCGGCGAGAGCGTGCCGGAGAGGCTCCTCGCCCTCGGGGGCTCGGTGTACGACCGCCAGTTCACGGCCGACAACCTGCATCACTACGTCTTCACAATCTACCTCGGATAGGAGGTGCGAATGGCAGCTCTCGTATGGGATGCGGTCGGCGAACACCGGTTTGAAATCGGAGTCGACCACGGCATCCTGTTCCCCGTCAAGAACGGCAAGTACCAGACAGGCGTCGCTTGGAACGGCCTGACGGCCGTAACGGAGAGCCCAGAGGGCGCAGAGCCCAACGACCAGTACGCGGACAACATCAAGTACCTGACCCTCCGCTCCACCGAGACCTTCAACGCGACCATCGAGGCGTTCACGTACCCGGACGAGTTCCTTGAGTGCGACGGCACGCTCAGCCCGATGGCCGGCGTGCACTTCGGGCAGCAGACGCGCACCCCGTTCGGCTTCGCCTACCGCACGAAGGTGGGCAACGACGTTCAGGGAATGGACGCCGGGTACATCCTCCATCTCATCTACGGCTGCACGGTCTCCCCGGCCGAGCGCTCGTACCAGACGGTGAACGACTCGCCCGAGGCCATGACGTTCAGCTGGGAGCTGGACTCCACGCCGGTTCAGGCGCCCGGTTACAAGCCGGTCTCCTCGGTCACAATCAACTCGACCGAGGTCTCCCCGGAGATGATGGCACGCATCGAGGCCGTCCTCTGCGGGAGCGTAACCGGTGACCCGCGGCTCCCGATGCCGGACGAGATTCCCGGAATCCTGTCGACGCCCATGGCGTTCTTCAAGGTCTCCGTGCCAGATGAGTCGCTCGAAGTCGGCAACCGCACCATCGCCGACTTCATCGACGACGTCAAGGTGGACGACGAGGCCGGCGCCATGTCCGGCACGGTCAAGAAGGTGCGCGGATGGAGCGGGCCCGGCCCCAGCGTCCAGAATATCAGCAACTACATCCTGCCGGTGAAGCTTGAGCAGGACCCGGGCAAGACCGTCCGCCTCAGCGTCAAGAGCAAGGACGGCGGCGTGCTGGCGACCCTCAAGGGGCGCAACGGCATCGAGTACGTCATCGTGCCCAAGAACCACGACGGCGCCTACGTGCGCATCCAGCAGTCGGACTCCGGCGACCTCGCCGAGGACGTGACCGTCGAGCAGGACTACGACCTGAGCGGCATCGCGTACGAGGAGTCCTCGGCACCCGCCGACCAGATGGAGCCCAGCACCACGTCCACGTACATCAAGCAGTACATGGACGAGAAGCACCCGGACAAGACGGTGGACGACCTTCAGTCGAACCTCGTCATCCGCAACACCGGCGACGCGAGCTACCAGCTTGAGGGTACGGTCCACTACGTCACGGGCTTCACGTCATTCTACGACAAGGAGAGCCCGGACGGGCGCTTCGCCATCTTCCGCTTCGCACCGAAGGACAAGACGCATCGCATCGGATGCAAGGGCTCCGAGGCGAAGGGCGGGAACGACTCCGTCTTCGACGCGAACGACTTCATCGTCCTCGCGCGTCTCGACGGGTACATGGAGCAGGAGGACCACTCCCTGACCGTCTACGAGTACGCCGCGGACGGCCAGCAGAAGCTCAACACCTTCACCTTCGACCTCGACACCCTCACCTTCGACCTCAGGCAGTAAGAGAGGAGTGACACGCATGTCCGCACTAGTATGGGACAAGGTCGGCGAACACAAGTTCGAGATTGGCGTCGACCATGGCGTCATCTACCCAGTCAATCAGGAGACCGGCGAGTACCAGAACGGCGTCGCTTGGAACGGCCTGACGGCCGTCACCGAGAGCCCCGAGGGCGCCGAGCCCAACGACCAGTACGCCGACAACATCAAGTACCTAACCCTCCGCTCCACCGAGACCTTCGGCGCGACCATCGAGGCGTTCACGTACCCGGAGGAGTTCGCCCTCTGCGACGGCTCCGCCGAGCTGTCGGACGGCGTGCGAATCGGCCAGCAGCCGCGCATCCCGTTCGGGTTCGTGTACCGCACCAAGGTGGGCAACGACGTTCAGGGCATGGACGCCGGCTACCTCCTGCACGTGGTCTACGGCTGCACGGTATCCCCGTCCGAAAGGGCCTACCAGACCGTCAACGACTCGCCGGAGGCCATGACGTTCAGCTGGGAGCTGGACTCCAACCCCGTGCCGGTCACCGGCCACAAGCCCGCGTCCACCGTCACCATCGACTCCACCCTCGTGGAACCCGAGAAGCTCAAGAGGCTTGAGGACTACCTCTTCGGGACCGAGGGCGAGCTGCCCGAGAACGAGCCCCGAATCCTCCTTCCCGACGAAATCGTCGCACTCATGGAGGGCGACTGAAGGGGGTCCTCGATTCTCGCCCCAGACGGCGCCGCCAGATTCGGTGGCAGGTACGTGAACGAGTTTCAGGACAGGGTGCACGTCAGCGATGAGTTCGGGTACATCGACGGGCGGCTCTTCGCCCTCGAACCGGACCCGGACTTGGAGCTTCAAAATGGACACGCCCTTCTCCTCACGCTGCCCCCGGGGTCGTCCTCGTCGACCGTGGCGACCTTGGAGGTGCAGGAGGAGACCGGAGACCCGACGGACCCGTACTCGACGACCTTCGAGACCGTCATCCACGGTGGTGAGACCGCGGCCCTGCCGATTCAGTCGCCGAGCGACGAGCTCGTGAGGGCGAGAATCAGGGTCAACCGCCGACTCGTGAGCGACCGGCGGTACACGTTGAGCGACGACCACGACGGCACCCCGTCCGACCCGCACGTGCACGAGCTGCGGCTCATGGCCGTGGGCCCGAGGCGCACGGACGAGGTCGTCGGGGGGCCGCAGGCATGACGATGAGGACGGGGCGGTGCCGGATGACGCCTCCCGCCGCTCCGTCCTTGTCCATATCCCTTGCAGATAAAGGAGCGAGACATGCTCAAGCAGACCATCACCTACATCAACTACAACGGCCAGAAGCGCACGCGCGACTTCTACTTCAACCTCAACCGGTACGAGCTCACCAAGCTCATGGCCGGCAAGGACAACATGTCCTTCCAAGACTACCTCGTCGCCATCTCTCAGGAGCAGAACCTTGAGAAGCTCATCGAGCTCCTCAAGGACGTCATCCTGATGTCGTACGGCGAGAAGTCGTCCGACGGAGAGACCTTCGTCAAGAACGACCAGCTCAGAGAGGACTTCCTGAACAGCCCGGCGTTCTCCGAGCTGTACATGTCGCTCCTCAACGACACGGACGCGGCCGTCAAGTTCGTCACGGGTGTCCTACCGCCCGACCTGCGGCTCTCCAGCGAGCAGATGCAGGACATGCGGAGGAGCGCCGCGGACGCCACCGCGGAGGCCCGAGCGAGCTTCAACGCGGACCCGACCATGACGGTCGAGGCCGACCCAATCGGACCCGAGAGCCTGAAGCTGGTGCCCGATGCTGACCATAACAGTCGAGCCGACTGAGAAGTTCGACTACGAGACCGAGCGCTTCGTCAAGCCCCCGGTGGACCACCCGGTGACGCTGCACCTTGAGCACTCTCTCATATCGCTGTCCAAGTGGGAGTCCAAGTGGAAGGTGCCGTTCCTCGTCGAGAACGCGACCGAGCACACTGCCGAGCAGATGCTCGACTACATCAAGTGCATGACGGTCAATCAGGTTCCCGACGCCATATACGACTACCTCACCCCCGAGAACGTCCGGGACATCTACGCCTACATACAGGACAGCATGACGGCCACGACGTTCTCCAAGGGGGACAGGACGGCCGTGGGCAGGAAGCGCGAGGTCATAACCGCCGAGGTCATCTACTACTGGATGGTGACCTTCGGGATAAGCAAGGACTACGAGAAGTGGCACCTGAACAGGCTGCTCACCCTGATAAACGTCTGTTCGGTCAAGAACCAGCCGTCGAAGAAGATGAGCAGGAATCAGGTGCTCATGCAGCAGCGGGCACTCAATCAGGCCCGCAGGAGGAAGTACGGCACTAGGGGGTAGGCGGTGTCCATAGTAACCGTTTCCTCGTCCGGCGACTTCGGGAAGATGGAGAAGTTCCTTCAGGCCATGGCCGAGGAACGTGAATTCGCCAGAATCGAGGAGTTCGCCGCACGGGGAGTGGAGGCTCTGGCCGCCGCCACCCCGGTGCGCACCGGTGCGACCGCCGCCGCGTGGGACTACGAGATAGAGCGCGGTGGCGGCAACGTCACGATAAACTGGACGAACAGCAACGAGAACGACGGGTTCAACGTCGCCGTCGGCCTCCAGTACGGTCACGGCACCGGCACCGGGGGCTACGTGCCGGCGATTGACTACGTCAACCCCGCGATGCGGGACGTGTTCCAGCAGATAGCCGACGAGGTCTGGGGGGAGGTCGAGAGGGCGTGAGTTCGGTTGACAACAGAATCGTCAACATGGGCTTCAACGGGAGCCAGTTCTTCAGCGGCGTCATGCAGGCCATCGGCCTGTTGGGGCAGTTGCAGAACTCCCTTAAGCTCACCGAGGCGACTCAGGGCATGGACAAGCTGTCCGCGGCGGCGAACAAAATCGACGTCTCGGGCCTACAGAGCAGCGTGGACGGCATAGCCAGTCGCTTCAGCACACTGGGCGTCATCGGCATGTCCGCCCTCAACAACCTCACAAGCCGCGCGATAAACGCCGGTGCCCAGATGGTCAAGGCCCTGACGGTGGCCCCCGTCATGACCGGCTTCAACGAGATGGAACTCAAGATGAAGTCCATCCAGACCATCTTGAGCAACACCCAGTCGCGCTACGGCACCAACGTCGGGGACGTCACGAGGGCCCTCGACGAGCTGAACACGTATGCGGACAAGACCATCTACAACTTCGCCGAGATGACCCAGAACATCGGCCGATTCACCACGGCCGGTCTGGACCTCGACACCTCCATCACGGGCATCAAGGGCCTCGCGAACCTCGGTGCGTTCTTCAACGCGGGCTCCACGAACGTCACCCGCGCCATGTACCAGATGTCTCAGGCCATGGCGGCGGGCAGCGTCAAGCTGATGGACTGGAACTCATTGGTGAACGCCAACATGGGCGGCACCGAGTTCGTCGACGACATCATGCGGGTGGCCCGGAAGCACGGTGTGGCCATCGACGAGATGATTGCCGACCAAGGCAGCTTCCGCGAGACCCTTCGCGAGGGCTGGCTGACCAACGACATCTTCCTAGAGTCGCTGAGCCACTTCTCGACGGACGTCGACGCCATCGGCGAGGACGTCTACCGCGCGCAGCTGGCCGCCGAGGGCTGGTCGGACGCCGAAATCGACAAGATTGTCTATCTCGGCAGGACCGCCACCGAGGCGGCGACCAAGGTGCGCTCGTGGACTCAGCTCTGGGACACCCTCTCCGAGGAGGCCGGCTCCAGCTGGGCCACCACGTGGGAGACCATATTCGGCAACTTCGAGGACTCCACCGAGCTCTTCAACGGCGCCTACAAGATGCTCAACCCGTTCATCAGCGGCATGGGGCAGTGGCGGAACGACCTGCTCGGCGGATGGGCGCAGCTCGGAGGGCGCGATTCCCTCATCAGGACCGTCACCACGCTCGGCGAGGACCTGCTCGGGACGCTCTCCATCATCGGGGACGCCGCGTCCGACGCGTTCGACATCTCCCCGCAGGGTCTCGTCAACATGACGACCGACCTTGAGAAGTTCGTCAGCAGCCTCCAGCTCAGCGAGGATGCCGTCAACGACGCCAAGGCCACGTTCGAGGGGTTCTTCTCCCTGTTCGACATCGCCGGACAGGTCGGAGGGTTCCTCCTCGGGGTCGGCGGGGAGGTCGTGAAGGCCCTGTTTCCGCTCACGGACGGTCTCCTCGACATCACCGGCTTCTTCGGCGGCGGGATGACGGGCTTCAGCAAGTGGCTCGACGAGTCCAACCTGCTCGACGACGCCCTCGCCAACATCCACGGGTTCCTCACGCCCATCCGCGACCTCATGTCGGACGTCTCGGCGGGCATCGGCGACTTCGTGGACTTCTCCGCGTCCAAGTTGCAGGAGCTCCAGCCCGTGTTCGACGCTGTCTTCGGCGGCATGGGCGACGCCATGGGCGGCTTTCAGGAGTGGCTCGACGGCGTGCGTGGCTCTTGGAGTGACGTCCTCGACAACTTCGGGCGCAACCTTCAAAATGGCATCCCCGGATTCGGAGAGGGCGTCGACGGCTTCGTTCAGGGCCTCGTCGACATGGTTACGCCGAATCCCGAGACCATGGACGACGTCGAGCAGAAGAAGACCATGCTCGGCAGGTTCGGTGAGACCATCGGCACGTTCGTCACGGACTTCGCCAAGGGCGTTCAGGACTTCTTCCGGGGCACCTCGGAGATAAACATCGGGACCGTCAGCGCCGACGCGGGCTCCGTCCTCGGCAACGTGGTGGAGATGTTCACCTCGATACCGTGGGCGGACGTCCTCGCGGTCGTGGGCATATTCGGCACGGCCAAGGTCTTCGCCAACATGGCGTCCACCTTCACGGCGGCGAGCCGCGCCTTCAAGGGCGTCTTCCGCATCGTGGACGACTTCGGCGACTTGGTCCAGTCGTTCAAGAAGATTGGCAACGCGACCGCCCTCTACATCAAGCTTCAGGGGCTCGCCGCGTTCGTGGAGGCCCTCGCGCCCGTCATAGCGGCCATAGCGGCCCTCGCGTTCGTGGAGGGAATGGCCCCCGGCTCCGCCGGTCGCGCCATAGAGGCGCTCCAGTCCATCCTCTGGCAGTTCGCCGGCCTCGTCGCCGTCGTCTCGGCGCTCGGGAGCAAGGTCAAGGTCGGGTCCGTCATGGGGCTCGCCCAGACCCTCGTCACGTTCGCCATCGCCATGATGGTCATAGCGGGCGCGGTGATGCTGCTGGCCGACATACCGCAGGCCAACCTAGACGCCGGCGTGGGCGCCATGGTCACCCTGATGCGGATGCTCGGCACGATGACCGTCCTGATGAGCAGCACCGGCTCGTTCACGGGCAAGCACTCGTCGCTCAACCTCAACTCCGGCCGCGTGCGGGGGCAGATTCTACAGATAATCGCGATAGTCGGTGCCGTCATGGCCCTCGCCAACGTCGTCCAGCAGCTCGGGTCGATGAACCCGGACGCCGTGGCAACCGGACTCGACGCGGTCACGCGGATAATGACGTCCGTCACAGCAGCCCTGACCGCGCTCAGCATGGCCGCCGGACTGTCGTTCAACTCCGACATGTTCGGCGTGTCCTACAAGGGCGGAACCGCGACCCCGCTTCGCAACATACTGGCGCTGATAGCCGTCATGGAGTCCGTAAAGATGCTCTCCGACGTCGTGCGGTCGCTCGGGTCGATGAACCCGGACGGCGTGGCGCAGGGCCTTGCGGCCATGTCGACCATACTCAACGCCGTCATCGCCGCGATGGCGGCCGTCAGCGCCCTCGCGGGCATGTCCTACAGCTCCGACACGTTCGGCGTGTCCTACAAGGGCGGAAAGGCCACCCCTCTCCGCAACATATTGGCGCTCATCGCCATCGCGGGCTCCGTCAAGGCGCTCGCGGACGTCGTGGGCGACCTAGGCGGGATGGACGCCGGGGCCGTGGCTCAGGGCATACAGGGCATGGGGCAGGTGCTTCTCGCCCTCGTCGGGGCCATGGGCGCCATGGCGCTCATATCCAAGACCATGGGTGCGGTCAAGATTCGCAACATAGCCACGATAATCGTGCTCGTCAGCGCGATGAAGGGCTTGGCGGACGTGGTGCACCAACTCGGCAGCATGTACGGGGCCAACATGGGCAACGGCATCGCCGGGTTGCAGGCCCTCGCGGGCATCCTTGAGGCGCTCATGGCCGTCATGACCATCATCTCCAACTTCTCCGGGGGCTTCACGTCATCGCTCGGCACCATTCTCCTGATGACCACGTCGGTCAACGCGCTCGTCAAGCTCGTCGACGTCGTCAGGCAGCTCTCCGACGTGGGCCTCGCGGGCATAGGGACCGGGGCGGTCGGCATATTCGCCGTCCTGACGGCCCTCGCGGGCGGTCTCGCGCTGCTCAACGCGGCCGGACGGAACGCACCCGTCGCCGGTCTGATGGCCTATGCGGCCACCCTCGGGCTCCTCGCGGCGGCGTTCAAGTCCTTCGCGGACCTCTCGTTCGAGCAGACGGCTCAGGGCATCGTGGCCATGGCCGGCGCGCTCGCCGTCATAGGCATATCCGCCGCGCTCCTCAGCGGCTCCGCGCTCGCCATAGCGGAGCTGGGCGGGGCGCTGCTGATATTCAACACGGCGGCCCTCATCGGCGCGGCGGCGGTCTGGGTGCTGGCGGAGGCGTTCACCGTCCTCGGCAACATCACCGGGCCCGCCCTCGCGGCGCTGCTCGAAAACCTGCCCAAGGTGGCCGTGGCCATCGTCAACGCCTTCCTCGACGCGGTTCAGGCGCTCGCCTCCCGCGCGGCGGAGTTCGGCACGGCAATCGGCCAGATACTACTCGGTGCGCTACAGGGCCTCCTCGGCATAGCGGAGGAGCTCACCGCCACGCTGGCACAGCTCCTGATAGACGTGTTCAACGGCATCGGCGAGTACGCCCCTCAGCTGGTGGACGCGCTCATCAACATGCTCTGCAACATATTCGACGCGGTCGCCCGCAACGCGGACCGGTTCATGGGGTCCCTCAAGAACCTCACGGACGCCATAGCGCAGGCGTTCGGCAAGTCCTTCGGGGAAATCCAGTTCGACCAGTCCACCGTGGACGGCATCGTCAAGTCCATGTACGAGATTTTCGCGCTCATAGCGCTGATGAAGTTCAGCGGCGTGGGCATCAAGGACGCCCTCAAGACCGTGGCCGAGCTCGGCCTCGTCTTCGGCGCCATGGTCGGCCTGTACGCCCTCATCTCGCTCTGCGCGTCCGACGAGGCCAACGAGGCCCTCGGCAAGATTAACGAGTCCGTGGCCATAATCACGGCCGTGTGCGTGGCGTTCTCCGTCATACCGTGGCAGGGCGCGGTCAACGCCATCGTCGGCCTCGACCTGTTCATCGCCAACCTGACCGCGATACTCGCGGCGTTGGGCGCCCTCAAGCAGATACCCGGCTTCGAGTGGCTCATCTCCGAGGGAGGCCAGCTGCTCGGCACGCTGGGCGAGGCCATCGGGCGCTTCATAGGTGGCATCGGTCAGGGAATGGTGGAGCAGTTCAGCGGCAGCTTCGGCGAGGTCGGCAGGAACCTCTCGGATTTCGCCACGAACGCGGGGCCGTTCTTCGAGTTCGTCGGCAGCCTCGACCCGAGCATCAACGAGAAGCTCACCTCCTTCAAGGAGGTTGTGGACGTAATCGGCAAGCTCGGCACCAAGACCACCAACGGCTACAACGACTTCAGCTCCCAGAAGCTCAAGCAGCTCGGGGAGTTCCTGCCGCAGCTGGCCACGATGATGTCCGACTTCCAGACCAACCTCGGGGACGTCGACCCGGCCGCGCTCACGTCGGTCGGCACGCTCTTGGAGAGCATCGGCGGACTCGTGGAGAAGATGCCAAAGAAGCTGTCCGGAACCACCGACAGCTACGGCGTGATGTCGCTCAGCGAGTTCGCCACGGACCTCAGCGGGTTCGCGACGGAGGTCAAGAGCGTCATCGACACAATCGGGCCGGCCGACAGCTTCGACACCAGCGGCGTGGAGGCAATCATCGGCCTCGCCCGCGAGCTCAACGGCCTACAGCAGGAGCTCCCGCCGATTAACAACGGCAGCAGCGCTTGGTGGACCGGCAGCACGCAGACCCTCAACTCCTTCGCGACGGGCATCGCCGACCTAGGCGAGTCGATTCAGGGGCTCATCGAGCTCTACCCGACCGCGGAGGGTCTGGACCTGTCCGGTGTCAGGGCCATAGCGGAGCTGGCCAAGGAATTCATCCAGATGCAGATAGACCTCGCCTCGGGGACCACCATGGACACCAGCTGGTTCTCGTGGGAGCAGTTCATGGGCATCGGCGAGTTCGGCAACCAGCTCGGCATATTCGCAGACCACCTCAAGGGCAAGGACCTGAGCTTCAAGGAGTTCGGTCAGGAGTCCGGCTTCGACATGGGCCGGGTCCGGAACATGCTCACCGTCGTCAGCGCCCTCGCCGAGATACAGGGCGAGCTGGCGCAGGCCACCCAGACCGAGAGCGGCTGGACCGGCGGTACGGACTTCACCACCATCGGCGGGCTTGTCGAGCAGATAGCCGCGCACAGCGAGGACTTCCAGAAGCTCAGCGACATATCCATCGACGAGGAGACGGCGGCCGGCGTCGGTCGGCTCGGAACGGCGCTCTCGGCGCTCGCCACGGCGTTCAGCACCGACATGGCGGACTACAACCCCGTGAACGTCAACAACCTCGTCAACAACCTGAACAGCCTGTCTCAGATATTCTCCGGCAACGGGCTGAACGGGAGCGTCATGGGCGGCATCGACTTCGCGACGGTGTCGTCCAACATCCAGCAGATTTCCACCGTCCTTCCCGGGCTCATAGGGGCGTTCTCGTCCCTCAGCACGGCCACGGGGGAGAACGGCGAGACCATGGGCGGCAGCATCCAAGGGTTCTTGGACAGCCTCGACCGCCTGTTCCAGTACGACTTCGGTGCGATACTCACCAACATCGACACGTCCGTGCAGGGCATCCAGAACTCCATAGGCAACATGCTCACCCAGATGTCCAACGACCTCACGACCAAGACGGAGGAGTTCCGGACGGCCGGCGAGAACATGGGCAAGGCCCTCATCGAGGGCATGAACGCAGCGGGCACGGACACCAGTGCCCTGACCGCACTCGTTCAGGCCGCCTTGGACGCCATCGCCTCCAAGGAGGGCGACTTCAAGACCAAGGGCGAGACGTCGGGCCAGAACTACGTCGACGGCGTGTCGTCCAAGCAGGGCCCCGCGGCCGACGCGGCGCGCCAGATGGCCTCCGAGGCCGCGTCTGCGGCGGAGGGCGGCTACGACGCGTTCTACAGCGCGGGCGCCAACGCGGCACAGGGCTACGTCGATGGCATCGAGGCGAAGATTGGCGAGGCTAGGACCAAGGCCGCCGAGCTCGCGTCCGTCGCCGCCGCGGCCACAAACGCCGCACAGCAGTCCCACTCCCCGTCCCGGGTGTTCATGAAGATAGGCGCGAACGCCGCCATGGGGTACATTCTGGGGATGAGGGACCAACAGGGTGCCGTCAAGAGCGAGGCCGGGTCCATGGTGGCCGGTGCCCTCGCCAAGGCGTACGACTTGGCCCAGCGCGAGAAGAACTTCCAGCCCGTCATCGCCCCGGTGTACGACGGCTCCTCCATCGAGGAGGGCGTGGCGACGTCCGAGATGCTCCTCAAGGGGCTCCAGACGCGCGCCCTGTCCCACGCAATCGGCCTGTCCGACAGCATCTCCACCGCCATGAGGCCGGAGGAGAGGGACGAGGCGGAGTCCGAGGGCACCGGAGCCACGCAGATAGTCCAGAACTTCACCCAGAACAACACGTCGCCCAAGGCGCTCAGCCGCCTCGACATCTACCGTGACACCCGCAACCTGTTCGCGCTCGCAAAGGAGGCCGCCGTCAAATGATTCAGTCAGTGACCATAGACAACTTCCTCGGCGAGCGCGTCACGTGCGACTTGGACAACCCGTTCGGGCACGGCCTCAACGTCACCGGTGTGGACGGCATAGCGCCGGAGAACATAGGCATCGTGACGCAGGACCTAGCCCTGCTGGACGGGTCGGTGTACTCATCCAGCAGGGCCCCCGAGCGGGAGATTACAATCTCGTTCAGGTTCCTCGGGGTCGGCACGGACGACGTGGAGCAGACGAGGCACCGTCTCTACAGGTGCTTCGGCGGGCTCGGTCGCCCCGTGCGGCTCCACTTCCAGACCGAGGACAACGTCCTCTACATAGACGGGCTCGTCAAGTCCTCGACGGCGGACATCTTCAGCGACAGCGAGACCGCCGCCGTGACAATCGTCTGCCCGGACCCGTGGTTCAGGTCGGAGACGGTCCTGAAGACCGTGGTGTTCGACCACATCAACGAGGGCGAGGGCTTCGAGTTCGACGCCAAGGACTACGGCTACGAGATTCAAAATAGGATTGAGTTCGGGTCCTACGACAGCAGGTACGCGTTCAGGGACTCGGTGTCGTTCGAGGTGTACAACCCGGGGGACCGGGACATAGGGTGCATCATCAGGGCGATGTGCACGAAGAACACCGACGTGGACGGCTCGATAAAGCTCATGCACATATCGTTCGAGAACTCTACGACCGGGGAGCTCTCCATGGCCAACCTCTCCACCGAGAAGGACGAGGTTCTGGAGTTCCACCAGTGGGACATCTACGAGATGAACTCGATACCCGGCTACAAGATGATTAACTTCTACAAGTACGGGGTCACTGACGAACGCTCCCACGCGCGGGTGTCGGACACCTACAAGGTCATGCCGGCGCTCCCGTGGGAGCAGGTCCCGGACTTCTTCTCCAAGACGTGGGCGGAGCAGGCCAAGCTCATGACGGACTACCGGGAGCGGTACGCCGGATGGTTCCCGAGGCTGACCGAGGCCGCCTACCCCATGGGGTACTTTCAGGACTCCGAGCTGCTCTACAACGGCGGCAAGGGGGTCCCGGCCGACACGTACACGGTCACACCCCACCTCAACCTGTACGACAGGAACCACAAGTGGTTCAAGTTGCAGAAGGGGTGGAACACCGTGCAGGTCGGCCTCCGGAGCGGGCACTGGGGCGACAGCAAGAACGAGCTGCCGAACTTCGAGGTGTCCATCGAATACGAGCCTATGTACGAGGGGGTGTGACACTTGGATTCCTTCAGGGACGTATCCTACTCGGACGCGGACATCTACGTCATAGACAGCGTGACGGGCCGCACCAAGGCGGTCGTGGACGAGTTCTTCTCTCTGGTCTGGACGGAGCGGTTCAACGAGTGCGGAGACTTCGAGCTCAGCGGCCCCGAGGGGACCATGTGGGCCGGGGTCATAGAGGAGGGCGACTACCTCCACTTCACGGGCAGCGGCGTCGGCAGGGGCGGCAGATGCACGATGGTCGTCGAGAGCCGGTACACCGTCTGGGACGCGGACGACGGATACACCGTGTTCGCCAACGGGCGCTCTCTGGAGTGCCTGTTGGAGCGGCGGGTGAACCTCGGGCTCGTCAAGTACGACCCGACCGACCCCAAGGCGTACGAGGAGTTCAAGTGGTACGCCTACGCCCCCATCCACCCGAACGACCCGATGGACATGTCCGCTTGGCCGCACAAGAGGAACTTCACGGGCGACCGCGACCTCTACTACCCCATGGACGACCAGCACATCGTCACGCCCTACGCCATCGAGCGCATAGACAGGTCCAACTCGGCTCAGGGCGCCGACGTCATCGGAACCATATACGCCCTCATCCAGTCCAACGTCGGACCGGACGCCAAGGAGTCCCGCCAGTTCGGCGACACCTTCGACACGTACAGGTACCCGACGTACCGCACGGACTCCAAGGACGAGGACGGGCGGTACCACGAGTACACGGGCGAGCCCTTCCACATGCCGGAGCCCATGGACGGCCGGTTCGAGAACCTCTACGACCTGATAGTCGAGCTCTTGGAGGCCACGGCGCGCTACAAGAACGCCCTCGGCATGAAGCTGACGGGCGAGATGCGGCAGGTGTCGGAGGGCTCCGCCGACACGGTCTTCCACATGACCTTCGAGGTGTATCAGGGCAGGGACCTCACCATCGACAACAGGGACGGCAACGAGCCCGTCATATTCGCCAAGGACTGGGACAACGCCATAACGCTCCAGTACGTCTCCGGCGAGGCCAACCTCAAGAACAGCCTGCTCTACGACACCGGCCTGACCTACACGCCGGCCGACACATACGAGCTGGAGCAGCTGCTCTCGTCCCTCGACCTTGAGAATCAGGCCATCCAGATTGAGGCGAACTACCCCGAGCCCCCGGAGCTGCCAAAGCGCGAGGACTACGACGACGAGTACGACTACAACGAAGCCATGGAGCAGTACGACGAGACCATGGAGAACTACGAGAAGCAGATGCGGGCCTTGGAGCGTCTCAAGACGAAGATGGAGAAGCAGGCGACGCGTCTGGAGCGCGAGCTCCGTACCCGTGACGAGGAGATTGCGAGAGTCGACGCGGAGCTGGCGAAGCCCGACGTCTCCGAGAGCGACAAGAAGAGGCTCGAAGAAGAGAAGTCGAAAATCGAGGGACGCAAGAAGGAGGACCAAGAGAGGCTCGACAAGCTCAGGTACCGCCGCGGGCAGATTGACGAGAACCACGAGTTCAAGGCTCCGGACGAGGCCGACGAGGCGACGAAGAAGTCCCTCCAGCGCAAGGAGAAGGAACGCCAGAAGGCCCTCAAGGCCGAGCAGGACGCCATCAGCGAGCTCAACGAGACGCTCACCAAGCGCAAGGAGGCCCGCGAGAAGGAGTACGACGACCGCGGGTACGAGGAGGTCTACTACGGTACCTACGGCCGCGACTACGCCAACCCCAACTGGACGGACGCCTCTTGGAGCGACGCAGACCAAGGCCCCATCGGGTACGACCGCCGCGAGATGTACCTACAGAAGGTGCCGGTGGAGTGGATGCGCGACCGATGGACCGGACGGTTCGGCGAGTACAGCTACGACACCGACGACGATGGCGCCGACATCATGTGGTACCCCGACTGGAGCTACTTCTGCGAGACGATGCACAGGTCGTCGCGCACCGAGCTGAAGAAGGACGACAACTCCCGCGAGTCGGACCTAGAGGCGACGGTGAACTACAACGTCATGTTCAAGCCGTTGACCGACTACAACGTCGGCGACAGGGTGACCACCATGGGAATCTGGAACAACGAGAGCGTGCGCGAGATGCGCTGTCAGGAGATTGTCTACTCCATCGACTCGTCGGGCTACACGGTGGTTCCGTCCTTCGTCATGATTGAAGAGAGCGTAGGTACCTGACCATGGCCATAACCAGCGGATTCTTCGATTCCATCAACCACGACCGTCGGTACACGGCCAGCCAGTTCGGTGGAATCATGGACTACCTCATCACGGATGGGGTGTACTCGTACTACCCGGACACGGGGGTCGTGTACGACGAGCGCGAGAAGCGCAACCGCACCATCGCGCCATTCAAAATAAGCACGGTGTCCGGCACGGATGCTTGGAAGGTCCCCACCGGGGACGGCGTCGTGGTGGGTCCGGGGCGCGCTTGGTTCGACCACACATGGACCCACGTCTCCACCCCGGAGATTGTGACGCTCCCGCCGGCCCCCAAGACCGGTGACAGAATCGACGTCGTCGTCCTCCAGATGAACAAGACGGAGTCGGTGAGGGCCAACCGCATCGTCGCCAAGTCGGCGCTGAAGACCTTCGAGAACGGCGAGCTGCATCTGTCGGCCAGACTTCCGGCGAACGTCCCCAAGCCCAACGACGCCGACTACAACACGCTCAAGGACTTCTTCCCGGAGCTCCTCGGCTCGTACATGCACAACGACGAGGTGCACGACGTCCCCCTCGCGTACATATACCGTCCCGTCGGAGTCAACGGGGTGAGCGTCAACAACATCTACACGGCGGTCGGGCTCAAGGAGTGCCCGTACGTGACGACCATCGGGGACAGCACGTTCTCGGTGGACACCATCTACCTCAACTGGTCGCAGCAGTTCGAGACTTGGTGGGAGGACTACAAGCAGCGGATTCAGGATGAGTACAGCGACTGGCACGCCAACATCCTCGCCGTGGGCCCCGAGTGGGAGGCGTTCCTCAACGAGAGGGCCGCCGACTTCATGCGGTGGCTCAAGATGTACGACCGCATGTGGCACGTCTGGTATCAGGGCTCGGTGAACTTCACGTACGAGCAGCTCCGCAAGTTCGAGGCCGCGCAGGGTGACTTCCAGTCCAGATGGGCCTCCGCCATCACCAAGGCCGAGTACCTCATCGAGAACGGCATATCCGAATACACGAAGAAGATTGAACAGCTCATCTCCCAGATGTCCGACATCGACAATCTGGTCGACGCCAAGACGAAGGAGCTTGAGGCCAAGGTCGACGAGGTCACCGAGGAGCTCGAACAGACCCTGCGCGACTCCGCCAAGGAAGTGGTGACGGAGGTCATTCGGGAGAACATCCAGACCATATCCGAGACGGTGGTCGAGCTGGCCGCCCCGGACATCGAGCAGTCGCTTCGCGAGGACGTCCTCAACTCCTTCGGCGACGACATAGAGGGAATCGTCAAGGAGAAGGTCGACGCGATGGCCTTCTCCGTCCAACAGCAGGTGGCCAATCAGGTGGAGAGTCTCGCAAGTCAGTACGAGGCCCTCCTCACCTCGCTTCGGGACGATGTCGCTACCGCGGTCTCGGATGCGTTCCAGAACGAAGAGTCCATGACGGAGATGTTCAAGTCGATACTGGACCCCCTCGTGAACGAGTACGTCAGGACGTACATACAGGACCGGCTGGACGAGCTCGTCGACGAGGACCTCGCGTCCCGCGTGACGGCCACACTGGCCCTCACCCAATTCGCCGAGACCGACCTGAACAGGTATTACGGCGACAAGTACGCAGGACGGACGTTCCATCAGACCGCCGAGCAGGTCCTGACCAACGGCCCTGACGGGGTCGACAGATTCTCCGTGCAGGTGGTCAAGACCGGCCCTTCGAGTACGGCGCAGCTCCTCTTCGCCGCGGACGGGTCGTCCGTCTGGTTCCGCTCCGGCGCCGACGGGACCGTATCCGATGAGGGTGTCGAGACCGAGACGTACTCCGCCGTGTGGCAGAAGCTCTATCCAGCTCCCGCCGGGGAGATATCCGACGTTGTCGAGAAGAGGCTCAAGGCGCTCGAAGACGACATGACGGTGGTCAAGCGCGACTACCTCGAACGCGGGTAGGGAGGTGAGACATGGCAACCATAGACACCTTCCCGACGATAACGCCGACATCGGCGGACTACCTCATCATCGAGAGGGCGGATGGCAGCGGCACGTCCAAGTCGACCATCGCCAACGCGGCCTTGCAGGGCCCGGTCGGCCCCGCAGGTCCGGCAGGTGCGGCGGGGACCCCCGGTGCGGCCGGCGCCAAGGGGGACGCCGGTCCCGCAGGCCACACCCCGGTGCTCTACTCGGGCGAGGCCGTAACCGGCACCGAAGCGAGCTCCACGGCGACCGTCTCCGGAGCCGTCACGGGGGACATCTACCTCAACACGTCAACCGGCAACCTGTACGGATGCACGGGGACGAACACATGGCACTACGTCGGATGCATCAAGGGGCCGAAGGGCGACAAGGGCTCCGACGGGGCCGCGGGTGCGGCAGGTCCGGCGGGGCCCGCTGGTCCGGCAGGCGCACAGGGACCGGCCGGTTCCGACGCAACGGTCCCCATCGCGACGACCACGATAGCAGGCAAGGTCATACCGGACGGCACCACGATAACCGTGGACTCGACGGGCAAGATTTCGGCGAAGCAGCCCGACCTGTCCAACTACATCACGAAGGACGCGCTGGCGACGGCGTTGCAGAACTACCTTGAGCGCGGCTGACGCGCTTGGAGAGGAGATTCAAAATGGCGACCATCTCTACACTTCCAAGTCGGCAAATCAAGTCCACCGACTACTTCATCATCGAGACCGAGGGCGAGGCCACCGCTAGGACCCAATGGAACCTTGAGGCGCTCGGCCTCGTGGCCAAGGCCGCGTTCGACGAGCTCAAGACCAAGGTCGACGGGCTCAAGGACGAAATCAAGGGCGAAATCGAGGGAGAGATTGCCAGCGCCTACACGGCCAAGGGCAGCGTCGAGTTCGGTTCCCTCCCCGACCTGACGTCCGCGTCCGTCGGATGGGTCTACAACGTGACCGACGAGTTCGACACCGACGAGAACTTCGTGGAGGGCGAAGGCAAGCACTACCCGGCCAACACCAACGTCGTCGTCACCGACTACGAGGGCAGCGGCACCAAGAAGTGGGACGTCCTCGGCGGGTTCCTCGACCTGTCCGGGTACGCCCTGAAGACCGAGCTCCAGTCCGCCACGTCCGACATCACGCAGCTCCAGTCTGACGTCAAGACGGCCCAGACGGCCGCCGAGACCGCTCAGGCAGCCGCGGACCTCGCCAAGCAGAACGCCGCGACCGCCCAGAGTGCGGCGGAGGAGGCATCCACGGCCGCTTCGCAGGCTCAGAGCAAGGCCGAGACCGCCGAGACCGCGGCGAACGGGGCGCAGAGTGCCCTCGACTCGTTCAAGTCCGAGGTCAAGAAGAACTACATCGAGATTACGACCGCTTCCGAGGCGGTCTAGCAGGCCGATTGGAGGGTGTAGGGCGCCATGAAGTTCTCATCGAAGATAGTCGTCGCGAGCGTGACCGCCGTGGTGCTCTACACCCTCGCGATTCTGGCCCTCGAATGGGCCAACCTTGAGCACCTGACGAACATACAGGTACCGTCCGAGGTGACCGTGAGCTGGTACGCGTTCTGGACGGTGGAGCTGGTGTCTCTGGCTTCCATAGAGAAGTCCAAGATTAAGAACAAGTACCACAAGGACGAAGGAGCGAACGATGGCGACATGCGACTCTGAGCGCCCCGAGGGCTTCACGTACGACCCCGAGTACAACCTGCGAAGTCTGCACACCGACGACTCCGACAGGTGGTACGAGGCGGAGGAGCCCGCCGACGGGACGTACCATCCGCACGACGAGGCCACGGTGCACGACGCCGAGCCTCAAAATGGAGAGCCCCCGGCGTACCTGCCCAAGGTCAACACCGTCGTCCCAGACGCGGCGTATCCGGCGTCGGAGCCCGGCAGCCTGCACATCATGACGTACGGGACCGTCGAGGACGTGGCGTTCGCGGACGGCGAGAACGACCCGCAGCGGCGCAACGGCCTCGTGCAGATGTCCATACGCGACGAGATGGACGACCTCATCCACACCGACTTCCACACGGCCAATCCCCTGAGCCTGCTCAACGAGCAGAACGTGCAGGTGGGGAAGCGCGTCCGCATAGACATTCAGGACTACAAGAACGTCATCGAGTGGTTCGTCTACAACTACCCGACGCTTCTGCGCCAGTCCGACCTGACGGTCAAGCGGGCCTCCGACGGCACGTGGTACACCGGTGGGAGCATCTCCAAGGACGCCTCGTACACGGGCAAGACCACCGGCGGCACGGGCGAGGACTGGGAGCACAAGCCCTCCGGCGGATGGAGGCAGTTCGACAAGTCGTTTCTCGAAGTCGGCCAGATGGACGGCAACAAGAAGATTACGCTGGCGGAGGCCCTCCAGATTGTGCAGGACTTCTTCCACATCGACGACATCTGGGGCAAGCTGCGCGACCACGAGAAGCGCATCATAGACCTTGAGAAGGACGTGCGCTCCGAGGACACGCAGCGCTCCGGGTACAACAGGACGAGCATCGACAGGAACTTCTTCTCGCTCCTCACCGGGCACACCAACTGGGGGTCCGTCACGAACCCCAACCGCGGCGACGCCGTGTTCGTCGGGAACAAGGAGCAGGAGTACATCGAGCTCAACGTCACCTACAGGGACTCCATACACACCGTTGTCGAGGGGAACATCAGCCCGTATCTGACGAACGTTGAGAACAAGCTCGGTGTGGACGCCCTCAAGATTCTGTCGCCGGGGGCCATCCCTCAGGACTTCCGCCCCACCAAGTTCCACTGGATTTACAACTACGGCCTCGTCTACATCGAGCCGGGCGGCTGGCAGCGGCTCATCAACACGCTCACGGGCATCGACTTCGGATTCGAGTCGGACGGAAGCGTGTGGGTCCCGAGGAGCCAGCTCCCTTGGTTCGACATGGACCAGCCGTTCTACGGGTTCTTCAACAGCAAGGAGAACGGCGGGCATCCGGAGTACCACACGTGGATTGACCACGTCATCGACTACGGCATCACGATAATGTCGTTCGGAGGGGTCATCCCGACGTCGACCGGACCGAGCGGGGAGTGGTGACATTGGGAATTCAAAATGGAACGGCCGCGCAGGTCTACGAGAGAGACGTCGAGCCCCTGTCGGCCGTTCGGCCGCTCGTCGCCATCGGTCTCATAGACGACGTCTACTGGGAGGACTCGTCCAATCGGTACCTGCGCGGGTTCGTGCTGCTCGACACCGACATGCAGTTCGGGACGGGCATGTCCATGCTCACGTACCACCACCAGCCGCTGCAACCCCCGAGCAAGAGGCCGGACTTCGAGATGCAGAGGTACCAGAGGGGGAAGTTCTGCCGCGTGACCTTCGAGGTCTTCGACACCTATGAGGAGGCGAAGAATGGCGTGGCATCCGCTTACGCAGGACATCCGTGCATATCAGATGCTCCTGATAACTGACGGCGTCCTTGAGAACAACCCGGGGGAGCCCCCGGACTACTCGCCCTACGACGACTCCATCGACACGCTCCACATCAACGCCTTCAGCGACGAGGGGGACGTATTCTTCTTCGTGCCCGCGGGGTCCCACACCGTGCAGGGGCGCCTCATCGACAGGAGCTTCGTCGAGTCGTACCTCAAGGGCAAGACCGTCACGCTGGTCAACATCTACAACCTGATGGAGCTCCGGAACGACACGACCACGAGACCCATCTGGGAGTATCAGGAGCTCCTCTCGTTCGAGCAGTACACCCTACAGGACCTCCAGCCGAAGTGGCGCGGCTACAACATGGCCTCGCAATGGTACTGGGAGTCCTCGGAGGACATGCTGGACGAGCCGGAGTACATAGAGTGCGCGACATGGTCCATATCGCAGGAGGACCTCAAGAAGGTCAGCCGCGTCCTCTCCCCGCTGATGACGCAGGACGAGGTCGGCAGGGAGCTTGAGGCCATGTACGCGGTCATCAGGCCGTAGGGAGGTGCGACATGACAGACCGGAACGACTACGAGAGGAACTGGTACATCGACCGGGATGGCAACCGCATCCCCTACGACCCGGAGACGCAGCAGCCACCCGCCGTCTACGGGGAGGCGCCGTTCGCCGCCTCGGACATCGGTGCGGACGAGACCGTCGGCCCGGAGGGACTCATACACCACTACAGCCACGGCGAGTACGAGCCGTATCCGCTCACCCAGCCGATGGGCGCCCCGGTGGCGGAGCCCAACGTGCCGGACCAGTCGCTGGCGAACGAGACCGGGAAGTTCCATATCCGCTACTACGGCACCGTCGAGCACTGCATGACGCTCCCGCCGGACCCGGACGACTTGGAGAACAGGCGCGGCGGCCTCATATCCATGTCGATACGGGACGACTTGGAGAGCCACCTGCACACGGACATCCACTCGTACAAGCCGCTGGTTCTCCTCGGCGAGGGCAACGTCTGCACCGGGCAGAAGGTCGTCGTCGACGTCCACGACTGGGACAGTGTCATCGCCAGCTACATCTACAACTACCCGACCCAGCTCTTTCAGACGGACTGGGAGGCCGACCCGACCGGATTCGCCCGCGACACGTTCGTCGAGATGGGCCAATGGGACGGCAACAAGAAGATGCGTCTCGTCGACTTCCTCGCGGTGATAGCCAAGGCGTACGGCACGGACCTCGGGGACCTCTACGAGACCCTCGACGAGTACGTCAGGGACCACGCGTGGATTCAGGCCGCCCCCACCCAAATCGGCATGACGCTGGACCCGGACGACGCTTGGCGCCTGCCATATTCCCACCTGCCGAAGCCGTCGCTCCACGGCGAGTTCTCGTACAATCCCGCCACGCGCATCGCCGGGCTGTCGTTCGACTACGTCGACTACATCCTGAAGCCGGCGCGGACCGACGAGCGCATCTACCAGATGCCGAATCCGAAGGTGCTCAGGTCGGGGACCATCCCGGCGGCCATCAGGCCCAAGCAGCCCGTCAGGCTCCCGGCGTACGCCCACGTCACCGTCAGGCGCGGGTGCAGCGTCGTCATGGACGAGGACACCGACACGGTGGACCTTCTGCTCCAGACCGACGGCTCCGTGCTTGTCGACGGCACGCTGTATTTCCAGCATCACGGGGCGCTGTCACCCGACCGCGACCTGAACGACCGATGGCGCGTGGAAATCAGCGCCGACGGTGCCCCGCTGTTCCTATAGGAGGCGAGCACATGGGCAAGGAAGGAAGACTGCTCGGACACGAGGTGTTCGAGGATGGAAGCCAGCTGTGGTACGGGGAGGCGGGGGACCCGGAGGTGCCCCCAGAGGACCCGGGGCCACCACCCGACGCGGACGCCGACATGGAGGGCCCGTCGATGGAGGAGACGACCGAGCCGTTCGACCCGGTGGCCGCCGGGCTGCAACCGCCGATAGACCACTCGGACGACTTGCCGGAGGAGGAGGCCGCCAAGCCACTTCCCATCTGGTCGACGCAAGAGGCGCTCGCAGCGCAGGCGCTCAAGGACGCGATGGAGGCCGGCGACGTGGAGTTCCCGTATCTGCCGGAGCCAATCGAGCCGCCGAGCGTGGACATTCCGGAGACGCCGCCGAGCGACTCGGCCATATATGTCGAGGACGTCTCGCACGACTCCCCGCTATACACAGAGGATGTATTGGAGGACTTCGCATGAGCAACGAGACTCACCCGGAGGGGCCGGCGACACCCCCTCCCATGCAAATCAAGGTGACGATGAACGCCAACTCGAAGGGAGGGTCGGGCACCGACTTGGTCGAGTGCCGCCTACAGGAGTACGACCTGCTTGAGAGGCAGATTTCCGCCGGCAAGTACGACCCGGACGGACCGGCCGACGTGTCCCCCGTCAAGAGCACGTAAGGATTCAAAATGGAGAAGTTCAAGTCGAGGAAGTTCCTCATGGCCCTCGCCGCGTTCCTCGCCTCCCTCGGCACCGGCATCACCGGCCTGTGCACTGGCAACGAGGCCGTCGCGATGACCGGGGGCATCCTCTGCGTCGTGTCGTCGGCCATATACGCCTTCTGCGAGGCGTACGTGGACGGCGCTTCCGTCAAGTCCGAGACCTCGACGTACGTCGAGAACGTCTCCGTCCAGAGCAGCGCCAAGAGCGACGAGCTGTCCAAGGCCGCCGCGGCGAAGATGACCCCCAAGGAGGTTCAGGTGGAAACGCCCCCGGCCGCAGATTCGACGGTGCAGTGATGCGCCCCCGGGACTCCCGTCCGAGCGCATATTCCCGCAGGGGGCAGGTCGGGTGCCTGCTTCCGCTGATATTGGGGCTGTTCGTCTGCCTCGTGCTGCTCACCGTGTGCTTCGGCACGGTCGTGGCGGTGAACGCGCCGACCGATGAGCCCTCCGCGCTGGACACGCGGCTGTCCACGCCGTTGCGGGTGCACTACATGTACGAGTGGACCGACGACGACCTAGCCGGGGACTACGCCCCGGTGACGGCCGCCTGCGACATATTGCTGAAGGCCAACCGCCTTCCGGACGACAGGGACGAGATAGCCCAGTACGTGGAGCCCGGTGCGACCGAGGCGCTCCCAGTGTCCGAGGGCCTCAACCGAATACTCAACGTCACGAGAGTCGCCGTGCCCATCGTGGGCTCGAACGTCATGTTCCTTCCGGCCCCCTCCGTCATCTGGATTGACGACGGGGCCGTGAGGCCGGTGGTCCTCCTCTACGCCGACGAGGCGACCGTGACCATAGCCGACCCCGAGGCGGGGGTCTCGGCGCAGCCGTTCTCGCTGCTGTGCAGGCAGTACGACGCGGCGAACAGGCAGGCCGTGTACATCGCCGACCGCGGTTACACGGCGGAGAGCGACATGTGAGGGGGACCCATGGCCGAACTTACGATGGAGATGGTCGGGACGTTCTGCATCGTCCTTTTCGTGCTCATATCGGCGCTGGTGTCGGTGTGGAGTGCGGTGAAGGTGGTGCGGGAGATGCGCGCGCCCGGCATAGACAGGGAGAAGCGCATCGAGGCCCTCGAACGAAGGGCCGATGAGAACGCCACGCACATATCCGACCTCAACGCCGCCACGAAGCTGATGCTCAAGTCCAACAGCGTCATGATAGAGCACCTCAAGAGCGGCGGCCATGAGGAGGAGCTCGACAAGATGGCGCAGGAGCTGAACCAGTACCTGTGGAACCACTTGGACGGATAGGAGGGAGAGAATGGGAAACAACGCGAACGACGTCCTCAGCGTGGCCCGCGGCGAGTTGGGATATTCCCGCGCCGCGGACCCCCAGAGGGGCTCCAAGTACGGCCGCTGGTACGGAGCCAAGTACGGCGACGTGTTCGTCGAGGCCGCATGGTGCTACATGTTCGTCAGCTGGGTCTTCAACCAAGCCGGGGCGACCGCGCCCTGCATCCCCGGCGCGTATTGCCCCACCGGCGTGAACCAGACCAAGGCCGCCGGCAGGAACGTGGCGGCGAGGAGCGCCGTGGCGGGCGATATCGTGTTCTTCGACTGGGGACCGGACGGGACGTCGGACCACGTGGGCATCGTCGAGTCCAACAACGGCTCGTACCTGACGACCATAGAGGGGAACACCGGCGGCGGCTCCGGGTACGTCCAGAGGCGCACCCGCGCATATTCCACGGTCTGCGCGGTGTGCCGTCCGACGTACGGAGGGGCGAGCCCGTCCATCGACCCGCAGAAGGGCGGGAGGACCGGCGCGGACGCCATCCGGGACATGCAGGAGTACCTGAGGAAGTGGGGGTACGACCTTGGACCGCGGGGAGCGGACGGCCTGACCAACCCGGACACCGCCAAGGCGCTCGTGTCCTACATCCAGTACAACATGAACGCCTACGGCGAGGGGCTCACGGTCGACGGTGTCCTCAGTGACACAGTGGTCAACCTGTGGCGCGACAAGTACGGACCGGTGTATTCCGAGAGGGCTGTGGACTACGGTCGCGACAACTACCTCTACATGGTCAAGGCCGTGCAGATGGGGTTGGAGTTCTGGGGGCTCAGCATCGGGCCGGACGGCATCGACGGGTCCTGCGGCCCCGCAACGACCGCCGCCATCCGACAGTTGCAGCAGGGGCACCATCTGGAGGTCGACGGCGTGGCCGGGCCGGACACCCTTCGCGACATGGTGACGATGAGGTGAGGCCATGGGTACCAAGATATCGACACTGCCCAAGGCGTCCGCCATCACGGGCGACGAGATGCTGGTGCACACTCAGAACGGCGTCTCGTCCCTGATAAAGCTGTCGTCCCTAAAGTCCCAGCTTCAGGGCGCCAATGGGGCAACCGGCGGGTACTACATGCCGTCGGTGAGCTCTTCCGGGACGCTTAGCTGGTCGCCGTCCGGAACCGTCGGGGGCAGTGCCCCATCAAGCGTCTCTCTCAAGGGCGCCAAGGGCGCGACGGGCGCTACGGGCGACAGGGGCGCGACGGGGGCCAAGGGCCTGACGGGGGCCACGGGCGACAGGGGCGCAACGGGGGCCAAGGGCGAGACCGGATACAACGCACCGTACATAGGCCCGAGGGGGTCATGGAACTACGGGTCGTTCGACAGTGTGAAGGTGGCGGGTAACGGCACCTACATCCATATATACGGAGGTTGGGCGCACGCGCTGTTCGACCCCATAAAGCCGGGCATCGGCACTGTCTCGGCGTGGAAGATGTCCAAGTCGTTCAGCCTGCAACCGCTGGTCAATGCGGACGCGAACGGGACCAAGATGCCCACGGAGCCGGCCACGGGCTCCCGGCTCACCAGTATAAATCTGGCGTGCCCGGTCGTCCTCTTCGGTCTCTGCACGAGCGGGAACTACCGAAGCTACATGGTGATAGCGGAGGATTGGTGGGCCTCGATAATGTGCTGCAAGTCTTGGAACTCCAACTCGTATTTCAGATTCCAAGGCTGGCTGCCGATAGTCAACTACTAGGGAGGTGGCACATGAAGGTAAGTGCCTTGCCGTCAATCGCGTCCGCCTCCGGCGGGAGCTTCGCCGTGTCGACGTCCGCCAACGAGACTAAGCAGGTCTCACTCAGCGCCCTCGTCAGCGGTCTGAAGGGAAGCGCTGGCCCGGCAGGGGCCTCCTACATCCCGCACATGACGGGTACCACGCTAAGCTATACGAGAAGTGACGGCGCCTCGGCGCCTTCGAGCACATGGAACATCAAGGGTCCGACGGGGGCCACGGGTGACAAGGGCCCGACGGGGGCCACGGGCGACAGGGGCGCGACGGGGGCCAAGGGCGCGACGGGCTCCGTCGGTGCGGCTGGTCCGATGGGGGCCTCGGGAAAGGGGATGTGGGTCAAGAACCTGTCGAAGCGATATACCGAGTCGGAGACGGGACAATGGCTCGTCATCGGGAACGCCGGATGGCGCACGGTATACATACACAGGTTCAGCACTGGCTCGAACACGATGGCCGCGGGGGGAATCCTCCGATGGAACCTCTCCCCCAACACGATGTTCGGATTGAACTACTTCCCGGCGATGTTCTTCGTCCATGGGCACTACAAATACGGGGGCTCGTACACGTTCTACCTCACGTCGGCCGTGGACGGGCTCATCGGGAGTGCCTGCCTGTACGCCGGCAAGTACCTCGGAATACAGAACCAAGGGAACGTCACCGTCCCCGCGAACACGTATTGGTGCGGCGTGCTAACGTACTTCATCGGGGACGCCGGCATATACGGCCAGATATAGAAGGGAGGCCCGGATGAAGCTGTCAACTTTGCCGACCGCCGAAAGCCTGTCCTCCTCGGACTACGTGGTCGTACAGCAGAACGGCGATACGAAGCTGGCCGCGCCGGCGCAGATGCGCATCTACAACGGAAGCGCTGGCTCTGCGGGACCCTATTACGTCCCCTCCCTCGCGTCGGGCGGCGACCTGAGCTGGTCGGTGTCCGGCGGGTCCGCCCCGTCGGTCAACACTGTAAACATCAAGGGCGACAAGGGCGACACGGGCGCGACGGGCTCCAAGGGCCCGACGGGGGCCACGGGCGACAGGGGCGCGACGGGCCCTCAGGGCTACACGGGTGCGACCGGTTCCGCCGGGAGGGACTGCTACTCGTACGCGGGCACGTGGTACCACTGGATAAACAGCACAAGCTCTACCTTGTGGGGTTCGGTGCCCAGTGGCATATGGACGACCGGGACCGGGTGGAGCTCCTCCTTCTCCGCAGCGTCGATGGGTAACTCCTACGGGGGATACCTTGTCGGACTCCCCACGGTCGTGGGCGACACGTACCAGCCGTACGCCTGCCTGCTCGTCTCGAACGCCGTCATCGGGACGGATGGAGGGGCGCTCAGCTCGACGAGGACGCCCACGCTTACGGTCGGATGGGCAGGAGGCACCACGGGCACGAAACCCCATGCGACGACCGCGCAGACCATAGGGTACGGGGTGGTGCACGACAGCCGCATACTGTGGAGTGCATGGTCGGACACGGCGTGGGTCCTATACCAGTATGCGAACAAGTACACGCCCGTGTGCGTGCAGGTGGTATATCCGGGAGGGACCTTCTCGCTGCTGTCGCCGGTGACCGACAACGTCTACAACAACTCCGAATTCGCAGGCAAATACTTCAGTGGCGTGTTCATGTACAACCGCCTGCTCTGACACGGGTCGCACATATTTTACGGCCCATAGTGAAGAGCCGTAGCGAGAGAATGCTATGAAAGGAGCGAGCATGGACATAAAGCGATTGAAGCAGGAGGAGGAGTGTCTGCACGCGGTGATGAGCGGTCTCTACGACGCGCTGCAAGGCGCGGACGAGGGGTCCGAGCACTACCGTCAGCTGCTGATACAGCTCAAGCTGGCGCAGACCGTTCAACGCGACCAAGCCTCGGTGATATTCGAGTACGAGAGGGACAACCGGGCTACGCCGTGGTGGGAGGTCGTCGACTGGGGGCTGGTCACGCAGGTGTCCGTGGGCGCCGGTCTCCTCGGACTGTGCCTCGTGCTTGAGGCGTCGGCCAAGGGAATCATCACGCCGCCGAAGTGGATACGGTCGATATTGCACATCGGAACCGCCGGTTTGCTCTAGGGGGGCAAGACGAGGCTGCGGCTCTGACGCGACGGGGTCGTGTGGACGCAAAGTCTGCACGGCCCCATATTTTTTCAATTCGCAAAAAAATCACATCCTATAATGAATCTATAAGTCTCCATGAAAGGAGCGACATGGTCGGAATCAAGGAGCTTGCGATTCTCGGAGGCGTCGCCTTCGGGGCATCGTTCGCGGGCAGCTTCGCCGGCACCGCGGTGAACGG